>JABDLU010000026.1 GCA_013002865.1 Acidimicrobiia bacterium
GGTGCGTCGACGAACGTCGTGATGTCTGAGGATGGGTCTCCGACTTCGTTTTCGTTGACGTTGAACGCGACCGATGGTGACGTGCCGGCGCAGACGTTGACGTGGAGTATCTCGAGTCAGGCCAGTAATGGGACGGCGACAGCCTCGGGCACGGGCTCGTCGAAGGCGATCGGGTATACGCCGACCGGTAATTACAACGGTCCCGACAGTTTCGTGGTTCAGGTGGCAGACGGGAACGGGGGCACGGACACCATCACCGTCAACGTGACCATCAACGCCGTCAACGACCCGCCTGTCGTAACCCCAGCGGGCCCCTTCAACGTGCCGGCAGCCACGACGCAGGGCACGGTTGTCGCGACGCTGACCTTCACCGACCCGGAGACGGACCCAGCATCGTCTTGGGATATCACCGGCGGTGATGTCGGTGGGCACTTTGACGTTGCAGTCAATGGAGATCTGACAGTTACTGCAGCGGGCGAAGGGAATCTCGCTGGGTCCTACAACCTCACGATCACCGTGACGGCTGGGGGCCAGACCTCAGCGCCCCAAGGTTTCACAATCAACATCACCTGATAGGTCGATCGGCTCAGGACGGGGGTGGCAAGTTGTCATACACTGACCCGGTGGGCCTCCGACCAGTTGAAAGGGCTTGATTCATGGGAGTGATGCGCAGACTCGCTCGGCTGCGTGGCGACGATGAGCTGCGCGTCGGCCTGGTAGGGGCCGGCATGGTCGGCAGCAACATGACCTATCAGATCAACTTCACGCCGGGCATGAAGACCGCCCTGATCGTCAACCGATCGGTCGAGAACGCTGCCGCCGCCTATGTGCGGGCCGGCTTTGCTCCTCTGGACATCGTGGTGAGCGAGGATCCCACGGTGCTGGGGGCAGCAATCCGGGCCGGCCGCCCGGCCGTGACCAGCTCAATCGACACGATGCTGCAATTGGAAGAGATCGAGATCGTGTTCGAGGCGACGTCCTCAGCCAACTTTGGTGCCCATGTCATCCGGACGTGCCTGGAGGCAGGTCACGACGTGGTCACCATGAACGCTGAAGCCGACGCCACCGTCGGGTACCTCCTCAAGACCGTCGCCGACAAGAACGGCGTCGTCTACACCCTCGCCGACGGCGACCAGCCCGGCGTCCTCGGCCGGCTGATCGAGTTCGTCGAGAGCTCGGGCTTCGAGATCGTCTCGGCGGTCAACTGCAAGGGCTATATGGACGTCCACGCCACGCCCGAGAGCATCATGGAGTGGTCGGTCAAGCAGGGCACCAGCCCGCAAATGACCACCTCGTTTACCGACGGCACCAAGATGAACATCGAGCAGGCCAACCTCGCCAACGCCTACAACCTGCACCCCGAAGTGCGCGGCATGCACGGCATCAAGAGCACGCTCGCAACGGTCACCGAAGACATGGTCGCCGCCCTCGACGGTCATCACACCGTCGAGTACACCCTCGGAGGTGACTTCGCCGGCGGCGTCTTCGTGGTCGGCTACTCCGACAGCCATCACATGGTGCAGCCCGCCCTGCGGTATCTGAAGATGGGCGAAGGTCCCTACTACACCTTCTACCGCCCCTATCACCTCGTCCATATCGAAGCGCCGCTCTCCATTGCCGAGGTGTATCTCGACCGGGAGCCGACCGTCGCACCCGCCGGGCCATTCGTCACCGAAGTTGTTGCAGTCGCCAAGAAGGACCTGCAACCGGGTGATGTGCTCGACGGAATCGGCGGGTGGACCTCTTACGGAGAAATCGACAGGATCGAGAACACTCAGGGCCTGCTTCCCGTCGGACTCACGGAGAACGTGCGGGTCGTCAAGCCGGTCTCCCAGGACGAGCCGATCCCGCTCGACGCCGTCGAGCTGGACGAGGAGTCTCCCATCGTCGCCGCCCGCTTTGAGCAGGACGGGCTCTAGCCCCAGAACAGTGGCTCGAGGATGACGGTCGTGACGACGACGATCGCCGTCAGCGGGGCGCCGAGCCGGGCGTAGTCGAAGAACCGGTACCCGCCCGGGCCGTACACCATCGTGTTGGTTTGATAGCCGATCGGTGACAGAAACGACGCCGACGCGGCAACGGCAATGGCGATCGCAAAGCCGCGCGGGTCATGGCCGACGTCGGCGGCCGCCACCACGGCGATTGGGAACATGATGGCGGCAGCTGCCGCATTCGACACCAGCTCGGTCAAGATGACAGTGGCGATCATCAAGCCCCCGAGCGTCCCGTATACCCCGAGTCCGTCCAGGGCACCGACCAGCCCACCGGCGATCTCGGCGGCCAGGCCCGATTGGGAGGCTGCCTGGCCCAGTCCGAGCGCCGCCGCGATGAGCAGCACGACGTCGATGTCGACGGCTCGCCGGGCTTCTCCCGGGCTGAGCACCCGGCCGACCACGAGCCCGAAGGCGCCCAGCAGAGAGGCCTCCAGCAGGCTCAACAGACCGGTGGCGGCAGTGGTGATGATCGCCACGATGACCGCGGCGACGGCTACCGCTTGCCGGCTGCTCACCGGTGGCGCGGCATCCAGCGGTGACACGAGCAGGAAGTCGTTCCGGTCATACCAGCGGCTCCGGAAGCCCGGATCGGCCAGCAGCAGCAAGGTGTCGCCGATCCGGATCGGGATCGACCCGAGCTTGCCTTCGAGGCGGGCTCCGGCCCGGTGGATGGCTACGACGGCCGCCTGATAGCGGCTGCGAAAGCCGGCTTCTTTGAGTGTCTTGCCGACCAGCGGCGATTCGGCGCCTACCACGGCCTCGAAGAAGGCCGAAGCTCCTGCGTCGAATGCCACGTGCTCCTGGGCAGCCGAATCGAGGCCCCGGACCGCCTGGAGGTCGATGACGTTGTCGGCCCGCCCGACGAAGCGGAGCCGATCGCCGCCCCGCAGGATCAGCGATGGCGCCACCGGTCCGATCAGGTCGGGCCCGCGCCGCACCTGAACCAGGAACACCCCGGCCAGGTGGCGCAGCCCGCCGGCTTCCACCGAGAGCCCATCAATCGCCCCGTCTGGCACGACGTCCATGTCGACGACGAATTCCCGGGCATTGCCCGCCAGGTCGCGGCGTGCCGGCGCCCGGTTCCTCAGCAGTCGCGGGGCGAGCAGAACCAAGGCGACGGTGCCGATGACGGCCACCGGCAAGCCGAGGCGGGTGATCTCGAAGACACCGATGGGATCCTCGCCGGATGCCTCCAGCAGGCCCGAGACCAACAGGTTGGTCGAGGTTCCGAGCACCGTAACCACCCCGCCGAGGATGGCGGCGAACGAGAGCGGCATGAGGTACGAGGCGGGAGAGCGGCCCCGCCGCTCCGCCCACGAGCTCACCTGCGGCACCAGCATGGCGACGATCGGCGTGTTGTTGAGCACCGCCGACGATCCCGCCACCGGGAACAGCAACCGGGCGAGGGCCGAGCGGGGCCCGTCCTTCTCACGGAGCACTGAGGACACCAGCGGCTGGATGGCGCCGGTCTTCTCGACCGCCCGGGCAACGACGAACAGCGCCGCAACGGTGATCGGGGCCGGGTTGGCGAAGCCGGCCAGGGCCTGCTCGGTGTCGATCACGCCGACCACCAGCAGCACTACCACCGTGCCGAGCAGCACCGGCGCCGGCGGGAGCAGGTCCCGCACCAGGACGAACACCGCCGCCGCAATGGCGGCCAGTGTCAACCAGGCCTCAGCAGGCATGGGTCAGCCTTTTTCGGGCCCGATGTAGCCCTGCGCTTCCAGGTGGAGGATGATCTGTTGGGCGGCCTCGGAGGGCCGCAGGTTGGTGGTGTCGATCACGATCTCGGCGTCGGCCGGCTCCTCGTATGGGTCGGAGATCCCGGTGAACTCCTTGATCACACCCGCCCGGGCTTTGGCGTACAGGCCCTTGCGGTCGCGCTGTTCGCACACCTCGAGTGGGGTCGCCACGTGGACAAGGTCAAACCCACCTACCGGCTCGATCATCGATCTCACCACCTTGCGGGTGTGGTCGTACGGTGCGATCGGGGCGCACAGGGCGATGCCGCCGTTCTTGGTGATCTCGGACGCCACCCAGCCGATGCGCTGGATGTTCAGATCGCGATGCTCCTTCGAGAAGCCGAGCTCGCTCGACAGGTGCTTTCGAACGAGATCGCCGTCGAGCAGGGTGACGGGGCGACCGCCCATCTCGAGCAGCTTCACCATCAGGGCGTTTGCGATCGTCGACTTGCCGGAGCCGGACAGGCCGGTGAAGAAGACGGTGAACCCCTGCTGGTGCCGGGGCCGGTGGGTCTTGCGCAGCTCGGATACCACGTCGGGGAAGCTGAACCAGGAGGGGATCTCCCGGCCGTCGGCGAGCCGGTCCCGCAGCTCGGTGCCGGAGATGGACAGCGGCTTCTTGCCCTCCGGTACTTCGTCGACGGGCACGTAGGTGTCGTCGTCGGGCAGGTAGACCATCATTTGGAACGGGACCATCTCGACGCCGATTTCTTCCTCATGCTCACGAAGGAGCTCCTGGGCGTCGTACGGCCCGTAGTACGGGTTGCCGTCGGCGTCGGCCCCCGGGCCGGCATGATCGCGGCCGACGATGAAGTGGGTCACGCCATAGTTCTTGCGGATGATGGCGTGCCACACCGCCTCGCGGGGACCGCCCATGCGCATCGCCAGCGGTAGCAGGGCCAGCTCGGCGGTCGAAGCGGGGTAGTGGTGGAGGATCGCCTGGTAACACCGGACCCGGGTGTAGTGATCGATGTCGCCGGGCTTGGTCAACCCGACCACCGGGTGGATGAGCAGGTTGGCTTCCACGTCTTTGGCGGCCCGCATGGTGATCTCCTGATGGGCCCGGTGCATCGGGTTGCGGGTCTGGAACCCGACGATGCGCCGCCAGCCCGCCCGGGCGAAATCGTCCCGCAGCTGGGCAGGCGTGCGCCGCAGCGAGCGGAAGTCGTAGTGGACGGGGAGTTGCAGGCCTTCCAGGGTGCCGCCGACGTAGTACGGGTGGGTGGACCGCAGCAGGTGGTTCACGCCGGGGTGGCCGGGATCGGTCGTCCCGAACACCGCGGCCGCTTCGGCCTCCCGATCGGGCTGCCAGACATCGTCGACATGCAAGACCGCGATGAGGACCCCTTCCGGGTCTCGTAGTTCCAGCTCACCGCCGGCATCGAGGCGCGAGGCGACGTCTTCGGGAACGTCCAGCGTGATCGGCATCGGCCACAACGTCCCATCGGCAAGCCGCATCGAGGCGCTCACCGAGTCGTAGTCGGCTCGATTCATGAAACCGCTCAGCGGCGAGAACCCGCCGTTGAGTAGCAACTCGATGTCGTTCAGCTGACGGGGAGTCAGACTCCATTCAGGAATGCCGCGGTCGGGAGCGGACAGCTCGGCGGCACGCTCGGGCGTCACCAGCAGATCTTGCAGGGTTCCGCCGTGGGGGGCGATGAGGTTGTTGGCCATTGGTCTCCGTCGGATGGGGGCGGGCCACAGCGTAGGGCACCGTGGGCGCGCGTCAGTTCACCCCGGCCGGTTTACCCGATGCGGGGCGGCGGGTCGTCCTCCGGCGTGTCATGCCACTCGGCGTCGACGGTGCGCGGTCCCGACTGAATCGTGAAGCGTCCCGCAAAGCGACGGGTCACCATCTGGCGGGCGGCTTCCCGGATCGGCGGGACCAGCAACAGGAACCCGATGCCGTCGGTCAGGAACCCGGGCGTGACCAGGAAGGCGCCGGCGACCACGATCATGGCGCCGTGGGCCAGCTCCCGACCCGGAAAGCGCGCCTTGAAGAACGCGGCTTGCACATCGGCTAGAGCGGCCGCTCCCTGACGGGCCACCAGCGTCGAGCCGACCAAAGCCGTCACGACGATGGCGGCCAGCGTGGCGAGCAGGCCGATACGACCTCCGACGTAGATGAACAGGGCGATTTCGGCAACCGGAATACCGACGAACAGCAAGAAGAGAATCCCCATCTCCCCGACTCTATCCGGGCGCTTCGCCAAGCGGTTAGCCTCCTCGCCCATGCAGGCACGCTTTGCAGTACTGGGAGGGGACGGGATCGGCCCCGAGGTCACCGCACAAGGCGTCCGCGTCCTCAACCACGTCGCCGGGCAGTTCGATCACGACTTCTCGTTCGACGACGCCCTCATCGGGGGAGTAGCCATCGACACCGATGGCACGGCGCTGCCGAGAGCCACTGTGGATCTCGCCCGGGCGGCCGATGCGGTGTTGCTCGGTGCCGTCGGCGGACCGAAGTGGGATGACCCAACGGCCGGGGTCCGGCCCGAGCAGGGACTCCTCGGGATCCGCAAGGAGCTCGAGCTGTTCGCCAACCTCCGTCCCATCACCGTCTTCCCGGCGCTGGCCGATGCTTCGCCGCTCCGGCCCGAGCGCCTCGCCGGGGTCGACATCCTCTTCTACCGGGAGCTGACCGGTGGGATCTACTTCGGAGACTCCGGCCGATCCGACGGCGCCGCCTACCAGGTGATGTCATATACCACGGCCGAGGTGGAGCGCATTGTCCGGCTGGCCGCCGCCGCCGCCCGCGCCCGGCTGGGCAAGCTCACCCTGGTCGACAAGGCCAACGTCCTGGAGCCGTCCCGGCTGTGGCGGCAGGTCACCACCGACCTCGTGACGGCCGAGTATCCGGACCTGGACTTCGACGTCGTCCTGGTGGACGCAATGGCCATGTATCTGCTGTCGCGGCCCTCTGACTTCGATGTAGTGGTGACAGCCAACTTGTTCGGCGACATACTCACCGATGAAGCGTCGATGATCGTCGGCTCCATGGGGATGCTCCCATCGGCCTCACTGGGGTCGAGCGGTCCCGGCCTCTTCGAGCCGGTGCACGGCTCAGCTCCCGACATTGCCGGGACCGGCCTCGCCAACCCCCTCGCCGCCATCCTGTGCGCCGCCCTCGCCCTCCGTCACTCGCTGGGCCTGGAGGCGGAAGCCGCCGCCATCGAGGCGGCCGTCCACACCGTCATCGACGACGGCCTGCGGACCCCCGATATTGCCGCCGGCGGCGCCTCCGTGGGGACCGTCGAGATGACCGACGCGGTGATCGCGGCGCTGAACGGCTGAGACCCCGGGCGATTCCGCCCGGCGTCGCCCACCGCGAGAATGCAGGGAATGCTCTACATGCTTCTCGCCGCCTACCACGGGACACGACGTGCCCTCGCCAAGGATCAGCGCCGACCGGACCCCGCCGAGGTCGGGTTCTGGCAGCTCGTCGTCGGGGAGTTTCCCATCCTGGCCCGCCGGGTGGGAGCGTTGAAGATAGGCACGATCATCCTCGTGTTCTTCGGGGCCGTGATTGCAGCCGAGATAGTGCTCAACGAGGCCACCCCCGGGCCATTTCTCACGCCGCGGTGGCGGGTGGCGGTCGGGCTGGCCGCCACCGTGGTCTTCGTCCTGGTCTGGGCCATTGTCCACGCCATCAGGTCGGTGGGCTTCCAACCCCCCAAGCGGCCGAGCCGCTAGAGCCTGACAGCCGCCTTGTTCGGAGCGCTCGAATCCGTTGACTGGTTGACCCGTTCTGGCCGGCGACCGGCGACCGGCGACCGGCAACCGGCAACCGGCGACCGACCGGCCGCAGGCCGCTTGCTAAAACGCGGTCGCCCGGGCCGCTTTGTTCAGCGCACTCGTGAACGAACGCGCCGACGCCTCGACGATGTCGGTTGACGACCCGGTTCCGGTGAAGGTCCGTTCCCGGACCTGCACGAGCACGCTGACCTCGGCCATGGCGTCGGCACCGAGGCTGACCGGTTCCACCCGGTAGTCGAGCAGGCGGGCCTCGATGTCAAATGCTTCCCGCAGGGCGGCGAAGATCGAGTGCACCATTCCGTCGCCGCTCGCCGTGTACGACTGTTTGGTCCCATCCCGCTCGACGGTGACGGTCGCTTCGGCTTCGTTGTCCTTGCCCGATGCATGCCAGCCGAGGAAGTGGACGGCATCTGACAGATCGACCTGGTCGTGAACGATCGCCAACAGGCCCTCCTCCCCGATCTCGCCTTTGCGATCGGCCAGCTCCTTGAACCGGGCGAAGGCCGATTCGAAGTCTTCGTCCTCCAGGTTGATGTCGAGCGTCCGCAGCGCATCGCCGAAGGCCGCCCGGCCCGAGTGCTTTCCCAGCACCAGCTTGGAATCATCCTGTCCGACGGCGGCCGGATCCATGATCTCGTAAGTGGTGCGTTCCCGGAGGACGCCGTGCTGGTGGATGCCGGACTCGTGGGCGAACGCGTTCCGGCCCACCACGGCCTTGTTGTACTGCACGGGGTAGCCGGTGAGGCGGGACACCAGCCGGCTGGCCGGAAACAGCTGCCGGGTGTCGATGCCGGTCTCGACCTGGTAATGGTCGGCCCGGGTGTTGAGCGCCATCACAATCTCTTCGAGTGCCGTGTTCCCGGCCCGCTCACCGATGCCGTTGACGGCTACTTCGACCTGGCGGGCGCCGTTTTCCACGGCCGCCAGGGCATTGGCTACTGCCAGCCCGAGGTCGTTGTGGCAGTGGGTCGAGATGACGATGTCGTCACGGTCTGCCTTGACGGCCTCAACCACCCGCTTGATGCGGGCTCCGTAGTCGGTTGGGGTCCCGTACCCAACGGTGTCGGGGATGTTGATGGTGGTGGCACCGGCATCCACTGCCTCCTGGCAGACCCGGATCATGAAGTCGATGTCGGAGCGGGACCCGTCTTCGGGGGAGAACTCGATGTCCTCACAGAGGGTGCGGGCCTGCGATACGCCGGACCGCACCGCCTCGAGCACTTCTGCCTCGGTCATGCGCAGCTTGTGCTCCATGTGAATGGCGCTGGTGGCGAGGAAGACGTGGATGCGGGGATGCTCGGCGTCCTTGACCGCCTCCCACGCCCGGTCGATGTCTGCGGCGATGCCGCAGCGGGCCAGGCCGGCGATGATCGGGCCCTTCACCTCCCGGGCGATCCGCTGCACGGCGAAGAAGTCGCCGTCGGACGAGATCGGAAAGCCCGCCTCGATGACGTCGACCCCCAGCTGGGCTAACTGGTTGGCGATGGCGACCTTGTCGTCGCTGTCGAGGGCGATTCCGGGCGACTGTTCGCCGTCGCGCAGGGTGGTGTCGAATATGAGTACTCGGTCGGACATGGCAGGCTCCTCGGGCGGTGAGAGTAACGGGGTTGCGGCGAAGGCCGGGTCAGCTCGCGCTGCCCGGCCGTGTAAGCGCCAGAAGCCCGTTCGGCTCGATGAGTCCCTGAGTGGGTACGCCGGTCATCCGATGGCTCGCAGGTTGCGGCTCTTCGAGTCGCGGGACAGCGCAATCCAGCCCGACTTGACCACGTCGATCAAGCCATAGGGTCGCACCAGCTCCAGGAAATCGTTGACCTTGGCCGGGCTTCCGCTCATCTCGAATGTGATGCTGGTGGTTCCAACATCGACGGCTTTGGCTTTGAACACGGCGGCCGAGTCGAGCAGCTCACCGCGCTTGGAAGCGTCGGCCGACACCCGGACCAGCATCAGCTCGCGCTCGACGCTCTCGTCGGGATTCAGCTCGGTGATCTTGATGGTATTGATCAGCTTGCGGAGCTGCTTGACGACCTGTTCGATCTCAGCGGCGTCCACCACCACCGTCATCAGCGAGTTCCCCGGCTCGGCCGCCGGGCCAACCGCCAGAGAATGAATGTTGAAGCCCCGGCGGGCGAACATCGACGCTACCCGGGCGAGCACGCCCGGCTTGTCCTCCACCAGTACCGAGAGCACGTGCACCGTCATCGCAGGTCCTCAACCGACATGACCACGTTGTCGTTCGAGCCGCCGGCCGGAACCATTGGGAACACCATCTCGTCGGGATCGACCTTGAACTCGACCACGACCGGACGATCGTTGATGGTGAGTGACTTCTCGATGACCGGCGCCACCTCGGACGGGTGCTCCGCCCGCAGGCCGACGCAGCCCATCGCCTCCGCCAGCTTTACGTAGTCGGGGGTGTGGTTGGTCAGCTCGCTGCCCGAGAATCGCTCGTTGTAGAACAGCCGCTGCCACTGGCGGACCATGCCGAGGTTGTTGTTGTTGAGCACGGCGATCTTGACGGGGATCCCCTCGGTGCTGGCGGTGGTCAGCTCCTGCATCGTCATCTGGAAGCAGCCGTCACCGTCGATGGCGTACACCAGCTCGTCGGGCATCCCGTACTTGGCCCCGATGGCCGCCGGGATGGCATACCCCATCGTCCCCAGCCCGCCGGAGTTGATCCAGCGGCGCGGCCTGGTGTATTTCCACAGCTGCGAGGCCCACATCTGATGCTGGCCGACCCCGGCCACCACGATGGCGTCGCCGCCGGTGATGCGGTAGAGCTCCTCGACAACGAACTGCGGTTTGATCGGCCCGGCCGGGTCCTGGGTGTAGGACACCGTCTTGTCGGTTTGCCAGCCCCGGATCGTCTCCAGCCAGCCGGCGCGGTCGGGGGCGGCCGCCCCATCGAGCGTGCGGTCCAGCTTGCTGTTGAGCTGTTCCAGGACGATCTTGGCGTCACCCACGATCGGGACGTCTGCGGTGCGGACCTTGCCGATTTCCGAGGGGTCGATGTCGGCGTGGATGACTTTGGCGTGCGGGGCGAAGGCGGCCGGGTCACCGGTGACCCGGTCGTCGAAGCGGGCCCCGATGGCGATGAGCAGATCCGATTTCTGCATGGCGGTGATGGCGGCATACAAGCCGTGCATGCCGGGCATTCCGAGGCTGAGCGGATGGGTGTCGGGGAAGGCCCCCCGGGCCATCAGTGTGGTGGTCACCGGCAGGTTGGCCTTCTCGGCGAGCTCGAGCAGCTCGCCGTGTGCTCCGGCGGCCACCACGCCGCCCCCGACATACAGGACGGGCCGCTCGGCGGCGAGGATCAGGTCGACCGCGGCGCGGATCTGCAGCGGATGGCCCTTGAAGTTCGGCTTGTAGCCAGGCAGGTCGATCTTCCCGGTCGGGTCGCGCCACTCGATCTCTGAATTCAGGATGTCCTTCGGCAGGTCAACCAGCACCGGACCGGGCCGGCCGGTGCCGGCCAGGTGGAACGCCTCGTGGATCACGTCGGGGATGTCGGTCGGGTCGGTGACGAGGTAGTTGTGCTTGGTGGCGGGCATGCTGATGCCCCAGGTATGGGCCTCCTGAAAAGCGTCGTTACCGATCGCACCGGTTGGAACCTGGCCGGTGATGGCGACGATCGGCACCGAGTCCATATACGCATTGGCGAGCGATGTGATCAGGTTGGTGGCGCCCGGCCCCGAAGTGGCGATGGCGACGCCGACCCGGCCGGTTGCCTGGGCATACCCCTCGGCCATATGGCCGGCTCCCTGCTCGTGACGGGCCAGGATGTGACGGATCTTGCTGTCGTAGAGCGGGTCGTAGGCTGGCAAGATGGCGCCGCCGGGATGGCCGAACATCACTTCGACGCCCTCGTACTCGAGGGCCTTTATCAATGCTTCGGCGACGGTGATTTTCATGGATCGGTCTTTCTGGTCCTGGTATGAAAAAACCCTCCGGCCGGAGGCAGCGGAGGGGGCGCACACGCCTGTATGTGGCGGTGCGCTACGGGAGTACGAGGATGTGGGTCGAAATGGTCATGATTGGTTGGTTCGACAGTATGTCGATTGGGCTTGAGCTTGTCAATGTCTAATCCCATCGTCGACGCAATCCCGCTCGACCTGGTCGCCCCGGCCATCGAAGCCGGCCGGGCCGCCCTGCGGCGGCTCGACGAAGACGACGTTCCCGCCAGGCTACGCAAGGTGGCTTCCTACCAGGGCGGCCGGCTGCCGGCCCCGCTCGCCAAGCGGCTGCTGGCCGCTCTGAACGACGACGAGTGGCTGCGGGGCAAGGCGCTCGAAGAACTGCCCGAGCCGGCCGGAGCGGCCGGGTTGTTCCTGCAGCGAGCGGATGGCTGGCAATTCGAGCTCGGCCGGCTGGTCGAGCGGACCATTGAGAGCCGAGCCGTCACGCGAGTCGAGGCGATCGACGCTCAGGTGGCCGCGGCCCGGGAGCGGGAAGCAGAAGCGAAGAGACGGTGGCAGGAGGCCACCCGCCAGATGAAAGACCTCGAGAAGCAGCGGCGTCGCGAGGTCGACGAGGTCCGCGCCCAGCTCCGCGAGCTACGCGAGGCCGACCGGCTGGAGGACGAGGCCCACGCTCGGATGGTGGCCGACCTCGAGGCTGCCCGGCGGGCCGCCGAGCAATCCCACCAGGCTGAGGTAAAGGCGACCGAAGCGCTGCGCCGGCGGCTGGAGAAGGCCGAGGAGCAACGGGCGGCGGTGGAGCGCAAGATCGGGTCGGGCGGGCAGGCGTGGGGGAGCGGGGACGCCATCGCACTGGCCCGCCACCTCGACACCCTGATTCGCACCGTCGAGGCCGACCCGGCGCTGTTGGAGTTCACCAAGCCGAGCGGGGAGCGGGAGTGGAAGCTGCCACCGGGCGCCCGGCCGGACGATCGCAACGCGGTGGATTGGCTGATGCGTCAGCCCCGAGCCTTCACGCTGCTGGTCGACGGCTATAACGTCACGTTCCGTCTGAGCGGATCCTCGGATTCGGCCGCCCGGGAGCGGCTCAACGAGGAGCTGAGCCGGTTCAAGCTCCGGGCGATGGCGCCCGTCAACGCCGTGGTCGTTTACGACTCAACGGTGAACCCGGAAACGACCACCGCACCCGGCCCAGGCGGCGTATGGCTGCGCTTCACCACCCTCGGCCTGTCGGCCGACGACGAGATCCGCCGGCTGGCTGCCGAGGCCACCGAGCCGGTCGTCGTGGTGAGCAGCGACCGCGAAGTCCGGGAAGGCTCCGAGCAGTTCGGCGCCATCGCATTGTGGGCCGAGGCCCTCATCGGCTGGATCCAGGGCCGCTAAGTTCCGATCGTTTTGCCCTCGGAGCGCAGCTCCCGGCACGTCTGCTGGACGCGCTCGGCCATGGCGACCTCTGCCTTCTTCAGATATGAGCGAGGGTCGTAGACCTTTTTGTTGCCCACCTCGCCGTCGATCTTTAGAACGCCGTCGTAGTTGCTCATCATGTGGCCGGCGATCGGCCGGGTGAACGCGTACTGGTTGTCGGTGTCGACGTTCATCTTGACCACGCCGTAGTCGACCGCCTCGTGGATCTCCGACATCAGCGAGCCGCTTCCGCCATGGAACACGTACAGGAACTGGGCGTCGGGGTGGGCCGACTTGAGGGTGCCCTGGCACTCCTTGAGGATCTCCGGCTTCAGCTTGACGTTGCCCGGCTTGTATGAGCCATGCACATTCCCGAACGTGGCGGCCAGGAGGTAGGTGCTCTCGCCGGGGATGCCGAGCGCCTCGACCACCTTCATGACGTCCTCGGGCGTTGTGTACAGGTTGGCGTTCTCGGCCGCTTCGACGCCGTCTTCTTCTCCGCCGACCACACCGGCCTCGACTTCCAGCAAGACATCCAGCGGGGTCATCTCCTCATACAGCTGAGCGGAGATCTTGAGATTCTCGTCCAGCGGGATGGCCGACCCGTCGAACATGTGGCTCTGGAACAGCGGCGGCTTGCCCTCGCTGCGGCGCTGCCTGGCGATGTCGAGGAGCGGCCGGATGAAGGTGTCGACCTTATCGGCCTGGCAATGGTCGGTGTGCAGCGCGAAGTTGACCGGATAGCGGTCCGCCACCGTCGTCGCGAACTCGGCAAGGGCGGCGGCCCCAAGCGCCATGTCCTGTACGTAGGTGCCGCTGGCAAAGCTGCCACCGCCGGTGCTGATCTGAATGATGCCGTCGGACTCGGATTCGGCCAGTCCTCGCATGGCTGCGTTCATGGTCTCAGACGACGTCACGTTGATGGCGGGAAAGGCGTACTGGCCTTCCTGGGCCGCAGCCAGCATGGCCTTGTACGTGTCGGGCGTTGCGATGGGCATCGTGGCTCCTCGAGGTTGATTTCCTCCCGAACCCTACAGTTCCCCAATGAGCGATCTACCCGGCAAAAGGCCCGAAGCGGGCAGTCCGGTTGTCGTCCAGTACTTCAAATACTCCGGTGACCTCCACTGGCGCCACGACATGGTGTTTCTGGGCACGGACGAGCACGGGGTGTGGCTGGGCGGCCCGGCCGGGACCACGATTCAGCGTGGCACTGAGCCGGCCAAGCACTGGCCAAGCCCGTTTGTGCAGCTCATCGCTCCCAACCGGTGGTGGTCCCTGTTCTTCAACGGTGATTACTCGGACAACTACCGGGTGTATGTCGACGTCGTCACGCCGGCCACCTGGCCGTCCCCGGATCGGGTCGAGATGGTCGACCTCGACCTCGACGTGGTCCTCCATCACAACCGGGCCGTCGAGCTGCTCGACGAAGACGAGTTCCTCGAGCACACCAGCCTGTTCGGCTACCCCGACGCCATCATCGACCGCGCCCGCATGACCGCCGCCGAGCTCATGCTCGCCCTCGAAGCCGGCCAAGAACCCTTCGCCACCGCCGGCGAACCCTGGCTGGACCTCATTGCAGATTGACCACAGCATTCCCTGCACCTCGCTGAGATCCGCCGTCAAGCAGCGATCAACTCGGTCATCGATTGGAGAAGCAGGCGTTTCTGGTTCCTCCCCCGCGAGCGTCAGCGAGTGGGGGAGGCTAGGAGGGGGGTGAAAGCGCGTTCCCGTGCTCTTGTTTGGGTCGTTCTCTCCGACCCGCTTTGCCTCTCGCGGGGGCTAACAGCGCGTCCCCGTGCACGCGCGCGACATCTTCTGCGAGCCCCCGCTCAGATCCGATCGAAGTAGCGGGCTCGCTCCCAGTCGGTCACCGCTCCCCGGTACGCCAGTCGTTCTTGCTCGAAGAAGTGGGCGTAGTGATCGACGACGGCGTCTCCAAACGCCGACCGTGCAAACGCCGACTCCCGGAACTCGCCGGTTGCGGTGCCGAGATCCCGGGCCACCGAGGCCAGGCCGGTGTCGTCGTAGGCGTTGCCAGTGAACACGGGCGGCGGTTCTAGTTGCTGCTCAATTCCGTCGAGCCCCGATGCCAGCGCGGCGGCAAACGCGAGATACGGGTTGGTGTCGGCACCGGGTAACCGGCACTCGATCCGCAGGCTCGGGCCCGACCCGACCACCCGCATGGCGGCGGTTCGATTATCCATGCTCCACGCCAGCCGGGTCGGCGCCCACGAGGAGTCCTGAAACCGCTTGTAGGAGTTGACCGTCGGGGCGTAGAAGACGAGAACCTCGGGGGCGTGGGCCAGCCACCCGGCCAGGAACCAGCGGAAGAGGTCGGCTTCGCTGATGCTGCCGTCGCCGGCAAAGGCGTTTGCACCGTCGGCCCACAGGCTGAGATGAAGGTGGCAGCTGGAGCCGGCCTCATCGGTGAACGGCTTGGCCATGAACGTGACGCTCATCCCCAGCGACTCGGCCGTTTCCTTGAGGCACTGCTTGAGGACCACGTGGCGGTCGGCCATCTCCATGACCTCGGCGTAGCGGACGTTGATCTCGTGCTGGCCCCGGCCCCATTCGCCCTTCGAGGTCTCGATCGGCACGCCCGACTGGTTGAGGTGGCGGCGGGCGGTGGCGGTGAGCGGCTCCTCTCGCATGCCCTGCAAGAGGTGATAGTCCTCGATGTACCAGCCGAGCGGTGTCAGGTCGTTGTGGCGTTGACGGGCCGCTTGCCGGTACGACTCCTCGTAGGTGTAGTACTCCAGCTCGGAGGCACCCATCGCCGTGAACCCGAGCTCGGCCGCCCGCTCCACCTGGCGGGCCAGGATCGAGCGCGGTGCCACCGGGACGGGTGCGTCCCCGTTCTGCTCGGCCACATCGCACAACACCAGGGCGGTGCGGTCGAGCCAGGCCGCCGTTCGCAGCGTTCCGATGTCGGGAACGACGTGGAAATCTCCGTAGCCCAGATCCCAGCCGGCGAACTCATAACCCGGGACCGGTTCCATCTCCATGTCGACGGTCAGGAGGTAGTCGCAGGCGTGGGTCCCGTGGGCGGCAGCCTCGTCCAGAAAGAACTCGGCATCGAACCGCTTTCCCATCAACCGGCCGTAGTGGTCGGTGAACCCGACTACGACCGTGTCGATGGCGCCCTCGGAAACGCGATCGCGCAGCGCTTCGATCGACAACATGCCGCGCCGCTGATTCATACCGTCCTCCCGGTGCCACCCTACCGAGCGGGCGAAACCGCTACCGGTCGACCGGCACGGCCCGATCGGTCGGCACGTTGCGGAGCGTCACGACGGACCCGTCCAGCCACGTGATGGTCACCTCCGGCACGGCAATGGCATCGCCAACGCCGAAGTGCAGGCGAGGGTCCTCTCCGGCGAGATAGCTGCTGCCGACGTGTACTTCCCGTCGCAGGACGGCTCCGTCCGGCATGGTGACGGTTGCCACCGCACCAGCCTCGGGTAGCGGGAAGTCGAGCCGTAGCCACCGCCCGGGGGCACCGTCATTCTGGAGGAGCAGGGCGTTGCCCCCGATGACGTTGACGGCTACATCGAGGTCGCCGTCGTTGTCGTAGTCGGCCACGGCGCTGCCCCGGGCGATCAGCGGCCCGACGGCTTCCAATCCGACGGTGTCGGTCCAGTCCCGGAACTGTCCGGGAGCACCCTCCACCAGCCGGTTCCCATACAGGCGGATCAGCTCGGGATCGGTCTCCAGGTTTGTCACCGGCACCCGCCCATGAGCTACCAGCAGGTCCAGATCGGTGTCGAGGTCGAAGTCGCCCCAGGTCGCACCCCAGGCCGTCTTGTTGTTGCCGAGCCCCACCATGCCGATGCGATTGGTCGAGTACCGAAAACTCACCGCGTTGCCCTCCGATTGGTTGCGAAAGAGCGCGTTGAGCTCGGCTTCCCAGTTGGTCACCAGCAAGTCGAACAGCCCGTCCTGGTCGTAGTCACCGCCGGCCACCCCCATGCCGCTTCCCGAATCGCCGACGCCGGCTTCGTCGGTGATGTCGACGAATCTGGGCAACCCGCCTGCCGTGTCGTTGCGGTAGAGGCGGTTGGGCTGTCCGTCGTTGGCCACGTACAGGTCGAGGTCGGCGTCGCCGTCGACGTCGGTGAACAGCGCCCCCAGGGCCCGCTGGGCCGCCACCAGACCGGCGTCGGCGGTCACATCGGTAAACCGGGGATCGCCCGGTGACCCGGCGTTGAGGTAGAGGCGATCGGGTATGCCGACGTAGTCCTGCGGAAATGCCCCGCTCGGCTTGTCGATCTTGCGCTCCAGGTCGATGTACGACCCCACGAACAAGTCAGGTCGGCCGTTCCCGTCGACATCGCCCACCACGGCCGCCGAGCTCCACTCGGCGGCATCCACGCCGGCCGCCTCCGCCATCTCCGTGAAGGTGCCGTCACCGTTGTTCAGGAGAAACGCGTTCGGGCCGTCGGCCGTGACGTAAATATCGACCCGGCCATCTCCGTCGAAGTCGGCTCCCACGCAGCCATTGCCGCGCATGGCCAGGTCGGTCCCAGAGCCGTCACTGACATCCTCGAACGTGCCCTCCCGGTTTCGGTACAGGGCGTTGGTCGGGAAGCCGCCGTTGCGCAGCCACCAGCCCCCCTCGGCGGTCGCCCGGCTGTTGACCAGATAGAGGTCCAGCCACCCATCATTGTCGAAGTCCAGCCAGCACAGCCCAGCGCCCATCATGGCGACCGGGTCGTTGGACAAGCCGTTGCGAAACGATCCGTGTTGGAAGGTGATCCCCACCGCTGCTGCGACGTCCTGAAAACCCCATTGCGCGGGACCCGGGTTGGCGTCGGCTTCGGAGCTGGACCATTCCAGGCGCAGGATGCGGCCGGAAAAGATCTCGCTCACGTACAGCGATCCATCCGGGGCCGGTAGGACGGAGCCCGGGAAGTCGAGCCCGTCGACGATCTCCTCCACCGAGCCGTCCGGGAGCAGGCGGCTGAGGCGTCCGGTTCCTGGCAGGTATCCCTCACCGGTGAAGCACGATGCCCCTTCCTCGAACCGGGCGAATTCGAGGATCCAGATGGTCCCGTTCTCGCTGATGGCGACGTCGATCGGCATGTCCAGCCCGTCGACCACGACACGTTCGGATCGTTCCTCGTCGATCGCCACGATCTGGCCGGCTCCTCGCGGATAGGGGCACCCGCCGGTGAGCGCAACGTAGAACTCGCTCCCGATGCGAGCGATACCGGTCGGGACCGGGTCGATCTGCAGGGTCTCCTGGGAGGGGTCGGTCAACGGCCCGAACCGATGGATGAACCGGGTGGTGCCGTCGGGGTTGACGGTGGCAACGCCGTTCTCGGTGGCATCGGCGACGACGGGGCGGCCGTCGGCGGCGAACGCGATGTCGAAGCCGTTGCGGATGGTGACGTCATTGAGCGGCACCATGGTGCGGCCCAGGTCGTCCGGGCCCAGGGGAGGATCGGTCTTGCCCGGCGGGAGCAACTCCCCATCGACCGGGAACGTCAAGAGCGCCTGCGCCCCGAAGTGGGTCACATAGGCGGTCAACCCGTCGGGTGACACCCCGACCAGCGGCGCCCCGGACAGGTCGCCGGCGTCCCGGCTGCTCGGAAGCCCCGAAACGACGCGGCCGACTCGCCCATCAGAGGTGACGACGCTCACGCCGGCGGACGTGTCCCCTTCGCCGGTGCCCTCCTCGGCCACCAGGAGGCCGCCGTCGGGCAGCATGGCGAGGCCGACCGGGTTGACGAGCCCGTCCGCAACCACCGTGATCGACGGCTCTCCCAGCGGCGGCACCTGCGTGTCGCCGCCTCCCGAGCATCCGGCCGCCAGCACGAGGAGCATTGCTGCCCACGCCGCTCGGCCGATCATTCTCCGGCGCGGTTGCGCACTTCGGTCACCACGTCCAGCAGCAGATCGGGTCGATCGGAGATCAAGCCGTCGACTCCGACGGCGATGAGGTCCGCCATCTCTGTGGGGTCGTTGACGGTCCAGGGGATTACCTCGAGTCCAACATCGTGGGCGCGTTCCAAACTATCGCGATCCAGCACCTGCCGATTGGGTGACCAGATCGACGCACCGCGGGCCGCCAACTCGCTTAGATCGACCGATTCGCGCGATGACAGCGCCGCCAGCTTCACCGCCGGGTCCTCGGCGTGAACGGCCCACAGCGACCGGTGGTCGAAACTCTGGATGATGACCCGGTCGCCCAGCCCCCGGTCGGCGATCTCGGCCAGTATCGCCAGCTCGAACGGGCCCGCCCGGATGCCGTCGAACCCATCGCCGATGGTCTCGGGCCGGTCCGGTTTGCGCTTCGTCTCCACGTTGAACAACACGCCTGCGGCACCTGTTCGCTGGTCGTCCGTCTTGTCCGGGCTTTCGCGGTAGGCGGCCACGAAGTCGAACAGCTCGCCGAGGGTGACGATCCGGTAGTCGGCCCCGGCCAGGGCGGTGGGATCGCTGGTCTGGTCCGGATAGGTCGACTCCGACGGGTTGCGATCGCAGCGGTAGCCGGCGAGCTGGGCGCTGGTCAGGCCGGCGATCAACCGGTCCGGTTCCGGCACAAGGACGTCGTCGGGATCGGGGAGGCCGGGCGGAGCATCGGGGGCCAGCCCGCACTTCTCCCGTTCGATGGCGGCGTCGTGCCAGACGACCACCTCGCCGTCCGACGTAAAGTGGAGGTCGAGCTCGAGTGTCGACACGCCGAGGTCCAGCGCGGTTTCGAAGGCGGGCAGCGTGTTCTCCGGCTTTAGTCCCCGGGCGCCGCGATGACCCTGCACGTCGAACTCGGCGAGAACGGGAACCGCCTCGGTGACCGAGGCCGTGGTAACCGGGCGGGGTTCGAGCGTTGTCGTGACCGGATCGGCCGCGTCTCCGCCGCAGGCGGTCGCCAGCAGGCACAGTCCGGCGATAACGCCGGCACGCAGACCGGCCGGCGGCTGCAGAGC
>JABDLU010000048.1 GCA_013002865.1 Acidimicrobiia bacterium
TCCTAGGACAGACCGGCTCAGGCGATGACCGCACCGTGCAGTACGAGTACACCCTCAACACCACCCTGCATATTGTGAGCCTCCCCAAGGTGGTGAACCTGGCATCGGGGTGGCGCAACCAAAACAACCCGGCCGCCAAGCCCGATCAGTTGGCCCGCACCGAGATCCTCTACGACAACAACACCTACTTCTGGAACCCACCCACCAAGGGTGACCCCACCGACACCCGGGTGTATTACGACGACCTGACCGGTCCGATCGGCACCTACACCTACCATCGCAGCCTCACCAGCTACGACACCTACGGGCGCGTGACCTCGTTCACCGACGCCGAAAGCAACACCACCAACTTCGACTTCGACACCTTCGGCCATGTCGACTGGGTCCGCAACCCGTTGTTGCACGAAACCGACTACGTGACCGACCCCAAGCTTGGCGTTGTGATCCAGATCACCGATGTCAACGACGAAGTCACCAAGGCTGACTACGACGGATTCGGTCGGCTGCTTGGTGTTGAGCGGCCTACCGACCCATCCGGTACCGATGGGGTTCAGTACACCTATACCTATCCGGACCGCGGTTCGCAGGGTGCGGCTGATGACACGATGGTGCTCACCACCCGCACCCTCCTCGAACCAGGCGTGTTCGTCACCTCGGCCACCCACTACGACGGGCTCGGGCGGGTGGTGCAAACCGACGCCCCCCGCCCCCAGAACGCCACCCAAGCAGTAGTCGGGTTGGTGGACTTCGACCCCGACGGTCGTCCGTTCCGTTCCGGGGTGCCGTTCACGATGTCCAACGCACCCGGAGCCGCCTACATCGCCGGGGACGTGTGGACGTCGTGGGGCGTGGTCCACGACGAGACCACCTACGCCGGGAACACCACCACCGTCACCCGCAAACAAGGCGCCACCACCGTGTGGTCCTCCCAATCGGTATCCGATGGGTGGGAGACCACCTCCACCGACGCCGAAGGCCACACCACCACCTACGTGAACGACGCCTTCGGGCAACTCGTTCAGGTCGACGAAGACAAGGACACCGAGACCTACACCACCACGTATGCGTATGACTTGTCCGGCAACCTGACCACGGTCACCGACGACGCCAACAACGTCACGTCGATGACCTATGACCGGCTCGGTCAGAAACGCACCATGGACGATCCGGACTCCGGTGACTGGACCTACGTCTACGACGGCGTCGGGAACATCACCAGCCAACAGGACGGCGAAGGTGATTGGCTGTACTTCGAGTACGACGACCTCAATCGGGTGCTGAAACGCCGGTCAGATAGCGCGAGTGGGCCCGTGTTGGCCGAATACGCCTACGACGCACCGTTCGTTGGTGCCCTCGACTGGTCCAAGGCCAATGTCACCGGCGGAGAAGTCCGCATCGACCACCTCAGCTACGACGACGCCGGGCGGGTCCTGGCCCGCACGCTCACCATGCCGGGCTCGCAGGTGTTCCGGGAGGAGTTCACGTATAACAACGCCGGCAATATGGTGACCCGCGCCTATCCGGATGGAGCTACCGGGAACACCGATGAGGTTGTCACCTACGACTATGACGCCGTGTCGGGTCTTCCTGAAACGCTGACTGGTGATGCCAGTTTCAGTGACGACGACTACGTGACCTCGACGACGTTTAACCCGTTCGGGCAGATCACCGCCCAACAAGCCGGCACCGGCGACGGCCTGTACTGGGATCCGGCCTACGACGTCCACACCCGCGTCGAACGATCCCTGGTGCGTCAGGGCACCAGTGGGGGTGCGATCAGTCAGGACTACAACTACGACCGCGACGACAACGGCCTGATCACCCGCATCTGGGACGACACCGTCGTCAACGATCAGTTCCAATGCTTCACCTACGACGACCTCGGGCGCCTCACGACCGGATTCACCGGTGACTGGCTATGCCGCTGGTATCGGTCGAATGGTCCTGATCCGTACTACTTCTCCTATCAGTACGACTCGATTGGGAATCTGACCAAGAAGGGTGGGGTCACCCTCACCTACAGCGGTGTTGAGGCGGGGCCGCATGCGGTCACCAAGTACGGCACCGATGACTTCGCCTACGACGACAACGGCAACATGACCAGCCGCGACATCGCCGGTGGCACCCAGACGCTGGCCTGGGATGACGATCACCAGCTCGATTCGGTTGCGGACACGTCGGGGACTACAAGTTTCCTCTATGACGCCGATGGGAACCGGGTGAAACGAACCACCGGGTCAGAGTCGACCGTACACGTGGGCGGGGTGTATGAGTACACCACTGCTGGTGCCAACACCACCGAAACCAGCTACTACACGGTCGCTGGTCGCACCGTGGCAGTCCGCAACGGCAGCGACCTGCACTACCTAGCCCAGGACCACCTCGGCTCCACCTCCCTCACCCGAGACGGAAGCTCGGGGTCGGTTGCGGTGCACCGGTACAAGCCGTTCGGGGACCCACGAGGCACCTCGGCGCCCACGGAGACCGATCACACCTACACCGGGCAAATCGCTGATGGGTCGACAGATCTGATGTTCTACAACGCCCGCTACTACGACCCCACCACCGCACGATTCATCTCGCCCGACACCATCATCCCCGACCCAACAAACCCTCAAGACCTCAACCGATACTCCTACGTCCGCAACAGCCCGACCAACCTGGTTGACCCAACGGGGCATTGTCCCGAGTTCATGAAGAACAGCGATGGCGGCTGTTGGGGGGCTGGGGTTGCCCGCGCGGCGGTGACATTTGTAGACCGGACTGCCGACGGCGTTGCCTTTGTCGCTGGGACGGCTACGGCATTCGGCTGCGGCCCATGCGCGCCGGTGGCTGCTGCGGCAGTCACGACGGGCCGCGTCACAGATGCCTTGATCTTCGGTGATGAATGTTTCGTTCAACGCGATGGTGGTTGTGGCGAGGCTGTCTTCTACATGGCGGTCAACGCCGGAATCCAGGGACTCAATGACGCTGGCAGGATCACTGACGGAGCGGCAGCAGCGGGGATTGGCTACACAAGCCTTCTGGTTCCAGTCCTTGGTACGGAGGCTGAGACAACGGCTGAGCCAGCTCAACCCAAGAGAGTGGGCAAGGGGTCTGACAGGTTTGAGAAGGGGTCAGGCACGTCCTATTGGGATCACAGCGACGAGTTTCTCTCGCTGCTTCCCTCGTCGAGCCGTCCCAAGTCATCGACCGGTCATCTACTAGGGTTGTCGATCGAATGAGCGAGTATCCCAGCCACTGGCCTCACTGGACGAGGTGGTGGCTATGAACTGGCTCGCCCTTGGGCTCGGCCTTGCGTTCTTGTTGGTCGGGCTCGCCTTCCGAAGACCGATGAAGAGGGGCGTGACTCACAGCGCGATGCCTAACCCACGCTTCAGCGTCATCCTCTACGGGGGTATTGGTTTGGTGCTAATCGTGTGGGCGATCATTAGTTGGCTGGTTGACTTGGCCTAGCTCGTGCGGCGAGGAACAGCGACCAGAGCGGAGTGCACCGGTGGGACCTGTCAGGACTCACCGTCATTCTGGACCGGGCTGCGGTTGCGTGAGATCACCACCGGGGTGTGGCACCAGAGTTCGTGGCAGGGCGCCTGCAAATGGGGGCTGCAGAATTGTGAGAGATGGTCCCGCGGGGGCTCCATTGATGGACGTTGCAGCAAATACCGATGGTCGTGGCCGAACTCCTCTAGTTCGCCGATCGTAGGCCGAGGGTCGCGACTCGTCGTCGGACCGCTGGCGGAGCACGCCGATCACCAGATCGGGCGCACAAATGAGCATTTCCACGAGTACTCGGTATCGGCACTTCGGAGTGCGGGCTCTCCGAGCGTTGGTGGGCAGTTGTCCTTCGCTACGGGGCGAGCGAGCAATGGCTCTCGGACCACTTGAGGAGCTCCCCGAGCCCATCCACGAGGCGACTGCCTACGGCAGCGATTTCTCCCTCCCGTTGTTGGCCCGTGCGTCGAACGGACTCCATGTGCTTGGACAGGTCCTCCCAGCCTGCAAGGGTTTCCTCCGCTGAGCGACGTATTTCGCGGGGAGCGATATCCGCCATCTCCTCAAACGCCTCCGAGTACAGGATGTCGAGTCCCGCACCTCTACCATCGGGTGTCAAGGGACTCCCGGACGGAAGATCAGCCAGGATCTCACACAGCCGGTCCTCATCGACGCTGTCGCCGCTGCTACAAGCTCCCGTGGCCACCGCGAGAGCAAGGGCAAGCATCAATACGTACGGCGGTCTGCCTTTGGTCACAATTCCAGAATTCGCGAGTTCCAAGGGTCAACATACAGCACCCCATTCGTTCCATGGCCATGGGGAAGCAGCCGTTTGCCTGGACCGGCCCATGGCAGTCCGATTGGCGAGCTGTTCACGGCCATCGGGGCGGAGGTGGTGGCCAGCCTCAAAACGCCCAGAACGCCCCAATCTCGCGCGATAACGCTCCGATCGAAAAGTGCTCGGGACCGGCACGTCGGAGTGCGGGGGTTCCATCTCAAGTATTTCGTATTACACTATTGTGATGTGGATATCCACCACACCGCCCGCAGGCACGGTATCGACGACGAGACCATCCTTCACGCCATCAATCATGCCCTCACCGTCATCGACCTCGAACCCGACGCTGACCCGCCCAAGGTGCTCGCCATCGGACCCGACCACGCCGGCAACTTGCTTGAGATCGTTTGGCTCGAACTCGCCGAAGGCGCTGAACTCGTCATCCATGCGATGCCACTGCGCCAAGTGTTCTACGACCTACTTGGACCACCCAGGGAGGACACCCTATGACTGAACCAACTACCCGTCGTACCCCGAGCGGTCGCCCCCTCACCGACGAGGATCTTGATCGCATCGCCACTGAGGTGGAGGAGAAGGACTATGACGTTGAGGCGCTCAAGTCACGCCGTCGTGGTCGACCCCCGATGGGGTCAGGACCTGCTGATGTTGTGCCGGTGAGGATCGACCCGGAACTGCGGGCCGCCATCGAAGCACGAGCCGTGGCAAACCACACCACCACAAGCGAGATCATCCGCGAAGCTCTCCGCCGATTCCTCGACGTTGCCTGACGACGAGGACTGCCCGAGAACACCCAGTTCTCGCGCGATAACGAGCACATCACTCAACCGAGCAGAGCGGCACTTCGGCGAGCGAGTGGAGTCCTGATGGTTGGACACGAGATGCCGAGAAGACTCCCAGTCGGCTCTACAGCGCACGCTGACAGCGACGTCATCGAGTTGGGGCTTCACCGACCGAGATAGCGTGCTCATCTCCCAAGTTCGTAACTCACGACCGCATCGAAAGTCTCGCCGTTTCGGCCGTCGACCACCGTACGTTCACCGAGGGGCTTTGCCAACGTCACGAGGAACCCGTCGGCGCAGTCGTCTCCGCTGTCGTTCTCTACCGAGGGCGTGACGATGACCTCGGTGGCGGTCTCTTCGACGGTGACGACTATGTCGGCGTTGCACGATCCGATCCCGATATTGAGGAGCAATCCGTCGGGTGAGACGTAGATCTCGTCGTCAATGAAGGCAGGGTCCGAGTAGCAGCCGCCCAGCGCCAACACCACTAGGCCCGCTACGACGATCCGGATGGTCGACCCCCTAACCGCCCTCATGCAACCCACGCGTTCGGATCGAGTGTGATCACGAGACCGGCGGCCATCAGCACAACACTCGAAAACACATAGGCGGCGAATCGTCGAGCCAACCCATCTGGGGCACGGAACAGGCGCGCTCCCGCGATTGCTGCGGTAATCGTGGCACCAGCAGCGACGATCGAGAGAACGGCAACCCGCGTCGGGTGCTGCCACTCGGGGCCACCGCTCACCGCCCTAGGTTCCGGTGCGCCGAGCACCCAGAGATAGGCCCAGATCACGAGACCCAGCACTGCGGCGTTCAGCACTCCAATCGACAAGATCATCGGCCGCACCCACCTCACATATCACCCCCACCTGGGTTCCTCGCTGCATCATATGGCCAACCGCACATGAGCAGGGGCCAGGCCAACGCGCGGGACGCCTCCACGCCGATCAAGCGATCTAGAGCGATAACGCCCACCTCTCGGAGTGTCCGGTCTCCTCACATCTGCGTGCGTTACGCCGAATGGTGCGGCTGTCGCTCCTATTCTGAGGCGTGCGCACGAGTGCGTCGGACGCACGCAAGCCTTGTAGGGGATCTTGGTCGACCAGGAAACGAGCGAGGTGATCGGCCGCTGTCTCTCGGCAGCGTTGACCGATGCGATCTTCCCAGAGTGGGAATTCGCCGCTCTGATGGGAGCTTCTCGCGACGACCTCAGGACCGTCGTTGAGGCTTGGCCCGAAGCGGTGGATCAACCGACAGACGATCAGCGGTCTCTAGTGAACAACGTGCTCAACAATCTCCTCGGCTACCCACACGGGCTCGATGGTCAGGGCTTCGTGGATCGGGTCAGCGCCACTGAGGAACAGGTCGCCAAGGCACTCGCAGCCTGGCGCGACGACACCGGCCTCGCCCGACCTTCTGACTACTTCGACAACCTGACGTGAGCCACGCCAGATCACCAATTCTGGGACGAGAACGCTCCCATTCCCGAATAGCGCCGATCGGCACCGATGCGCTCGTTTAGACCTTCCCAATATTGCGTGTCGTAGGCCTGATAGGACATGTCGGCACTCGTAGGATGAGGTGATGTCTGTTGGTTTTGGCGCGACGATCGTTCAACTCGTGCCCTATGCGGCGCTCCGTGACGATTTTCTCTTTGCTGAGGCGATTGGCCTGGACAACGGCTGGGTGATCGATCAGTTCTGGATCGATGGTGCGCCCGAGGTCCCGTTGCTCGAGGCGTGGGCGACTTTGGCCGCTTTGGCTGCGGACACCGAGCGGATTCGAATTGGGTCGATGGTCACAAATGTGGCCAACCGCAATCCCGGGATCCTTGCCAAGTCAATCCTGACTGTCGACCAGGTGTCGGACGGAAGGGTTGACGTTGCAGTAGGTGGCGGCCACTACCCGGTCGAGCATGAGGCGCTGGGACTCGACTTCCTCGACCCGCAAGGTCGAGGTGACAGGCTGCGCGAGGCCGTGACCATCCTTGATGAAGCACTGCGTGGCAGTACGGTCTCTCACGAAGGTCAACACTTCACCCTGAGAGAGGCGACCTTCCGCCCCGGTCCGACTCAGTCTCCTCGCCCACCGATTTGGGTGGCCGCCCAAGCATCAAGATCTCTCCGTGTCGCAGCGCAACATGCCGACGGGGTTGTATCCCTGGGCGAGTACGAGAAAGGGATCGAGGACTCCCTTCGAGCGTTCCGAGCGAGGATGGAGAAGCTCGACGAGATCTGCGTCGAGGAAGGTCGCGACCCTTCCACGTTGCGGCGCTGCTACTTCGCCGGCTGGGCCAACGAACCGATCTTCGCTTCGGTCGACGCCACCGCGGATCTGATAGGGAGCTACGTAGATGCAGGTGCGACCGACTTCACCTTCTACCTCCACAACCCTGAAGAACCCCTTCTCGACGACCTACTCGCCTCAGATCGAATGGCAACACGAGACCAGCTCGCCGAAACCGCCCAAGAAGTCTTCCCCCACTTCAGGGGCTAGACCTGCTTGAGGCTGTTCGTCAAAGAGCCTGTGCCAACCCGGTATCAACTGATCCCGAGCGATAACACGCGCGACGAGAAACCACGCGTACTGGCACGTCCAGGATCGGGTCGGTCAGTGGTTGAGCAGGGTCTTGATGACGGCGCTGACCTGGTTGCTGACGTTTGATCCCACGGAGCCCAGGGGATGGACGAGCCGGTTGCGGTTGATCGACCGGATCAGCTCGCATTGGATGTAGCTGGTGGTGTCGAGACCGGTGTCCGCGCTGGGCTCGACTTCGATATGCAGGGAAAGGCCGCGCCGGGCCGTGGTGAGTGGGACGACGATCACGAACGGAAACCCTGGGCCGAACGTGTCGGGGGGACCAAGAATCAGTGCTGGGCGGTGCGCGGCCGGCTCACCGGAAGAGGGATTGCCGAAGTCGACTAGCCAGAGGTCATCAACCGATGCCATCGGACACCGACGTGTCATCGGCTGCGGTGAGATAGGCCTCCCATGCCTGAGGGTCGTCTCGAAGTTCGGCAAGCTCGGCGGCCACCTGATGGCCGAAGCGTTGCCGTCGGAGCGCTTCGGCAGCGTCGCGTACCGTTTCGATGAGCGATGCGCCGGTTGTTTGGCTCAGGGCGAGGAGGCGGGCGTGGGTGTCGGTGTCGACGCGGATTGTTGTTGTTCCCATATCAGCAGTATACAGAATGTAGACGTTTTGTCTACAGCCTTCGTTGCTCCCCCCTGCATGGACGCCGATCACTAGATCGCGTACATGAACACCCTCCACAGCGCCGGGAGCCAGCGACCTAGGCCCGGCACAAGGCGGAGTGTCGACCACGTCAGTGGACACCACAAATAGCTGTCCTCACATGCCCCAAACTTTTCGCGGCCTGCTCCCGGCGCGGACGTCGCACCAGTTGCCGCTAGTACCCTCCCGGCCATGGCAGATATCGAAATTGGCATCGGAAAATCAGGTCGTCAGGCGTACGGGTTCGACGACATCGCAATAGTTCCATCCCGGCGGACCCGGGACCCTGAGGACGTCGACCTGAGCTGGGAGATCGACGCCTACCGGTTCGACTTGCCGCTCATGGCATCGGCGATGGACTCGGCTGTCAGCCCAGAAACCGCTCTCGAAATCGGGCGCCTCGGCGGTCTGGCCGTGCTCAACCTGGAGGGGTTGTGGACCCGGTATGAAGACCCAACGCCGCAACTGGAGGAGATCGCATCACTTCCGGCCGAGAAGGCCACCCGGCGTATGCAGGAGATCTACCAGGAACCGATGAAACCGGACCTCATCGGCACCCGGATATCAGAATTGCGCAGCGCCGGCATCACCACCGCGGCCAGTCTCACCCCGCAGCGGGTCGAGGAATTCGCACCGCTGACGGTCGAGGCGGGTCTGCACATTCTCGTCATCCAAGGGACGGTGGTATCGGCCGAGCATGTCTCGAGCCGCTCGGCGCCCCTCAACCTGAAAGAGTTCATCCGGGGGTTCGAGCTGCCGGTGATCGTCGGAGGGGTGGCGTCGTATTCGACGACGCTTCACCTGATGCGCACCGGGGCCGTCGGTGTGCTGGTCGGAGTTGGCCCGGGGGCAGCCTGCACCACCCGGGGTGTGCTGGGGATCGGTGTGCCGCAGGCCACCGCTATCGCAGACGCCGCCGGCGCCCGCATGGCCTACCTGGACGAGAGCGGCCGCTATGTGCAGGTCATCGCCGATGGCGGAATGCGCCGCGGGGGAGACATCGCCAAGGCGATCGCCTGCGGCGCCGATGCGGTCATGATCGGCTCGCCGCTTGCCTCCGCGCAGGAATCGCCCGGGCGCGGCGTCCATTGGGGCATGGCCACCTTTCATCCAACGCTTCCCCGTGGAGCACGGGTCGAGGTCGGCAACCTTGGGACTCTCGAAGAAATCCTCGTTGGTCCGGCCTACGAGAACGACGGCCGGCGCAACCTGTTCGGGGGCCTGCGGGTCTCGATGGCCACCACGGGTTACGAGACCATCAAGGACTTCCAAAAAGCCGAAGTGATGATCGCCCCGGCCCTCCAGACCGAGGGCAAGGCACTCCAGAAGGCCCAGCAGATCGGCATGGCCTGATGTCGGGCGAGTTGGAGGACTTCGACAAGGTTCTCGTTTTCGACTTTGGAGCCCAGTACGCCCAGCTCATTGCCCGGCGCGTCCGGGAAGCGCACGTGTTCTCTCAGATCGTGCCGCGTGACACCACGGCTGCTGAAGCAGCCGGGCACGAGCCCACCGCCATCATCCTGTCGGGCGGCCCGGCATCGGTGTACGCCGAAGATGCCTACGACGTGGATTCGGCCATCTTCGAGCTCGGCGTGCCCGTCCTCGGCATCTGCTACGGCCACCAGTTGCTCGCTCACGGGATGGGCGGGGTGGTCGACCGCCGGGAATCCGGCGAGTACGGCAAGGCGGACCTGACGGCTGAGATCGAGGGCTCGGTGTTGTTCAGCGAGCTCCCCGAGGAGCAGCCCGTATGGATGAGCCACGGCGATTCCGTGGTCAAAGCCCCGCCCGGATTCCAGACCACCGCCTGGACCGACGGATCTCCGGTCGCCGCCATGGAGGACCCCTCCCGGCACCTGTACGGGGTCCAATTCCATCCTGAAGTGGCTCACACGCCGCGCGGCCAGGAGCTGCTCAAGCGGTTCCTCTACGACGCGGCCGGAGCCCGCCCGACCTGGACGCACGTGTCGATCATCGAACGCGCCGTCGAGTCCATCCGGGAGCAGGTCGGGGATCGCAAGGTCATATGTGGCCTGTCGGGCGGGGTTGATTCGGCAGTCGCGGCCGCACTGGTCCACAAAGCGGTCGGTGATCAGCTGACCTGTGTCTTCATCGACCATGGCTTGCTTCGGTACGGGGAGGCTGAGCAGGTCGTCGAAACCTTCGACCGGTCGTTTCACATGAACCTGATCCACGTTGAGGCAGGCGAGCGGTTCGTCGGCGCGCTGCGGGGGGTCACCGATCCTGAGCGCAAGCGCAAGATCATCGGCGAGACCTTTATTCGTGTGTTCGAGGAGGTGGCCGCCGACCTGAAGGACGTCGATCTCCTCGTCCAGGGAACCTTGTATCCCGACATCATCGAGTCGGGCACCAAGGACGCCGCCAAGATCAAGAGCCACCACAACGTGGGTGGCCTGCCCGATGACATGCAGTTCGAGTTGGTAGAGCCGCTTCGGGATCTCTTCAAGGACGAAGTCAGAGCCGTGGGCGAAGAGCTGGGCCTGCCCGACGAGATCGTGTGGCGTCAGCCATTTCCCGGACCGGGTCTAGCGATCCGCATCATCGGGGAGGTCACCGAGGAGCGCCTCGAGATTCTGCGAGCCGCCGACCACATCATCACCGAAGAGGTGCGGCGGGCCGGGTTGTATAGGGATCTCTGGCAGTCCTTCGGCGTGCTGGCGGCGATCCGCACCGTCGGCGTGCAGGGAGACGAGCGAACCTACGCCCACCCCTTGATCCTGCGGGCGGTCACATCCGATGACGCCATGACGGCCGACTGGGCCCGACTGCCCTTCGACGTTCTGGAACGGATCTCGTCGCGAGTCATCAACGAGGTCGACGGGATCAACCGCGTGACCTACGACATCTCCTCCAAGCCCCCCGCCACGATTGAGTGGGAATAGGGGAAACCCTTCGGGGTGGTCGCCGGTCGCCGGTCACCGGGAACCCTTCGGATTCCTTGGGAGTTGCTCCGCAACTCCATAACTGGGTTCGACCTCTGACTTGCAACTTGCAACTTGAAACCGGCAACTGCTGATCGCCGATTGCTGATTGCTGATTGCTGATTGCTGGCCAATTACACGGCGTGGAGGCGGCGTCGCGCCTTTGACCTCTTGGTCCTCAAGAAGCCGTCGGCGGGTGTCGAAACGTATCTAGTCCCCTCGATTGGTGTATGCGTGGACTGGAACCAGGACGACGAATTGCAGGCGATCTTCCGCACCGAAATGGAAGAACGCGCCCCGCATCTGGTTGCCGGTGCCCAGGCGATGATCGACGGCACCCTTTCTGCCGAGATCACCGAGCAATGCGTCCGTGAAGCCCACACCATCAAGGGGACGGCCAAAGTCATGGGCTACGACCTCATTGGAGACGCCGGCGGCCGCCTCGAAACCGATTGGCGTGCCATCGCCGACCACACGCTGGAGCCAAGCGCCGAGTTGGGGCGCCGATTTCTTGCCCTCAGCAGCCACCTCCTTCCCGCCGTGGACGGCGATCCCCAACAAGGCACTCCGGAGCTGTCCGACGCGCTCCGAGCGGTGATCCACGGCGAAGAGGTACCCCCGATCCCCGAACCGGCGAGCGCACCCGCTCCACCCGAGGCCATCAGCATGGCCCCGGAACTGCCTGGGCCCGAACCCGAACCGGTCGAAGCCGACGGCCCGTCGCTCATCGTGATCGACGGCTCGGGCGGGGAGCGGCCGTCGGTGAACCCCAACGTCGGCAACCTGGGCGGTTTGCTCGCCTCGTCTGAGAACTTCTCCGCAGGCGAAACCACCGGGGTAGACACCGCCAAGCTCTACCGCCTGATCAATCGAGTAGCCGAGTTGCGCCTGGACGCCGAGGCCCTGGCAGGCACCATCGAAGCGCTGCGCATGGCCGCCACGGCCAGCCCCAGCGAGGTCGCCGCCCTGGCGTCCCGGTGGGAGACCGCCGTTGCCGACATCGGCGAGGCCGTCACGGAGATCCAGAACCAGGCCGTCACCCTGGTCGCCGTCCCGCTGTCCACGGTCACCTCGACCGTGCCGGGGCTGGTGCGATTCCTGGCCCGTAAGACCGGGCGGGAGGTGCGGCTCGAGATCATCGACGACGACATCGAAGTTGACCTGCAGATCCTGGAGAACCTGGGAAACGCCTTCCGCAACCTCGTCGTCAACTCAATCGAACATGGCATCGAGAATCCCGAAGAGCGGGTCGCCGCCGGCAAGTCCGCCACCGGGACCCTCCGCATCAGCGCAGAGGTGGAGGATGGCCGGCTCAGCCTGTCCGTCAGTGACGATGGGCGGGGAATGAACTGGGAGCTCCTCAAGCAGACGGCTATCGAAAACCGCCTGGTTGATCAAGCCGGCGAGATTACCGAGGAGCAGCTGCGGCGGTTGCTGTTCGAGACCGGCATCAGCACGTCCCCGACCCACAGCGAGCTCAGTGGCAGCGGCCAGGGGTTCAACGCCGTGGCGAGGCTCGTCCGCGAGATGCGTGGCACGGTGCGGCTGCAAACTGAGCCCGGCGCCGGAACCACGGTCACCATCACCGTCCCGGCCTTCCAGAGTCTGCAGCGGGCGCTCATCGTGGAAGCCGCCGGACGCCGCTGGGGCCTGGCCGAGCCTGCGGTGCTGGACCGGTTCGCACTGATTGATGCCGATCGGGTCACCGTGGCCGGCAGCCAGGAGGTGGTGTGGGGCGACGGCATGCTGCCGATCGGCTCGTTTGCCAACGCTGCTGGTCTGCCAGATACCGAAGCCCACCGCGATGTCGTGGTTGTTTCCACCCAAACCGGCCCGGCAGCACTGGCCGTCACCTCCATCGTTGGGGTGCGCGAGGTAGCCACCAAGAGCCTCGGCCCGCTCGTTTCCGGAACAGACCTCATCACCGGCGCCGCCTTGCTCGGAGGCGGCGAGCTTGCCCTGATGCTCGATGCCAATGCGCTCGGTGAGTCGAGCCGGAAGTCACGGGGTGGGGTTTCTCCGGATGAGCTTGCCCGCGTGCTGGTGGTCGACGACTCGCCCGGAGTCCGCCAGATCGTGGCTGGTGCTCTCGCGGCGGGAGGCTTCGACACCGTCGTGGCCGGCTCCGCCGAGGAGGCGCTCGAGGTGGTCTCTGGTGGCGGCGTCGACGCCATCGTGGTCGACTATTCCATGCCGGGGTCAGACGGCATCTCGGTGGTGGAGCGGGTACGGGCCCGGTCCACCACCCTGCCGATCGTGATGATGTCGGCGGTGGCCGAGCGCGCCGACCAGGACCGGGCGAAGGCGGCCGGCGTGGACGCCTATTTCGACAAGTCAGACTTCCGTGAAGGGGCGCTCGTATCAACCCTTCACTCGCTGCTCGAACGCGCCGATAGAGGACGAGAGGCTCACGCACAATGAAAGTACTAATCGCCGACGACAGTCCGGTCCTGGTGACCGCCCTCCGCAAGCTCCTCGAGCAAAGCGGATACGAGGTCGTGGCGGCAATGGACGGCCTGGAAGCAGTGCAACGCTTCTATCAGGAGAACCCCGACCTCGTCCTGCTGGACATTCAGATGCCCAAGCTGCACGGCTATGTGGTGTGCCGCCTCCTCAAAGAGGATCCGGCCAGCCGCCATATCCCCGTGCTCATCCTGACCGGTCGCGACTCGGCCGAGGACCGCTACTGGGGCAATCGGTCCGGCGCCGATGGCTACCTCACCAAAGAATCCATGGGCGAAGAGCTGCTCGATGCCATCCAGTCGGCGCTGGCCAGCCGGGCCCTGTCGGACATGGGCCGCGTCGAGCCACTCCCACAATCACTGGATGAGAGTGATGTGCTGAGCCGGGTATGTGAGGTGCTCGATCGCAAGCTGTTCGAAGCAACCATCGTCAATGACATCGTCGGCGTGGGCGTCCGGGCGATGGACCTCGAGGCCACCGTCGCAGAGGCCCTGAACATCATTCGGCGGATCCTCGACTTCGAGGCCGGGGGTGTTGTGCTCCCCAACGAGCGCCGCCTGCTGGTCCGGTTCGAAAAGCAGATCTCCCCTGGGGACTACGACGAGTTCCGGTCGCTGAGCGCGCTGCGCTGCCGCCAGTTCACCACCGCCGACGTGACCGTCGAGGACCTGAGCGTGTCGTTCGTGCACGGTTTCGGCAAAGACCAGGAACTCGAGGACGTCGCCATCGAAGACTCCGGCTGGCCCTCGTTCGCCGTTGCGCCGCTCTGGTCGCGCGGTGAGGTAGTCGGCGTGCTCGTACTGGGCTCGCAGCGAGAGGACGTGTTCGGTGACTCGATCGACCGCACATTGCGCACTATCGAGCCCCACGTGGCTTCCGTGGTCGACTCCGCCCGTCACTACCAGAAGCTCCTCGAACAAGAAGCCAGAAGCTCATTGTCGTCACTCTTCGAGTGACCGCAGCTTCGCTGCGTAGTCGATGGTCGTTGGTCACTAATTGAGTCGACTGTCAACCGTCAACTGTCGACTGCCAGAACCCGTTTCACGTTCTTCGTGGAATCGAGAGCGGCACGAACTGCCCCTGACCCTACCCCCGCGCCGTGGTTGGCTTCCAGGACGGATCATTCGCTCTTGGCCGTTGACCGTCGACGGTTGACCGTTGACTGTTTCACTCATCGGGTCGACGGTCGACCGTCAACTGTCGACTGCCAGAACCCGTTTCACGTTCTTCGTGAGGTCAGGAGCGGCACGAACCGCATCCCAGGCCCGACGTCTGCGCCGTGGTTGGCTTCCAGGACGCATTGTTCGCTCTTGGCCGTTGACCGTCGACGGTCAACTGTCGACTGACTGCCAGAACCCGTTTCACGGGGTTTGTGAGATCGGAGCGGCGCGAACTGTCCTCACACCCGATGCCTGTGCGGTGGTTGGCTTCCAGGACGCATCGTTCGCTCTTGGCCGTTGACCGTCGACGGTTGACCGTCGACTGATTCGCCGAATCACACTCTTGGGATTCTCGTCGGGGGAGGCTCGTATACTCGCCTGCGTGGAATCTGATCTCTTTGTCGACCTCAATCCGGCCCAGCGCGAAGCGGTAGCGGCGACCGAAGGGCCGGTGCTGGTGGTGGCAGGCGCCGGCTCCGGTAAGACGCGGGTGCTCACCTATCGCATCGCGCACCTGCTGCAGGACCTGGAGATCTCGCCCTATCAGATCCTCGCCATCACCTTCACCAACAAGGCCGCCGCCGAGATGAAGGAGCGGGTCGGCCAGCTGGTCGGCCCCGTGGTCAACTCGATGTGGGTGTCGACGTTCCACTCGGCCTGTGTCCGGATCCTCCGCCGGGAGGCCAATCGGTTCGGGTATAAGTCGTCGTTCTCGATCTACGACGCAGCCGATTCGCTTCGGCTGATCACCTACTGCCTGCGCGACCTCGACCTCGACACCAAGCGATTCCCGCCCCGCAACATCCGGGCGGCCATCAGCAACGCCAAGAATGAGCTTGTCGATCACGAGACGTTCGCATCGCAGGGATCGGGGTATTTCCACGAGCAGGTGTCCGAGGTCTACCGGCTTTATCAACAGCGCCTGGTCGAGGCGTCCGCCATGGACTTCGACGACCTGCTCAAGGTGACCGTTGAGCTACTCGGGGCCTTCCCTGAGGTCCTGTCCTATTACCAGGACCGCTTCCGGTACATCCTGATCGACGAGTACCAGGACACCAATCACGCCCAGTACATGATGGTGAAGATGCTGGCCGAGAAGCACGGCAACCTGTGTGTGGTGGGAGATTCCGACCAGAGCATCTATGCGTTCCGCGGGGCCAATATACGCAACATCATCGAATTCGAGCGGGACTATCCCGACGCCCGTATCATTCTGCTGGAGCAGAACTACCGGTCGACGCAGAACATCCTCGATGCTGCCAACTCGGTCATCGCCAACAACCCGGCCCGCCAGCCGAAGCGACTCTGGACCGATGCCGGCGGCGGAGAGAAGATCCGCCGGTACGAGGCCCAGGACGAGCGTGATGAGGCCGCCTACGTCGCCGAAAAGGTGGGGGAACTCGAACAGGAAGGCCTGGCGGCCCGTGACATGGCCGTGTTCTACCGGACCAACGCCCAGAGCCGCGTGCTGGAGGAAGTGTTCGTTCGCTACGGCATCCCGTACCAGGTGGTGGGCGGCACCAAGTTCTACGACCGTCGGGAGGTCAAGGACGGGTTCGGCTACCTGCAGGTGCTGGTCAACCCCGACGACCAGGTCGCGCTCAAGCGCATCATCAACTCACCGAAGCGCGGGATCGGCGATACGTCGGTCGGGCACATCGACCGGTTCAGCCAGGCCGAGGGGATCACCTTCTACGACGCGCTTCTCAGGATCAACGACATCCCGGGGGTGTCTAAGCGGGCTGCCAGGTCGGTGACCGAGTTCCTCGGGCTGATCGACTATTTGCGGGAGAAGGCGGAGGCCGGGCCCCGGGCGGCGGTCGACGCGATGCTCATCGACAGCGGGCTCGTCCAGGCCTTCGAGGCGGAGCGAACGGTCGAGGCGCTCGGCCGGGTGGAGAACCTCAAAGAGCTGCTCACCATCGCCGAGGAGTTCGAAGAGTCCGGGCCGGGCCGCGAAGACGCCGAGGGTGTGCCGTGGGTTGAGCTCGATGGCATGAGCCGGCTACAACTGTTCCTGGAAACGGTCAGCCTCGTGAACGAAACCGATGAGTTGGCCGACGATGCCCACACCGGTGCCGTCACGCTGATGACCCTGCACAACGCCAAGGGCCTCGAGTTCCCGGTGATCTTCATGGTCGGTCTCGAAGACGGCGTGTTCCCGCACATGCGATCCCTCGGCGAGCCCGCCGAGATGGAGGAGGAACGCCGGCTGTTCTATGTCGGGGTGACGCGTGCCGAACAGCGGTTGTTTCTCATCAACGCCGTTCAGCGGGCGCTATGGGGGGCTCCCAACTTCAACGGCCCGAGCCGATTCCTGCGGGAGGTCCCCGAGCATCTCCTCGAGGAGGAGTCCCGGGTGCGGCGCGACAAGCGAGAGTCATACCCGGCCCGCCCCGACCCGATCTCCGGCGTGTCAACGGGTGAGCAGGTCATCCATGACCACTGGGGGAGGGGGATCATCGTCTCGATCGACGGTGCCGGGGACAAAGCCGAGGCTGTCGTCGAGTTCGACGGTGAGGGCAAGAAAACCCTGCTGCTCGCATGGGCCCCGCTCCGGAAGGTCGAGTAGTCGTTGGTCGTTGGTCGTTGGTCGTTGGTCGTTGGTCGTTGGTCGTTGGGCGTCGGCTAGGTGTGCTGAGACCCCGGGCATTGTGACCTTCAGCCCTGCCGACGATGCCCGTGGGATCGCGATAGTCACGAAGTGGGTTCAACCGATGTTGAAACAACAACTCTTGAATTGAGAGCAGCCGCGTTCCGTGCATTGAGCGACCCGATCCGGCTGTCGATCCTCGACCAGCTGAACCGGGGCCGACGCTGCGTCTGTGATCTTCAAGAAGTCCTGGACGTCGCTCCGAACCTGTTGTCCTATCACTTGAGGATCCTGCGCGAGGCAGGTCTGGTTGTTTCGTTCCGTCGCGGACGGTGGGTCGACTACCAGATCGCGGATGGTGCCGCCGAGGCCGTGAGGGCAGCTCTGCCCTCGCCGCTGATCGAGGTGGTGTCGTGACCGCCGGCATCGACGTCGAGGCGCCCGTCCTGGAACGGCTTTCGCTTCTTGACCGTTTTCTGCCGGTGTGGATCGGAGTCGCCATGGTGATCGGCCTGCTTCTCGGTCGTCTCATCCCCGACCTGAACGACTGGCTTGACACGGTCAAGATCGGCACCGTGTCGCTCCCCATCGCCATCGGCCTTCTGGCAATGATGTACCCGGTGCTCGCCAAGGTCCGCTACTCGAAGGTCGGTGAGATCGCCGCCGATCGGAAGCTCATGGTCACCTCGCTGGTGCTCAACTGGATCATCGGACCGGCGCTGATGTTCGCCCTCGCCTGGATCCTGCTTCCCGACTTGCCCGAGTACCGCACCGGACTAATTGTCATCGGCCTCGCCCGCTGCATCGCCATGGTCCTGATCTGGAACGACCTTGCGTGCGGCGACCGTGAAGCTGCCGCCGTTCTCGTCGCTATCAACTCCGTGTTCCAGATCGTCGCCTACTCGATCCTTGGCTACTTCTACCTGCAACTGCTCCCCGAATGGCTCGGACTCGACACAGCCACGCTCGACGTCACGATGTGGGAGATCGCCAAGATCGTGCTCGTCTTTCTGGGCATCCCCCTTGCCGGCGGTTATCTCACCCGGCGGTGGGGCGAACAGGCCCGTGGCGTCGAGTGGTACGAGACACGCTTCCTGCCGCGCCTTGGCCCGTGGGCCCTCTACGGTCTCCTATTCACGATCGTCATCCTGTTCGCCCTCCAAGGTGAAACGATCACCGACCGTCCCCTCGACGTTGCCCGCATCGCGATCCCACTCCTCATCTACTTCTCCCTCATGTGGGGCGTCTCGTTCGCCCTCGGACTGTGGCTCCGGCTCTCCTACGAGAAGAACACCACCGTCGCATTCACCGCCGCCTCAAACAACTTCGAACTCGCCATCGCTGTGGCCATTGGCGTCTTCGGGGTCACCTCCGGCGAAGCCCTTGCCGGCGTCGTCGGTCCCCTCATCGAAGTTCCGGTCCTCGTCGGCCTCGTCTACGTCGCTCTGTGGGCCCGCACGCGCTTCTACCGCAATGGCCGTAGACCTCTCAAGAGTTCCTCGGTCGGATCATTGGAGTAGCGACGCGATCGTCGCCGTGGCCAGGCGAGCGGGCGCCGTCACCGCAGCCATGCGTTCACGGGCCGGCGGGTTCGCGCAGGCTTCGCCTAGTCCGGGGTGGCGAGGAGGCCCAGGAACGCTTCGCCATAGCGCTCGAGCTTGGTGGGGCCGACGCCGCTGACATCCAGCAACTCGGCTTCCGTCGTTGGCCGCCGGGTCGCCATCTCGGCGAGGGTGGCATCGTTGAAGATGACATAGGCGGGGACACCGGCTTCGTCGGCGAGGCGGCGCCGGAGGGCCTTCAGGGACGCAAGCAGGCCGGAGTCCTCCGGTTGGGGGGTGGGCAGGGATCGTGTGCCGCGCGGCGCGGCGAGGCCGTCGAGTATGGATTCGCCCGTGCAGACGTCACAGGACGTGCCGCACGGGTCGGTCTCCTCGCCGAAGTACCTGACCAGGGTCTGGTGACGGCAGCGGCGCCGATCCGCCCAGTTGAACATCTGACGGATCCGCGCCCGCTGGCGCTCGTCCCCGTTGCTCATCCGCTCCAGGTTCATGACGTCGGCCCAGGAGTAGAACAGGACGCAATCGCTGACGAGCCCATCACGCCCCGCCCGGCCGATCTCCTGGTAGTACCCCTCAAGTGATTTGGGCATGTCCCGGTGGATCACGTACCGCACGTTCGACTTGTCGATGCCCATGCCGAAGGCGATGGTGGCGCAGATGACTTCGACCTCATCGCGGATGAATGCGTCCTGCACGGCCGCTCGGTCGGTGCGCTCCAGTCCGGCGTGATAGGCCATCGCCGCGATGCCGAGACTGCGGAGGTAGGCGGCCGTCGACTCGGCGGATTTCCGGGACAACGTGTACACGATGCCGCTTTCGCCCCGGCGGGCGAGGCAGAGCTTTCCGATCGACTCTTTGACCCGGATCCGCCGACCGTCGGGATCGGTCCCTTTCTTGATGACGTGCACGTGCAGGTTGGGGCGCAGAAACGATCCCTGGAGATGGAGAGGGTCTCGGAGCCCGAGCTGCTCACGAATGTCGGAGGTGACCTCCGGTGTGGCCGTAGCCGTCAGCGCCAGGACCGGCACGCCGAAGCGGTCCTTGAGGCCGCGCAGGTTGCGGTAGGCGGGCCGGAAGTCGTGCCCCCATTGACTGATGCAATGGGCCTCATCGACCGCGATCAACTGCAAGTCGAGCCCGGCCAGCACCGCTCCGACGGACGCCTCCAACCCCTCCGGTGCGGCATACACCAGCTCGTATGCACCGTCCCGCAACCCGGCTACCCGGGCGGCACGCTCCTCCGGGGTGAGGCTCGAGTTCACGTAGGTCGACCGGAACCCGGCCTGGTCGAGGCCGTCCACCTGGTCCTTCATCAGCGCAATGAGCGGCGAAATAACGAGCGTCAGCCCACCGAGAACCCGGGCGGCCAGCTGGAAGGTGAGCGACTTCCCGGCTCCGGTCGGCATGATGGCGATGCAGTCGCGTCCTCCGACCACGGCCTCGATGATCTCCCGCTGACCGGGCCGGAACGCCGAAAAGCCGAAGGTGTCCCGGAGCGCCTGCTCGATGGCGGCCCGCCGGAGCTCGTCGAGTCTCCGGCCCCGTTCGGTCAGCGCAGCGACGTCGGCTGTGGAGAACGCGGCGGAATCCCGGTGCCACGTCTGCCGGATGTCGTTGAGGAGCGCCCCGGCACCCCGGTGGTCGCCGGACTCCAGAGTGGCGTCCAGCTTGGCGATGCTGTGTGCGATCGATGTCACGACCGGGACGGTACAGCGCCGGTGCGACGAGTGACTATTTCGGTGACTACCCGTCGAATCTGCCGTGATCGCAGCGTCTTACGGGTGAGGAAAGGAAAACCACATGAAACGAGCACTCATCGTCGCCCTGACCGTCGCCCTATTCGGCACCCTGTTTGCCGGGATGGCGGCCGCCCAATCATCCGTCGACCTCAAACCTGCCCAGTCCGACATCCGGCCTGATGCAGGTGAGGACTCGGCCGACATCGGCCACATCCTGAGGCGATGCCGGCACCTGTTTGGGGAGGATGAACTGACGGACAGCCTCGAGGAGCGGTGTCTCGAGCTGTGGAAACGGTGGTGCAGCGCACACCCGGACGCCCGCTACTGCCGCCGGCCCGACGTGCGGCCGCACGATTGCCGGGTGACCGACCGCGTCATCGACCGGCGATGCCATCCAGATCGGCCGACTGATCGACCGGTTGATCGTCCCGCCGTGCGGCCCGCCGACGTCCCGGCCGATCGCCCGGTGGTGCGACCCTCCGATGCTCCGTCCGATCGCCCGACCGACAAGCGCCCGACCGACCAGCGCCCGACCGACCAGCGCCCGACCGACAGAACGAGAAATGACGTACACCTGCGCCTTCGCAGCGCCGATCTCTAGAGGTATTCGCCAACCACGAGGAATGACCATTACGCGTGGTGCCGACAACGCCGAGTTGCGCGCACTCCCGGAGGGAGTGCGCCGGCTCGCGCCCGACGCGTTCCGCACCCTGTATGACGAGCTCGCCGACGGCCTCAATTCGTTTGCCATCTCCCTCTTACGCGACCGTGCCGCGGCCGAGGACGCCGTGCAGCAGGCGTTCCTCGAGTTCGTCCAGGCGGCACCGGGGCTCCGCGGCGACTTCGCGGCCATGCGTGCGTGGCTGTTTCGCAGTGTGCGGTTCCGGTGTCTCGACGAGATCCGCCGCCGGCAGCGGCGGCGTGAAACGCTACACGCCGAGCTGCCGGACGACCTCCTCTCCACGGTTCCTTCCCCGGGGGGTGGGGGCGACCTCGCGGCCGCCATGTCCGAGTTGACCGAGCAGCAGCGCGCCGTGCTGTTTCTCCGTCACGTCGCGGGCATGAGCGGCCACGAGGTCGCGGTCGTGCTCGACACCAACCGCGCCGCTGTGTTCGCAACGGCGGCTCGGGCCGAACGACGCCTCCGTGCCCTGCTGGGCGGGGCAGAGAGCAGGAGTACCGCCTGATGGATATCAAGAAGACGCTTCGGGAGGCTCTGTGGCACCCGGTCGAGGAGGAGACCCGCTCCAGCCAGCTCGCTGCCATCGAGGCAGCCGTCGATGCACAGCGGGCCCGCCCGACCCCGGTGGCCAGGCGACGGCGCCGGTTCACCACGGTGGCGGTTACGGCCGCTCTGCTGGCGGTTCCGGCCGGAGTTGCATTCGCAGCAGAAGGGTCGCTTCCGGGTGAGGCGCTCTACCCGGTGAAGAAGCTCACCGAAGCAATCCGATCGGTGGTCGACGCCGATATCGCCGCCGAGCACCGGGTTGCCGAGCTGGAAACACTGCTGGCGAGCGACGCTCCGGCCGGCGAGGTCGCCATTCAGGCCGATCGTGCTGAAGCGGAGGTTGCCCGGCTCGGCGCCGATCATCCGCTCGCCGACCGGCTGGAAGCCCTGGCGGTCGATCGGCCAGACCGGCCGAGCGACGCCGATCCACCGCCGATCCGGTCGGACGATCCGGCCACCACGACCACCGTCGTGGACCCGACCACTACGACCAACGACCGGCCGTCGACGACGGTCGCTGACGACCCGGTGTCGACGACATCAACAACCGTGCCGACGACGACCACGGCGCCGGCCACCACCACGACCGTGCTCGACCGGGAGACCGTCCGGGTGATCGGGCGGGTGATGGCCGGTCCCACCTGCCCGACCGAGCGCCACCCGCCCGATCCCGATTGTGCCGACCGCCCGGTCGACGGGGCAGTCTTGATCGTCACCGATCTCGACGGCGCGGAACAATCCCGGGTCACGTCGGATGCCGACGGCAGGTTCGGGCTCCGTCTCGAGAGTGGTGCCTACCGGCTCGTGCCCCAGCCCCACGACGGGCTGCTGGGCACAGCTCCGCCCCAGGAGTTCACTGTCGAATCAGACCCGGTTGAGCTGCAGGTCGCCTACGACACCGGTATCCGCTAGCGCTAGTGCCAGGTGGCCGAGCCGGCGGTCGGCATGATGTGCACCCAGGTGCGGCCGGGATCCATGGCGATCTCCCGGCCGTCTTCTCGCATGAAACGGAAGAACTGGCCGGTGGTGTCCCGGACCCATTCAACCGGCCAGGCCTGGCCGTTGCGGAAGACGACGGCGTCACCCCGTCCGGTGACGATGTAGTCGGGGACCGGCTGGTTGGCAGAGTCGCGTCTGCCGGTGTCGATCTGCTCGACGTAGGCAACCACCACCGAATCGGCGGTGATCGGTGCTCCGTCGGCATCAAGCGATCGGCTGCCCGATTGTGATCGTACGTAGTGCCCGTCCTGGTAGCTCCACGCCAGGGTGTTTGCCCCGGTCATCGCCACGTCGAGGGCCGTGGCCGGCACCCCACCGGAGGGAATCCAGGAGTCGAACGGCAGCACGGGAGCGACCGAGCCCGTCCACCCGTCGTCGGGCAACCGGCTGAAGTCGTACATGAGGTCGTACACCCGGCGCCGGTTCGGATCGCGGTAGTAGCCGGGGATCCGTCCGTTTCCCTCGTCGACGGCGACCTGGGAGAGCGTCTGGCGAACCGAGGCCTGGCCCCCACTATGGAGCACGCGGGCGTCGAACGGCTCAATGAGCTTCGGGTCGACCTCGCGAACGCTGCGGAGCGGGCCGGCGATCCGGGGGAGCTCTGATTGATAGAGCACGATCCACCGACCGATTCCCCCCTCGACGATGACTTCCATCACGAAATCGGCTTCGGCGATGCCGGCCTGCGGGCGGGCGCGGGAGGAATTGGAGATCTTGGCGATGACTACCCGGTTGGCCGGGTTGGCGCCGATCTTCCCGGTGAGCGACGAGACCGGAGCAGTGCCGCCGACATGGTTCTGGATGTTGCCGGCCACCGCCTGCCAATCGGAACGACCAAACTGGAAACTGCGGCGAGAGGCTTTGCCCGTCCACAGATGGTCATGCAGATGAACCGTGGTCGTGAACGGCCGGAACACTCCCGGTGTGTCCGTGCCATCCCCGTTCCAGTCTCCGACCACGAACTGGTCGCCGCGGGCTCCGAAGTACAAGGAGCCGGCCGAGTCGGCGACCAGGTGCTCTGTTGGGTCGGTGGCATAGAAAACTGACAGCGAACTGATTCGCTGCAGGAAGATGCCATCGATGCCGTTGCCGTCTGGGTCGCCGGCATGCGGGATATCAGCATGGGTGCCGAACCAGAACACCTGGTCGGCAATACTGGTGGCGTTGGTACCGGCCAGGAACACCTGGCCGAAACGGCTCAGTCCAAGGGTGTCGATGCCGTCGCCGTCCCAGTCGCCGGCAAAGATGGTGCGATCACCGGGCAAACCGAAGAAGAAGCGCAATTCGGGCTCATCGATGGTCTCGCCGAACGCAGGAATCCGGTTGGTCAGATGGGCCGACCCATCCGACGGGCGGTAGACGCCGGGCGTGTCGATCCCGTCGCCGTCCCAATCACCAAGGAGCGGAATGTCGCCTTCCGCGCCGAGATCGAAGCGGTAGTCGACGTGGCCGGGCTGTTGGACGTGCCACCGGCCGGACGGCTCAACCAGGACGACGTGATCGGGATCGTCTCCAGCCGCCTGCGCCGGGTCGGCCCATGCTGAGCTGAGCGCGAGCAGGCCGAAGCCCACAGCCCATATCACCACCGCCCGTTTTCCGCCCACTTCCGCTCCTGCCCAGCCCGTGACCCTATCAACGTGCCACGGGTGCCAACAACTCGCAAATCGAATGCTCAAGCAAACGTGGTCCGGGGTCGATTGGTATCCATATGAACCCTGAGAACCTCCATGTCTGATCTCAGCGGCAACCTCGCCGCGTTTGGCCTGTCCGGTGTCTTCGACCTGCTCGGCGGCGCCGGCAAGTCGGGGGAACTGCGGCTCAACGTCGATGGCGTAACCGGCCGCATCATCCTCACCGACGGGGCTATCGCCTACGCCACCCACGGCACCGACGCTCCCGGTGAGCTGCGCGGGCTGCACGAGGCCTACTCGTCGGCGCCAGACCGGGACTACGCCGGACCCGTCACCTTCGAAGCAGCCATCGACGAGCGCATCGTCGAGGTGTGCCACCACCTGATGCAGCGTCCGGATGGCACATTCGAATTCAGTGCGGCCGATGGCAGTGATGACCGGCCGTACGCTGTGCCGGTGGCCGACGTGCTGCGTCGCGTCGAGGAGCGCTCCGCCGAGTGGGAAGCACTGCGCAGCGTGATCCCGACCGACGACACCGTCTTCCGGCTGGCCCGACGGCTCCCCGGTGAGGAGACCGTCACGACGATCGATGCTCTCACGTGGCGTCTCCTGGCACTGGTCGGCGACGGAGGCTCGGTTGCCTTTCTCGCCGATGAGCTCGGCCTATCCGAGTACCGATCGGCCCGTCTGCTGGCCGACCTGTTCCAGTCGGGCCTGCTGGAGCGTTCCGACGGAGAGTCATCGTCGCCGTTTGTGGCCGCTCCCCGGGAGCGTTTGATGCCCAGAGAGATGGCGCTGGCCGAGAGCGACGTAGATCACGCCTCCGACGGATACCACATGGCCGCGACCGTCGAGGAGGCCGCACCGGCCGAGCCGGCTTCGCCTCCCGTCGACGAAGCGGCGGCACCGCAGCCGGCCGACGAGCCGACCGACGAGCTGTTCGATGAGCTCCTGCTGGAGGATTCGTTCATCGACGAGCCCGAGATGGACGACGCACCGATCACCGAAGAGGTCCCGCAGCTCGCTCCGCCGACACCTCCGGTTTCGTTCTCGAAGTCGGATCTGTCGCCCGACGAGCGGGATGAGCTCATCCGGAATATCGGCCGGGGAATCTTCCCCAGCTGAGCCCGTCCTAGCACCCTGCAACCACCTATAGTGGTGCCGCACTCACACGGGGTACAGGGCGTTGCGGGATTTCGACTCTCAATACAGTCATGCCGACCGGGTCAATCGACTGGCTCGCGTCGGTGTTGCCGCGTTGCTCCTATTGAGCACCGCCTTCGTCCTGATCGCCTTCGGACAGGGGCCCCGCTCCACCGAGGAAGCCACGCCGACGACGCCGCCCACCGCCCCGACCGAGGTCCTTGCTGCGAGTGTTACCTCGACGACCTCGCTGCGGCTGCCTCCGGCAATCGCCGGCAACAAGCAACCCGTTCCGGCCGCCACCACCACCACGACGGCCGGCACGGTCGCCACCGCACCCGGATCCACGACGTCTACCACCCGCCCGTCTACGACCACGACGGCCCAGCCGACCACTACGACTCCGGCTCCCACCACCACGACTACCCGTCCGGCTCCGACCACCACGACGACCCGGCCGCCCACGACAACGACTACGAAGCCACCGCCAACCACCACGACCACCACGACGCCGCCTCCCACGACCACGACGACGACGACAACGCTGCCGCCGACGACGACCACGACCGTCCTGCCGACGACGACCACCACCACCGTCCCGCCGACTACTACGACGACGACCGTCCCCACTGATGTCTGGTTCCCGATACTGGGGGCTACGGCGTTTTGCGATGATGAGACGGCCGTCATCCGCTGGTCGGTAGCCGACCCCGACACCGATTGGTCGGACGGCTGGCAGCTGGTGATCGACGCCGACAACCGGGGCGTTTACGAGCCGGGAACGATCGTGACCAGCAGCGGCGGCGCTGCGCTCGCCTTCGAGGCGGTCGAAGCAGGGACGCACACACTCCGGGTCGACATCCACTTCGAGCGACTCTTGATCGGCAACCGGGATCGTGGTTACGGGACGTGGAGTGTCACGACCACGGCCGAGGATTGCTCCTAGCGGGTCCGGCCAAACAGCCCGCGCAGCGCCCAGTATCCAACCGTCGCGACCACCCCGACGATGGCGGCTTCGCGAGGCCCGATCAGCACGCGGGATCCTTCGCTGAGCGTGATCGATGGGGCGATGGCGATTCCAAGGTAGGAATTCCGAGCTTCGATTGAGCCTGCCGCAGCGACAACGGCCCCGCCCTGGGTGAGGCTGGCGTCGCCGGCCACCCCGAGGAGATTCGCCCCACCCTGATGAATCACCGCATCGCCGCCGGTCAACATCACCTGGGCGCCGCCCTGGGTGACACTCGTCGTGGAACGGGACATCACCACCGTGGCGCCGGCTTGCTGGATGGTCACGGCCTCCCCGGTCACGACCGGAAAGAACCCGCGGTGGGCCGTGGTGGGCTGGGGCATGGTTCCTCTCCTTCGTCCCGGCCGACGCTAGTGCCGCGCCCCGGATCAAAGCAGTCGATGCCCGGCAGCTAATGTCGCCGGGCAATGAACAGACTGGCCGAACGCTCGCTTGTCGTCACGGGCGCCACCGGAATCGCCGCGGCGGGGGCGGACCGGTTTGCCCGGGAGGGGGGCACCGTTTTCGTGATCTCGCTGCGGCGCCAGGATTGCGAGATGCTGGTGAGTTCGCTGCCCGGCGCGGGGCACGGGTTCGCAACGGCCGACCTCGCCGATGAGCCGGCCACCGAAGCAGCGTTCGCGGCTGCTACAGAGCACCTCGACGGGCTCGACGGGCTGTTCGCCGTTGCCGGTGGCAGTGGCCGGGCTGATGGTGACGGACCCGCCGCGGCGATTCCGTTGGCGGGATGGGAAGCCACCCTCGACCGCAACCTGACAACGTCCTTCCTGGCGATGCGGGAAGCCCTCCGGCGGATGGGCCCCGGCGGATCCGTCGTCGTGGTCTCCAGTGTCCTGGCCGATCACCCGTCGGCGAGGTTCAGCACGCACGCTTACGCCGCCGCCAAGGGCGCGCAGCTTGCGCTGGTGCGGGCGGCCGCCGCCCACTACGCCACCGCCGGCATCCGAATCAACGCCCTGCAGCCCGGGCTGGTGCGGACGCCCATGTCCGAGCGTGCCCAGGCCGACTCGGAGACCATGCGCTACATCGCTCGCAAGCAACCGCTGACCGGGGGGATCGTCGAAGCCGCCGATGTGGCGGCCGCCGCCGCTTTCCTTTTGTCCGACGACGCCTGGACCATCACCGGCCAGGCCCTGGCGGTCGACGGCGGCTGGTCGGTCACGGAGGCCGAGTGACCGCCCGCATTGAACTGCCCCGGGCCATTCTCGACAGCCGCGTGATTGTGATTGCGCGGCGTCTCGCACCCGATCGCCTGGAGCGGGTTGCAGAGGTGCTCACCCGGAACCGAATCGGCGTCATCGAGGTGACGATGGATGCCGACGATGCACCTGATCTCATCGCCGGATTGGGGGGGTCCGGACTCCTGGTGGGGGCCGGAACGGTCCGATCGATGGCCGACGCAGAACGGGCCGTGGCGGCGGGGGCCTCGTTCCTTGTGCTGCCCCACACCGATGCGTCGATCGTGGGGTGGGCCGTCTGGCGCCAGGTGCCAGTCGTGCCCGGAGCGCTGACGCCCACCGAGGTGGTCGCCGCCTGGGACCTGGGCGTGTCGGCGGTCAAGCTCTTCCCCGCCCACATCCCCGGCCCGGCCGGGATCCGGGCGCTGCGGGGGCCGTTCCCCGACATCCCGCTGATTCCGACCGGCGGGGTGACGGGTGACAATGCAGCGGACTTCCTGGCGGCCGGCGCCGTCGCCGTTGGCATAGGCTCCTGGCTGACCGGGGCGACCGAGCCGCTGGAAGAGCGAGCCGCACGGCTCGCTTCGCTGGCTACGAGTCGGTGATCTCGCCGCGGCGAAGCTGCGCGCTCTTGAAATCCCCGGCCAGAAAGCGGCGGTCCTTCGTCGGCGACTCGATGGCGGCCAGGGCCGCCCCAATCGCCCCCGCCCCGGTGCCGAGCTCAGCGGCGACGATCTCGACCTGATCGGGCGGCACCAGCGTGACCCGATCCTGCACGGCCCGGCGGATCAAGCCCAGAAGAGCATCTCCGGCGGTGGCGACCCCGCCGCCGATCACTATTCGCTCGGCCCCCACGGTCGTCACGATGTTGGCCAGCCCGATCCCAAAATACGTGGCTGCATCGGCCAGGGCGGCCCGGCATGCCGCATCGCCTTCGTCGGCGCCGGCCAGGACTTCCTCGATGGTGGCGCGCCCCGCCGCGGCGGCAATCGCCGACGCCCTGGTCAGCGCTTCCATGCACCCGGCGTTACCGCATCCGCACACGGGGCCGTCCGGTTGCACCGTCTGGTGGCCTAGTTCGCCGGCAATCCCGAAGGCGCCGAAATGCAGCTCGCCGTTGATGAACAAGCCTCCGCCCACCCCGGTGCCGAGGGTGATGCAGGCAACGGTTGTGCAACCCCGGCCGGCGCCGAGGGTGGCCTCGGCCAGGGTGAATGCCCGGGCATCGTTGATGAGCGTCGCCGGCACCTTCAAACCGTCGGCGAGTTTGGCCCGCAGCGGGAATCCTTCCCAGGCGCCGGGAAGGTTCGTGAAGAAGGTCACAACACCGGTGTCGAAGTCGAAGAGACCCGGGACACCCGCCCCCAATCCGTCTAGAGGACCAACCTCATCGGTGAGGTCCCGGCCAAGCCGCACCATCCGTTCGACGACCGCAGCCGGGCCCTCCGAGGCCCGGGTGGGGGTCGAGGCCGTGTGGACTACGACCGGTGGATGGGCCGACTCGATGACGGCCGCTTTGATCTTGGTGCCACCCAGGTCGAGGCCGAGATAGCGCTTCACGTCCTGTCCTCGGTCTCGCCCCGGTAGAGGACGGCTTCGAACTCGTAGCGCTCGGCGGCGTAGCGAGTCTCCGTGTGCTCGAGGGGCATGTCGTTCTGATCGCTAATCACACGCCGCTCGGCCAGGACGACCCCGGAACTGCCGAGCTCGAGAAGCCGTTTCTCCTTGGCCGTTGCCCGCCGGGCGCTCACCGTTGCATGCGCCTTCATCGGCAGGTGCCCGAGGCGCTCAAAGACCGCGTGGAGGGACTCGGTGGCCATGTCGGCTTCGAGGATTCCGGCGCAGCGGGGCGTCACCACCGCTCGCTCCAGCGCCATCGGCGTGGTGCCGCCGAGCCGGAGGCGTTCCAGCAGGACCGGCCGCTCACCGGGCTCGAGGCGCAGCGCCGCCCGATCGCCAGGGGAGGGATCGATCTGGCGGAACTCGAGAACCCGGGAGGAGGCCGGTAGGCCGCGCGCTCGCATGCCTTCGGTGAAGGAGAGGGGTGAGCCCAGCAGCCGCGCCACTCGCCGGGGCGCCACGAATGTGCCGTGACCGCGCACCCGATACACGAGCCCGTCGGCGACGAGCACGCCGACGGCCTGGCGGGCGGTCATCCGGGACACGTCGAACTGTTCACATAGCTCGGCCTCCGATGGGAGGCGGGCGTTCGCCTCACTCCCGGCAACCACCTCGCGCAGGGCACGGGCGATCACCTCGTAGCGGGGCCGGGTCTGCGTCATACGGTGAATGTACTACCTGCCGGCTTGACCTGTCTATACAACCCCCGATAGCATGTCTAGACAACTACGGAGGTTGCGGTGGGCCGCTGGTTGGCCGAAGCGCGAGTGTTGCTTGACCGGCTCGAGGAAACTCAGATGGAGGCGATCGACGCCGCGGCGCAAATCTGTGCAGACGCGATCGGCGCCGGTGGGCTGGTGCATCTGTTCGGAGCGGGGCACTCGCGGATACCCACCGAGGAGATGTTCCCCCGGTACGGCTCCTACCCGGGATTCCACCCGATGGTCGAGCTTTCGATGACGTTTCACACCCAGATCGTCGGGTCGAATGGGCAGCGGCAGGCGATGTTCATCGAGCGTGCTGCCGGCCTTGCCGAGGTGATTCTCTCCAACTACCACTTCGGGACCCATGATGCGCTGATCGTCTTCAGCGTGAGTGGGCGAAGTGCCGTCCCTATCGAGATGGCGATCGGTGCCCGCCGACGCGGGCTCCCGGTGGTGGCGGTGACCTCCCGGGACGAGTCGCTGGCCGCCGTCTCGCTACATCAGACCGGGACCCGGCTGCTCGACCATGCGGACGTCGTGATCGACCTGGGAACGCCACCCGGGGACGCACTCGTCGGACTCGACGGGCTCGATGAGAAGGTCGGGCCCGGCTCCACCTTCCTCTACGTCGCGGTCGCCAACGAGATCAAAGTGCAGACGGCCGCCCGGCTGGTCGAGCGAAACGCCATGCCGGCGGTCATTACCAGCGCCTCCCAGGTGGGAGAGGAGCGGTCCCGCGATCTGTTCGACGCCGCCTATGCCGATCACGCCACTCGCCTGGCTGCGGTCATCGACCCGCGTCGAGGCGCCGGCCGCCCCGGCACGCCCGACGAGAAGGGCTGACGGTGGGTCCGGCTCCCAGCCCCACTTTTGTACTTGACACACGCAAAAGTCTCTGGTTGGATGCGCAAATTGAGGAGGTGAGTTTGGGCCGCTCGCATGTCAGCACCGCCGGTGGGAGTGCCGGCGACCTTCTTCGTCTGATCCGATCCGGGGTCGCCACCACCCGAGCCGAGCTGGCCTCAACCACCGGTCTCGCTCGCTCCACCGTGTCCCAGCGCATCGATAGCCTGTCGGCGCACAACCTTATCCGAGAGATCGGGGGGGCCCGATCGACCGGCGGCCGGCCGCCGGCCGTTCTCGGCTTGAACGAGGATGCCGGAGTCGTGCTTGCCGCCGACCTCGGGGCAACCCATTCCCGCATTGCCGTCGCCGATCTGGGCGGCGAGGTCCTGGCAGAGACGGCGGCCGATATCGAGATCGCGGCCGGGCCGGAACGGGTGCTCGCCTGGGTGGACGAGACCTTTGACGCCCTACTGATTCAGGTGTCGACGGGCCCCGACGATGTTCTCGGGATCGGGATCGGCCTGCCCGGTCCGGTCGAGTTTGCCGAAGGGCGGCCGGTGAGCCCACCGATCATGCCGGGCTGGGACGGATACGACGTTCGCGGGCACTTCTTCGGACGGTTCGGAGTGCCAGTCCTGGTAGACAACGACGTGAACATCATGGCGCTGGGCGAACACTGGCTGATGCCTGATCCCGTCGACGACCTGCTGTTCATCAAAGTGGGGACCGGGATCGGCTCGGGCCTCATCCTGGGTGGACGGCTACACCGCGGCGCTCAGGGTGCGGCCGGTGATATCGGTCATGTTCCGGTCGCAGGCTCTGAGGCGGTGTGCCGATGCGGCAACGTCGGATGTGTGGAAGCCTCGGCCGGCGGGGGAGCCCTCGCCCGTGAACTCGCCGCACTGGGCAAAGAAACTCGCAACAGCCGGGACGTGATGCGTCTCGCCCGGGCGGGTGACAATGATGCGATCCGGGCGGTCCGGCGGGCCGGCCGGCTGCTGGGGCGGATCATCGCCGCCTCGGTGAATCTGTTGAACCCGGCCGTCATCTTGATCGGCGGCGACGTTGCTGATTCAGGAGACCAGCTGCTGGCCGGCGTGCGGGAGGTCGTCTACCAGCGCTCAACCGCGCTTGCCACTAACGAGCTCATCATCCGCTCCGCCTCAGCCGGCGACCGGGCGGGAGTTATTGGTGCCGCCGCCATGGTCATCGAGCATGTGCTTGAACCCGCCACGCTCGATGCCACCCTGCTCGCCGGGGTGGGGACCTCGTGAAGTTCATACCGCCAGTACCAGTCACCCACCCTGCCGTCCGGCAGGAAGGGGAGGAGTCGAATCCGGCGGAAGCCGGTTCGAGAAACAGGAGGAACCTATGAGATGGAGGAAGGTAGCTGCGGTCTTCGCAGCACTCGCGCTCGTCGCCGCAGCTTGCGGTGGTGACGACTCGAGCGACACGACGGCTGCAGGCGGGAGTGGCGATGACACGTTCACTCTCGGTGTATCGAACACCCTGGTCGGAAACGCCTGGCGAGAGCAGATGATCTGTGCGATCAAGGCCGAAGCGCTTGCGCGCGGCAATGTCGATGAGGTGGTTCTTCAGAACCGCAACACCGACGTCGCCGGCCAGATTGCCGACATCCAGACCCTGATTTCGCAGGGGGTCGATGCGATTCTGATCAATCCGGCGGATCGCTCGGCGCTGGACGACGTGATCGAGGAAGCCGCTTCGCAAGGAATCCCGGTCATCGCCATCGACGCGCCGGTCACTGCGCCGAGCGCCTATTTCGTGTCGAACAACCAGGTCGAGTACGGCGAGGTCGGTGCCCGCTGGCTCTTTGAAGAGCTGGGCGGTGAAGGCAAGGTTGCCTACATGCGCGGCCTCGACGGACATCCGGCCGATACCGATCGTGACACGGGGTTCCAGGCTGCCCTCGCGGACTATCCCGGCATCGAGATCGTCTACGAGAACTGGACCGGGTGGGATCCCAGCGTCGGCGCCCAGCAGGCGCTCGAGATCCTGACGACTCAGGAAATCGATGGCATCTGGACGTCGGGCATCGACTACACCGTCGTGGAGCAGTTCGACGTCGCCGGTGTCCCCTACGTGCCGGTGGTCGGTGCGGACAACAACGAGTTCGTCAATCAGCTGATCAGCATTGACGGGCTCAGCGGCGCCGCCGTTAGCAATCCGCCATCGGTGGGTGGCGTTGGTGCAGCCGTCGCGCTCGACATCCTCGAGGGCAAGACGGTGTCCCAGGAGACGCTGCTGACCCCGGCGGTGCTGAGCGACCAGAGTGAGCTCGAGGCCGTGTATGTGCCCGACCTCACCGCCGGCTGGTCTTCTTACATGGAGATCGCGCCGTATGTCAGCTACACCACCGACATGGTCGTGGACTGCAAGGGTCCCGGCGAATAGAAAGCGGAAGTTGGGTGCCGGGCTCGTTTGAG
>JABDLU010000097.1 GCA_013002865.1 Acidimicrobiia bacterium
AGGTGAGTCACAACCTCTTCAGCAGCCATGACGTCGAGCGCTTCCTCCACATGGCGAACGAAAATGTCGAGGCCCTCCGGCTGGCGACCTTCCTCCAGCTGACGATTCCCGGCGCGCCCGGGATCTACTACGGAGACGAAGTGGCGGTCGGGGGCGGCCGGGATCCTCTCAATCGGGCGGCCTTTCCGTGGGAGCGGGTGGATGAGGGCCACGATCTGACCGAGCTGATCACGTCACTGACGTCCCTGCGGCGCCACCACCCGGCGCTGCGGCAGGGCCGCTTTCGCGAGGCCGATCGGTTCGACGAGGGGTTCGCTTTCACCCGTGAGCTCGACGATCAGCGGATCCTGGTGGCCCTCAACAACAGCACTCGACCGCTGGACTATGACGTGCCCGACGGGGCGACGGTGCTGTTCGGTGAGGCTCCGCTGCCGCCGATGACGGGGCTGGTGGCGCAGTTGGTGGAGGCCTAGCAACCCCAATCGAGAACACAGGAACGTGCCAAGCAACCCGCAGGGTTGCCCCTCCCCCACCTCCGGCGGGAGACGTAACACTCTCTGGCTTGGAACCTGGAACCTGCAACTGGCAACTTCACACAAGAGCACAGGAACGCGCTCTCAGCCCCCTCCTTGCCTCCCCCGCTCGCTTCGCTCGCAGGGGAGGTAACACGCTGGGCCAGTGACCACTGACCACCGACCATTGACCACTCAGAACCAGAGGTTCTGAGTGCTAGAAATTCTCCCCCCGGAACAACTGACTGACGGAGGCGTCGCGGAAGATGGCTTCGATGGCCTGGGCGAGCTGGGGGGCGATGGACAGGACCGCGAGGTTGTCGAGATGCTCGGCCTGGTCGGGGAGCGGGAGGGAGTTGGTGATGATCAGCTCCTCGAGGGCGGAGTTCTTGATGCGGTCGACGGCCGGCGGCGACAGCACGCCGTGGGTGGCGACGGCCCGGACCGTCAGCGCACCGCGGGCTTTGAGGAGCTTGGCGGCCGAGATCAGCGTGCCGGCGGTGTCGACCATGTCGTCGACGATGATGGCGTGGCGGTCCTCCACCTCACCAACGACCCAACGGGCCTCGACTTCGTTGCGCAAGTCGGTGCGGCGCCGCTTGTAGATCAGGGCCATCTCGGTTCCGAGATGCTTGGCATATTTCTCGGCCAGCTTGACCCGTCCCGAGTCGGGCGAGACGACCACGGTCGGACCGCTGATCGTTCCTGCCAGGTAGTCGGCGAACCCGTGCAGGGCGGTGAGGTGGTCGAACGGCGTCGAGGTGAAGCCCTGGATCTGGCCGGTGTGAAGGTCGACCGACACGATCCGGTCCGTCCCGGCGGCAACAAACATGTCGGCCAGCAGGCGGGCGGAGATTGGTTCGCGAGCCCGCACCTTCTTGTCCTGGCGGGCGTAACCGAAGAAGGGCACCACGGCGGTGATCCGCTTGGCCGAGGCGCGCTGGAGCGCGTCGATCATGATGAGCTGCTCCATGATGTGGTGATTGATCGGGGAGCTGTGGCTCTGGATGACGAAACAGTCGGCGCCGCGAACGCTCTCGTTGTAGCGCACGTAGATCTCGCCGTTGGCGAAGGAGGACAGTTCGACGTCGCCCAGCGGCACGTCGAGGATCTCGGCCACATCCTCGGCCAGCGGCAGGTTCGCCGAGCCCGAAAAGACCATCAATCTCTTGTTGGACTTGATCTTCATTCGCCCGATTCCTTGGCCTCGCGCCGTGCAGCGTAGTCGGGGATTTCCCGCTGGACCGCCCGCTCAACGGCGAGCGACCCGGCCGGCACATCGCGGGTGATCGTGGAACCCGCCCCCGTCCAGGCATCGTCACCGATGCTCACCGGGGCGACCAGCATGGTGTCTGATCCGATCCGCACCCGATCGCCGATGACCGTGGCATGCTTCTGGAACCCGTCGTAGTTGCACGTGATGGATCCGGCACCGACGTTCGACGCTTCACCGATGGTGGCATCCCCCATGTAGCTCAGATGCGGGACTTTGGCGCCGGCGGCCAGCGACGTGTTCTTCATCTCGACGAACGTGCCCGCCTTGGTGCCTTCCCCGAGCACGGTTCCCGGCCGCAGACTGGCAAACGGTCCCACCTCGGCATTGGCGCCGACCTCGGCACCGCGCAGCACCGAATACCACACCCGGCTATCCGGCCCGATCACGCTGTCCTCCGCAAACACGTCGGGTCCCACCTGGGCGCCGGCGGCCACCCGGGTCGTGCCCCGCAGGTGCACACCGGGGAAGACCACCGCTCCGGGGTCGAGCTCCACTGCCGGATCGATGTACACCCGCTCGGGATCGAGCATCGAAACCCCCGCCTGCATCCAATCCTGGTTGATGCGAGATCGCAGCACCCGGCCGACATCGGCCAGCTGGTCGTGGCTGTTGACGCCGGCGACCTCCATCGGTGGTGCCTCAACGGCGGCGATCGGAGCCCCTTCCTGGGCGAGAATGCCGATCACGTCGGTGAGATACATCTCGCCCTGATCGTTTGACGTGCCGACCTCATTGAGCGCCCGCCGCAGTTCGCCCCCCGCAAAGGCGTACATCGACACCCCGACCTCGTCGATCCGGCGCTGCGTCTCGTCGGCATCGCGCTCTTCGACGATCCCGACCACCTCACCGGCGTCGTCTCGCACGATCCGGCCGTACCCGGTCGGGTCGGCCAGCCGGGTAGTGAGAACGGTGACGGCCGGCTCTCGCTCTCGATGACCGGCAATCAGCCGGCTGAGGGTGTCGCTGGTCACCAGCGGGGCGTCGCCGGGTAGGACGACGACGATGTCGCCCTCGACGTCGCCGATCGCATCGATGGCCATCAAGGCGGCGTGACCGGTCCCCAGTTGCTCGGCCTGCTGGACGGCCCGGACACCGTCGGGCAGGACGGCCGCCACCTGGTCGGCTCCGTATCCCACGACGGCGATGATCTCGTCGGGCTCAGCTCCGGCGGCGGCGTCGACCACCCAACCAACCAGCGGAGCGCCCGCCACCGGGTGGAGCACCTTCGGGAGCTTCGACTTCATCCGGGTGCCTTGCCCGGCGGCCAGCACCACGATGCGAACGCTCACTGGTCGCTGCCTCCTCTTCTCGCGCCTGGCTGGGGGGACAGGAATCGAACCCGTACTGCGTGGACCAAAACCACGTGTGCTGCCAGTTACACCACCCCCCACTCGGGGTCCGTCAGTGTACCGGGCACCCTGCTCCACCCTCGTGACACGGGCGTGGCGGCCCGGGCAGCCCGGCCGGTACTACCGGCGACGGCGGCGGCAGCCTCTTCCTCGTCCAGGAAGTAGCCGAACAGGGCGGGGCCGCTGCCGGTCAGCGCCACCGGCCTGCCCCAGCGGCGTGCCAGATCTTCCCGCCAGTCGGCCAGTTCGGGCGCAAGCGCATCGGCCGCCGGCTGCAGGTCGTTGCGGAGCGGCTCAAAGGACCGCAGCGACGGAGGAAGGGCAGCGGTCGGGAACGGAACGCCTTCCGGGCCGTCGAGCTCGTCCCAGCGTCGATACACCGCCGGCGTAGCCAGCTCGAACGGTGGCACCACAACGGCAACGGCGTACCCGGTAGCGGCCGGAAGCTCGGTGATCTGCTCTCCCCGGCCCTCGAGAATCGCCAGGCCGCCCGACAGGCAGAAGGGGACGTCGGCACCGAGGGCGAGGGCAAGGTCGGGCAGTCGCTCGGCCGGCACCCCGAGCAACTCAGCGGCCAGGGCGAGGACGGCCGCCGCGTCGGCACTGCCACCTCCCAATCCGGCCGCTACGGCGATCCGCTTATCGAGATGCAGCTTCACCGCTCGCCGGCGGGTGGCTTCAGACCGGACTGCGACGAGGGCCCGCCAGGCCAGATTGTCCTCCGTGCTCTCCATGCCCTCGGCGGAGAACGCATCGGCTTCGGCCGGTGCCAGCTCGACGCGGTCCGCCCACGAGATCGATTGAGCGAGCGAGGTGAGCGGGTGATACCCGTCGGCGGCCCGATCCCCGACCACCAGGCCGAGGTTGAGCTTGGCGTAGGCGTCGGCCGCCCACCCCTCAGCCATCGGCCACTCCGGCCAGGTTCAGGAAGTCGGCAGCCGATAGCTGTTCGGGACGGGCCTGCGGGTCGATGCCGGCGGCCTCCAAGCGGCCGACGGCATCGGGCAGGACCGCATCGAGGGAGCGGCGCAGCATCTTGCGACGCTGCCCGAAGGCCGCTGCGGCCAGCCGAACGGCGGCGTCGGCCCGGGGCGGTGGAGCTGCGGCGGTGATCTCCACTACGGCGGACTCCACTTCGGGCCGGGGGTAGAACACCGTCGCAGGCACCCGAAAGGCCAGACGGGGTGTCCCGTACAGGCGGGCGATCACACTGGGAATTCCGTAGATCCGGCTGTTAGGGCTTGCCGTGAGCCGCTCGGCAACCTCCCGCTGCACCATCACGACCATGCGGGCGGGCGGGGACGGGGATTGCAGCCAGTCGAGGATGAGCGTCGTCGACAGGTAGTACGGCAGGTTGGCGACGACGGTCCACCGGCCCTCCGGGGGCCTCAGCCCGGCGGCATCGGCCCATTCCACCTGCACGTTGTGGAGCGGACCGACGACCTCTTCCAGCACGGGCTTGAGCCGGGAATCCAACTCGTAGGCGATGACCTCGGCTCCGGTGGCGGCCAGCTCACGGGTGAGCGTTCCCGTGCCCGCCCCGACCTCGACCACGCGGCTGCCGGGAGCAAGATCCGCCAGATCGACCACCTTGCGGATGATGTTGGGATCGATCAGGAAGTTCTGCCCGAGTCGCTTCGCCGGGGTCACGCCGTGGCGCCGCAACAACCCGACGATCTCAGCCCGCCCCTGCGCACCGGCCATCACCCGAACACTCGCTCTGCCACCGCGGTGGTGCTGTGCTCGACCTCATCGGCGGTCATCCCCCACACCTCGGCGAGCGCCCGCCCGACCAGGACGACGTTGGCGGGCCGGTTTTCCTCGGCCCGGTGGGGCGGGGGGCTCAGCAGCGGGGTGTCGGTCTCGACCATCGTCTGACCGGGGGGCGCCTCGGCGGCACCCCGCCGAATCGTGTCGCCGTTTCCGAACGCGATTGGACCGGCATAGGAGAAGGTCACGTCCAGATCACGGAATCGCCTGGTCCAGCGCGGCCCGGCCGTCCAGCAATGGAGAACGCTTCGAGGACCGGCACCGGTTTCCTCGAGGACGTCGAAAAGCGCACTGAAGGCGTCGCGACAGTGCACGATCACCGGAACGTCCAGCCCGACGGCCAGGTCGAGCTGGGCCCGGAATGCCTCCATCTGATCGGAGCGGGGCGACAGGCTCCGGTAGAAGTCGAGCCCGATTTCGCCGACCGCATCCGCCCGCGTGGCCAGTTCGATGATCCGGACGGCCTGCTCGGGCCAGTAGGACGCGTCGTGCGGGTGCAATCCGGCTGCCCAGCGGAGACGTCCGTCGGATGAAGCCAGCCGCTCAGCCGCCGCAGAAGAGGCGGCATCGATGCCGGGGACGACCACCCAGCCGACACCGGCGGCAGCCGCCTGGTCCATCAGCTCGCCGGGGTCGGCTTCGGCCAGTTGCAGATGGCAATGGGTGTCGACCCACACGGCGTCAGGTATCGATGCGGGGAAACAATGGATCGCCTCCAGGCACTGTCTGGGCGGGGAACACGTCGAACGCCGCAGTTTCGGTGTACGGAGCCGTGTCGGCCCGACCCGGCAGCCCGAGCTGCTCCCACAGCCGGTGGGCGATCGCCGGCATCACCGGTGAGATCAGAATTGCACCAACTCGCAGCGCCTCAAGCAATGCATTGAGCACCTCGTCCAGCCTGCCGGCGTCGTCCGGGTTCTTGGCGAGGGCCCACGGTGCATTGTCTTCGACGTAGGCATTAGCGGCGCCGAACAACCGCCACACGCCGAGCAGCGACTCGGGGAAGTCGTACCGGGCCAATCCGCCCAGTGCTTCCAGGGCCCCGGCGGCGGCAGCCCGAAGCCGCTCATCGGACTCGGTCGATCCCTGCACGGCCGGCACCGATCCCGACCGATAGCGGCCCACCATCGAGAACACCCGGTTGGCGAGGTTGCCGAGGTCGTTGGCCAGGTCGGCGTTGTACCGGTCGACCATGCCTTCCCACGAGAAGTTTCCGTCCGGCCCAAACGACACGTCGCGCAGGAAGTGATAGCGGTAGCCGTCGACGCCAAAGGTCTCGACCAGCTCAGCAGGGGCAATCTGGTTGAGAGCGGTTTTGGACATCTTCGCCCCGCCGACGAGCAGCCATCCATGGGCGGCGATCTGGCGGGGCGGTTCCAGCCCAGCCGCCATCAGCATGGCGGGCCAGATGACCGCATGGAACCGGAGGATGTCTTTGCCGACGAGGTGGACGGCCGGCCAGCGGCTGTCGAAGGCGGCATCGTCGTGCCCGTAGCCGATGGCGGTCACGTAGTTCATGAGGGCTTCGACCCACACGTAGGTCACCTGACGGTCGTCCCACGGGATGGGGATCCCCCAATCCAGCGCCGAGCGGCTGATCGAGAAGTCCTCGAGACCCTGCTTGATGAACCCGACCACTTCGTTGCGGCGGGTCCGGGGGTACACGAAATCCGGATTGGCTTCGATGTGGGCCAGCAGGGCGTCGCCGTATGCGGACAGCCGGAAGAAGTAGTTCTCCTCGCTGTACTGCTCGACGGCCCGTTTGTGGATCGGGCACAGGCCGCCCTCGAGGAGATCCTCTTCCTTGTAGTAATCCTCGCAGGAGACGCAGTACAGGCCCTCGTAGCGGTCGAGGTAGACGTCCCCCGAGGCGTTGAGGGCTTCCAGGAAGGCCTGCACGCCCGTTCGGTGCCGCGCTTCGGTGGTCCGGATGAAGTCGTCGTTTGAGATGTCGAGCAGATCCCAGACGTCGCGGTATTGGGTACTAACGGTGTCCACCAGCTCCTGGGGGGTGACACCCGCCTGCGTCGCCGCCCGGGCGACCTTGAGCCCGTGCTCGTCGGTTCCCGTCAAATACCAGGTGTCGTGACCGGCCAATCGGTGGTAGCGAGCGAGGGCATCACCAACCACCGTTGTGTAGGCGTGGCCGATGTGGGGAGAATCATTCACGTAGTAGATCGGAGTCGTGATATACATGGGGTGCATAGAGGCTAGTGCCACGGCCAAATCGCCTGAGGATGTGGCGTTCGCGAACACGCTGCGCGGCCGAGCCCTCGTCTAGGCTGTCCTCCCGAAGGGGGGACGAAGGCAAGAGAGGTATGAATGGACACCGGTATTGTCCGCAAGATGGATGACCTCGGTCGGATTGTGATCCCGGCCGAGACCCGCAGGCTTTTCAACATTCGCGAGGGTGACCAGCTGACGATTTGGGTCGACGGCGACAACATCAGCATGCGAAAGCTCGAAGCGACCTGCACCTTCTGTGGCGCCACAGAAGCGATTCGAGCCTTCCACGGGAAGGGAATTTGCCCGAACTGCAGTGCTGAGCTGCAGAACGGGAGTCACTGACCGGCTTATTCCGAATCACGCCGCCGGCGGGCTGTCTCGTACAGCGCCCGGCGGCTAACGCCGTATGAGCCGGCTACGTCTCGCACCGCCCGGCTGAACGACACCCCGGTGCCGGTGAGCCGGCCCACCTCGGCAATGGCGGCCTCGAGGTCGCCGGCAGGGTCGGGCGCCCCCTCGATGACGACCGTGAGCTCACCCCGCACCCGCTCGTCGCCGAAATGGGCGACAGCTTCCCCGAGTGGGCCGCGCCAGATGTCTTCGTGGAGCTTGGTGAGCTCGCGAGCGACGACGGCCGACCGCTCCCCTCCCCAGCGGTCCGCCATGGCCGCCAGCTCAGTGGCGGCGCGGCCGGCCGCCACGAAGACGACGATGGTCCGGGTTTCCCCGGCGAGCTCGGCAAGACGGGCATCCCGCGCCTCCTGTTTGCGCGGCAAGAAGCCCTCGAAGACGAACCGCTCAGACGGCAGGCCAGAAACCGCCAGCGCGGCCGTAACCGCGCTCGGGCCCGGCACCACTGTTACCCGCGCACCGGCGTCGATGGCAGCCCGCACCGCCGACAAGCCGGGGTCGGCGATGGCGGGCATCCCCGCATCGGTGATCAGCACCACCGACTCCCCGCCGGCCAGGCGGCTCCCGAGCTCTTGGGCCCTGGCCTCCTCATTGGCAACGAAGTAGCTGCGGAGCGGCGCCCGAATTCCCAGCGCCGTCAACAGTTTCCGGCTGCGCCGGGTGTCCTCGCAGTAGATGACGTCGGCGCCTCGCAACGCGTCGGCGAGGCGCGGTGAGGCATCTGCCAGGTTGCCGATCGGAGTGGCGCACAGGGTGAGGGTCCCGGACATGCCCGTGACTGTATCGACTCCCCGGACAGGGCCCCTCTAGGCATCACACCTATGGCGACATACGGTTGGCGCATGATCCTGCGGTCCGGTTCGTGGCAATCACCCCCGGTGCGGGTGGCCACCTCACGACGCGACCGCCTGCACGGACTGCGACGTCAGGACCCACCCGGCGGCCTCCTCATCGAAACCCGGTGCGTGCACAGCTTCGGCATGCAGTCAGCGGTGTGGACGGTGCGGATCGCCGCCGGCGTGGTGGTGGACGTCGGGTGGATGCCACCCCGCCGGATGCGGTGGTGGCGGGCGCCCGGATGGGTGTTGGAGCTGCCGGCCGATGTCGTCCCGCCCACCCCCGGCCGGGAGGTGCGCCTCCTACCAGACGGGCCAGAAGATGTTTCGAACGTCACGACCGAGCTCGGCGTTGCTGGAGACGACCAGCAGTAACTCCGAACCCTTGTGGGCCACGAACGCGTAGTCCTCGCCTTCGAACGCCAGCCCGGTGTTGTCGGGACGGCCCCCGCCGACCCCGAGCGACGCGCTGGCCCAGCCACCAACGGTTTCGGCCAGTTCCCGGGCGTCGCGCGTCTCATCACCGATGAAGCGGAGGACCAGCACTGTGTCGGAGCCATCCCAGAGCACCCGGTAGGCGTCGCCACCCCAGCCGGTCGCCGCCTGCAGCGCCAGGGCCTCGCCGACTCCTTCAGATAGCAGCGCCCGGAAGGCCCGTTCGCCGAACACGCCGCCGGCCACCTCGGTGAGTTCCGTCGACTCGATTGGCTCCAACTCGACCGCCACGGCGGCTTCGCCTCCGAAATACCGGCCAGGGTGATAGATCTGCTCGGTGCTGCTCGGCAGCCGATCGTAGGCCGCATCAACGGAGTCAACTCCGCCGGTGGAAATCAGCTCCTCGACAAAGCTCCGACCAACCTCAGGGCCGTAGCGCTCGAATTCGATCACGTATCCCGGTGGGTCCGGCCGGGTGCGCTCGCACGAGAGCAGCTCGAGGTTGATGGCAAACCGGTCCGTCGGGCTGAGGAACTCGGCTTCGTACTGGTCGGCGTGGAAAGACGCATCACCCAGTACCAGGCCAAGCGCTCCGGCGGCCTGCTCGGTATCGCCCGCCGCAATGCGTTCGGAGATTGCCGGGCCCCACCCGAACGCCTCGTCGGTGGCCGCCATCGTCAACTCCTGGACGAGGTGCCGGCGACCGAGCGGCGTGAGGTCGGCGAGCGCATCCGTCAGTGAGTCGGACAGAACGAGCGTGCCCGTGGAATAGTCGTAGAAGCCGGGCACCGGGCAGGAGGTGCGCAGATCGGCGACGGTCTCACCGTCATCGAGCACACCCAGCGTTTGTAGATAGCCGGCATCGAATGGCTCGTCACCGGCCGCCGGACCGCCTCGCAACTCACGGTATGCGGCGATGACATCCGCCGCCGCCCGACGCTCAACCGCCGGAAGTCCGGCCTCTACCTGTCGGACCTCTGCGACCTGTTGCATCAGGCTCAGCAGGTCCGGCGGAGGAACGGCGGTGGTGGTCGTTGTGGCCTCACCACCGGTCACCGGCGGGCTCGACGCCGTCGACGTCGTCTGGCCGTCAGAGTTGGTGCACGCCGCCACAACGAGGGCGAGCACAAATCCGATCACGTACGGGCGCTTCATTACAGGCATTCTGCTGGTCGGTCCGGAAAAACATCGGCAAACGCGGCCTCGAGCCAAAGCAATCCCGCATTCCGCGGCCGACGTCCCCCACCGGAGGGCCGGCGCGACAGAGGAGCATCCCGGGAGTGGAGGATGCTCCTCTGCTGTGGCGCGGTACCCGAGGCCGCTACGAGATGACGAGCCCGGCGAGGCCGGCGGCAGCGATGAAGGAGGCGGCTGAAGTGAGTGCTTGGCGAATGGTTGCTGTCATGTCTCCTGCATCGACGCAGGCACCAATCACGACAGACACAACGAAGCCGGTACCAGAGTGACTAGTCCCCGGGCCAGAGCGCAGAGAAAATATGGGTGCAGCAGCGGCCGATTGGGGGGGCCTAGTGGCCGTACTGCACCCGGGGACCCGAAGGTCCCCTTTGGGAGTGCGCCGGTCGCGACAGGGGGGCAGTCACTGTTGGCATTCTCCCAAACCCGGCACCGTTCAACCGGTGCACAATTTGGACACCCGTTCCAATTCGAAGTTCTGGAGTTCTTAGGAGAATTTCCGCGATCCCGGGTAGCGTTCCCGTGTCTAAGCGGGGACGGAGTGGACGACAGAAGTGACCAGGAGCTGGCGACGGCGGCCGCCGGCGGCCAGTTGGACGCCTTTGGCGAACTGATCCGACGCCATCAAGACTTTGTGTACGGAGCGGTATTACGAGTGGTGAAGAACCCGACCCTGGCTGAGGACATCTCGCAGGATTGCTTTCTTCGTGCCTACCGGGCGTTGCCCGACTTCCGCGGTGAGAGTCAGGTCCGCTCCTGGCTGTACCGCATCGCCACCAACCTGTCGCTGAATGCAGTCACCCGCAATCGGGAGCACCCGACTGAAAAAATGCCTGAGATGCTGGCGGCGGTCAACGCCAGCCCCGAGCGGTCGGCCGAGATGAGTGAGCTTGCTACGGCGATGTCAGAAGCGATCGAGCGGCTTCCCGACGACCTGCAGAGACCGCTGGTGCTTCGAGAGTTGCAGCACATGACCTACGAAGACATCGCGACGGAGCTCGACCTGCCCCTCAACACCGTTCGGACCCGTATTTTCCGGGCCCGGCGCGCCCTGCAGACTCACATGGAGGCCTGGCGATGACGGGTTGTGAGATCACGGATATCCAGCGAGTCGACTTCGCCGAGGGCGTTGATGATTCCATCGACGAGCATGTCATGAACTGCGACGAGTGCCAGGCGTTCCTCGCCGAGCTGTGGGACGGCCAGCTCCAGACCGACCTGAGCGAGCCGGTGATGCGGGTGGTCGGCCTCGAGGAGTTCGTGATCGCGGTGATCAAGGAAGGCGGCGGTATCTTGGCCAGGATCGGCGAAGCGCTGCGGGTGTACGGCCTAGGCGAGGAGCGCAAATGAATCTCGAGACCACCATCGGCACGGCCATAACGGTCGCCGTCATCATCATCGCCACCCTGATAGTTCGTCGCGTGCTCGTCAAACGGGCGCCCGAGCAGCTCGGCGAGCTCATCAATCAGCTTGCGCCGGTGGTGATCCTCACTGCGGTCGTGGTCGGAATCCTGGTGATTCTCGACCCCGATCAAACCGACAAGCTGTTGGAAGCCACGATCAACTTCGTTCCCAAAGCGCTGGTGGCCGTCCTGGTGATCATCCTGACCCGAAGCGGCGGAAAGATCATCGGCCTGTTCATCGAGACGGCAATGCGACGGGTCTCGCCGATCCTGGCCAAACGGGTGAGTCTGGCGGTGTCCAGCGTGCTGCTCGGGATCGGCGTCATCATTGCCCTCGACCAGCTCGGCGTCAGCACCGACATCATCCTGCTGCTGGTGGCGGCACTCGCCTTCGGATCGGCCCTGGCTGGAGGGCTGGCCGTCGGGCTCGGATCGCTGGCGATCAGCCGCCAGGTTGCGGCCGGCCGCTATGTGCAGGACCGCTTCCAACCCGGACAACTTCTGGCAATCGACGGCGTGCAGGGCCGGCTGCTGTCGGTCGGGCTCTCCGCCACTCACCTCGAGGGAGAAGGCGGGGCGGTGTACGAGGTCCCGAACGAACGGTTTTTGCAGGGTCCGGTAAAGATCCTGGCCGACTAGTTTCCAGTTTCTTCTAGAGACAAACCGAAGACCGTCACTACACTCATTGCAGAGCGGGAAATCCTGTCTAGAGGGGTTCAGTGACTGCCTCAATCCGTCGTCGACGCCTTGTGCTCGCCATCTCGGTGGTGCTGTTCGCGCTTGCGCCCTGGCTGGTGGTTCCCGCTCCCCACGCCACCGCCCAGGTCGAGAGCACAACTACGACCGAACCGCCGGCACCAACCACCACCACCCTCCCGCCGACGACCACCACGACCCAGGCTCCGACGACGACCACCCGGCCGAGGACGACCACGACCCGCCGGCCCGCTCCGACCACCACCACGTCCACGACGACGACCCTGCCGCCGACCACCACGACCGTGTCGACCACCACAACGACCACCGTGGCGCGCACTACGTCGACCCTGGCTCCGCCGCCCACCACCGCCCCGCCCGAGTCCACCACGACGACGTTGATCTTCATTCCGCCGGAGGAGCCCCGCCCGCCGGTGGACGACAGCGGAGGCCTGCCCGGCTGGTCATTGCCGTTCATCGGAGCCGGCGCCATGCTGGGCGCGATCCTGGTCGCTACCGGGCTCATCCGGTTCTTCACGAGCGGCGTCCCCGCCATGGGACGATTCTTCGGATCGGTCGCCTACCGGGTGTCGAATTGGTGGGCCGTCCGCCGCGGAGCTGCACCACCTCCCGTTCCCGAGCAGTTCCCGGCCACCCGCCCCACCCTCGGAGCCCGGATCGGTGGGTTCTTCCTCGCACTGACGGCCCCGTTCCAGCGGTTCGGCCGCCGCTTCCGAGCGAACTCAGCAGCCCGTCGCCTACGGGAGCATCGCCAGCACAGCGGCGGGGGGCTGTGGGATCGCGTCGTCTTGCGGGCACGCATGACCAGGGCCCGGTTCACGAGAACCCGATCGTCGGTGGAGGGCCATCGGCGCTATTGGTGGCTGCGCTTCCGCAGATTCATTCCCTGGCTTCGGTAGGACCAGCCAGCGCGCCTTCCGGCGGTCCCCGAACCGGTATATGATGCCCGTTCCCCGGGGGTGTAGCTCAGCCCGGCAGAGCACTACGTTCGCAACGTAGGGGTCACGGGTTCAAATCCCGTCACCTCCACCGGCACTCAGGACCCTCAATCCCACCAGGGATTTGAACCCACGCGATGAGGGCAACTCGGCGACGCCGACTTCGATGCGCTCGTCGAGTTGCTGGGGCGAAGAGCCAACAACAGGTAAATCCCGTCACCTCCACGGGAACTCACCTCCGGTGAGTTCCTTGCGAGTTCGGCTTCGCCAAACTCGACGGGTCACCACTCCCAACCCCAACAGGGTTTGAACACCTCTGCGGAAGGCCCGGGGCTTACTCCGTGGTGCTGAGCTCAGTTCTTGAGCAAGCCCGCCAGGTTCGCCTCGAGCAAAGCGTTACAAGCCGCGACACCCACTGCACCCTCGTCGGGCTGTCGAAGCACGCCATCCTGCTCCTGCAAGCGTTGCATCTCACTCAGGATCGCCTCCTGGGCGGCGAACAGAGCGGGTGTGCTGTAGATCGCGATATTGATGCCCGCTTCCCGGAGTTGCGACAGGCTCATCTTCGGTGACTTACCACCGGCGATCTGGTTGAAGGCCAGCGGAACGCTCACCGTTTCTCGCAGCTCTCTCAGAAGCCCAACGTCGCTGATGCCGTCGACCAGCACGGCGTCCGCTCCCGTCTGTTGAAATCGTTCGGCACGGCGGAGGATGTCCTTGGGCTCACTGGCATCCGAACGCGCAATGACGAAGAGCTCCGTGCGAGCGCTGAGGACTCGCTTGAGTTTGTACGTGTACTCATCGAGATCGAGCAGCTCCTTGCCGTCGAGGTGGCCGCACTTGCGAGGGCGTTTCTGGTCCTCGAGCACAACGGCCGACGCACCGGCTGCCTCCAGGGAGGTCGCCACATGGGCGGCAATCGTGTCATCGCCGTACCCGTCGTCGATGTCCACCAGCAAATAGTGGTCCGGTGCGATCATGCGGAGCCGTTGCACGGACGAGGCGATGTCCGACCAGGTAGCGAAGCCCACGTCGGGCAAACCGTACTGGCTGGCCGCGAACCCGAACCCGCTCAAAAAGAGAGCATCAAAATGGCGTGCGACGAGTGAGGCCGAAAACGCGTCGTACACACCAACAAACGGCATGATGCCGCGATCCTCGATCTCACGTCTGAGGGCCATACCAGGACACAGTAGACCAGAACCACTCTTCGTGCGACAGCGTGACCGCTACTAGCGTTCCTGTCTGGTCCGCTCTCCCATTAGAAAGAGGCCCCGGTTGACCGGGGCCTCTTTCGTTGGCTAGTGGGTGGTCAGGACTTGATGTCTTCCGGGATACGCTCAGCGGCGGGCATCTCGGCGAATGTGAGCTCGCCGTCCTTGGCACGGCTGGCCCAGATGAGGCCAAGACCGGCCAGCAGGGCGAAACCACCGACGCCGGCAGTGATGCCGGCCACGCCGAGACCGAGCTGCAGCGTGGAGTGGGTCACGGTGCCAACACCGAGCTCGCCGATCAGACCGTGGGCGGTTCCGCTCCATGCCATCCCGCGGGCCGGGCCCTCGAGCGGGTGCCTACGATCGAAGTCGGTCCAGTACTTGCCATCTACTTCGACCTCGTACGTGCCGGCCGGGAAAACCTCGCCGTTGTACTCAACGTCTTCAGCCAGCACGACGGTCTGAGTGCCGTGCAGCGTGTGGTACGTGATGGTCGCCATCTGATACATGTACTCGGACGCCGTGTTGACCAGTGGATCATCCGGGTTCAGATCGGACTCGACGACCGGGTAATCCCAGGCCACGGTGAGCAGATCCATGATCGCATCGGCACCTTCGGTGGTCCCACGATCGATCAGCTGGCCGTCCTCGTTGTAGCTCAGCGTGACGTTCTGTGACTCGCTGAAGGACTGCAGGGAGTCGTACCCTTCCTGCACCTTGCCGTAGGCGACGCCTCCGGCGACAACGAAGACCAGTCCGACTACGACGAGCACTATGCCGAGTGTTCTGAGTCTCGTGATCATTGCTTTCTTCCTCTCCTAGCTGGCTTGCCGAGCAAGCGTTTATTGAGTTCTCGTTTTGTGAATGTCTTCACAATCACAGTTGAATCATTTCGGGTTTCGACGAATACCGATAGGGCCGAAGGTCCCTACCCGCCGGGGCATCATCCGCAGGCCAGGCCGGGGGAAGAGGGCTCAGCCGGCGGAGCGGGCGTGGCGGAGCACCGGCTCGACGGCCAGGTCCTCCATCGCCCGGGCAAAGGTGTGCAGCACCGAACGACGCACGCAGTACCAGGTACGGGGACCGTCCTTGCGGGCGAACAAGATTTCGGCCTCTCTGAGGATGCGCAGGTGCTCCGACACGGTGGATTGGGCGAGGTCGCAGCCATCGAAGATCTCGCCCGCGTTGTGCGGTACGCATTGGTCGAACTGCCTCAAGATTCGGATGCGGGCCGGATGCCCGAGGGCCTTGGCGATCGCTGCCACCCGTTCAGGAGTCATCGGCGGAGGGTCGGGCAAGCCGTCCTCAGTGCATGGGATATCTGACACGCTGGCAATCCTTTCACTCACTTTGTGAAGGATTTCACATTTCGTCGATTGGCGATAGGGGCCAATGGTCCCAATGGGTGATCAGCGGTTGGCAGCCTCAGGGAGATCATCCTCTCCCACCAGGCGAAGCTCGCCGTAACCGACCGGCTCGACCGGAGCCGGCTCCGGCCGGCTGCGCGGCCGGTCTTGCACGGCATTCAACGCAGCGAGGTAGGCCACGAACATCCCGTCAAAGGCCAAACTCACCAGCAGGAGCGGGATCGAGCCGCTGGCAATTGCGGCCAGCAGAGTGATGAGAGCCGCTCCGATGAGAGCAACCATGACCCGCCGCCGCCGGGCTATCACCTGCCGGCGCTTCAACTCGACGGGGTCGGCCGCATCGGCCCGCAATGATGCGAGTTTGGCGATGCGGCGGTCGAAGGACTTGGTGGAGGTCAGCGGAGCATCGTGGCGCGAGTCGAGGAACGAAGGCAATAACAGAGCGGCCCAAAGGCCGCCAAGTACCACAAGAACGACAAGTAGTTCCAACCCGATTCCTCTACTCCAACGCGACCATCACCTTAGCTCGCGAAAAGCCTGCGACCCAATCAACAGACGGGGCTCACCCGGGCGAATCAGCGTGACGCCGGCGGGTGCGGCGTTGGCTCGTCTCGCAGCAAAGAAACGGCATGCACGAGCGCCGGGCGCATGACATCGAGCGTCTCCTCAACACCGTTGGTCGAGCCGGGGAGGTTGATGATCAGCGTCGACGCCGCGATGCCGGCGATCCCCCGGGACAGCATCGACAGCGGGTGCTTGGAGGCCGCCCGGGCCGCCTCGACGAGACCTGGCGCCGGACGATCAATGAGCTCACGGGTCACCTCCGGCGTGATGTCGCGCGGCGAAAACCCGGTACCGCCGGTGGTGACGATGAGATCGAAGTCGTCCCCAATCCACTGCTCGAGCGCGGCCGTGATCTTGGGCGCTTCGTCCGGCACCACGTGCCAGTCGACGTCGAACCCGAGCCCGGCGAGCATCGCGATGGCAGTCGGCCCGGAGACGTCCTCGGCCTCTCCGCGGGTAACCCGGTCGCTGACGGTTAGCACGCCCGCCTTCATCGCTGCCATGTTCCCGACTTCCCACCCGACTTCTCGACGAGACACACCGACGTCACTTCTACTCCCCGCTCGAGACTCTTGACCATGTCGTAGAGCGTCAGGGCCGCCACCGACGCAGCCGTCAACGCCTCCATTTCTACTCCGGTCTGCCCGGTTGTTTCCACTCGTGTCTCTATCCGCGCCCCATCGTCGGTGGGGGAGATCTCGACCGCTACCGAGGTCAGAAAGAGCGGATGACACAGGGGGATCAAATCGGCCGTGCGTTTGGCCGCCTGGATCCCGGCAATGCGGGCCACCGCCAGGGCGTCGCCTTTGGGGAGCGATCCGCCGAACAGCGCATCGGCCGTGGCCGGTTGCATCTTCAGATCGGCCCGGGCGATGGCTCGTCGCGCCGACGACGGCTTGGCGCCGACATCGACCATGCGGGCGTTGCCGGCGTCATCGAGGTGTGGGAGATCTCCCATCGGCCCTTCCTCGCGAGAGCTGTGACTACAGGCCCTCGGTGAACTCTGTGACGAAGGCACGATAGCGGGCGCCAAAATCGGGATGCGCCGCGCCGAGCACCGTGGATGACTCCAGGTAGCCACTCGGCGTGCCCGAGTCGAGCAGGTCGTCCTCCGACACGTAGCCGAGGCACGAACCGGCCTCCCCAACCGCGTTGATCGCATCGGTGAGCTGCAACTCGCCGCCCACTCCGGGCTCGATGTGGTCGAGAGCCTCGAAAATGGCCGAGCTGAACAGGTAGCGGCCGATGAGGCCCAGCTTGGATGGGGCGGCTTCGACGCCGGGCTTCTCGATGGCCCCGTGGACCTCAACGACGCGGTCGGTGCGCCACTCCCCCGGGACGATGAACCCGTAGCGGGCGAGGTATTCGGTGCCCAGCTCGCGCAGGCACACCACCGATCCGGCGTCGGCGGCATCGGCCATGTGCCCCAGCACGTCACCGTCGGGGTATACGAGGTTGTCGACCAGCAATGTGAAGAACGGCCGATGGCCGACCGCATCGGCCGCAGTGCGCACGGCATCGCCCAGACCCCGGGGAACGTCCTGCACGATCGGGTGAACCACGACGTCTTCCAGTCCGGGCAGCGGGCCCTCTTCTTGGGAGTTGAAGTGGCGGTCGATCAGCACGCCGACGCCCGGATCGACGATCACGAAGACTTCGCGGGCGCCGGCCCGGACGGCTTCCTCGACCACCCACTGGACGGCCGGACGGTCGACGATGGGGAGCATGGCCTTCGGGAGCGCACGGGTGGCCGGTCGCATCCTGGTTCCCCGCCCTGCCGCCGGTATCACTGCAACGTCGATTTCCACCCGCTAACCCCTTCAACTCCGTGGACGAGTACCCGTCACTCACCTTACAACGGCTACCATCTCCCGTTTGCTGGAAAGGGAGTAGTAATTGATAGGCGTATTCGGAGGCTCGGGGTTCTACGACTTCCTCGACAACCCACGTGAAGTAGCGGTCGAAACCCCGTACGGATCCCCATCGGCGCCGCTGGCTACCGGAAGCTTCGCCGGTGTCGACGTGGCGTTTCTGCCCCGGCACGGTGCCGACCATCAGTTCCCGGCGCACAAGGTTCCGTATCGAGCCAACGCCTGGGCGATGAAGGAGATCGGGGTCGACCGGGTCATCGGCCCGTGTGCGGTCGGCAGTCTGAAACGGGAGGTCGCCCCCGGGCATTTGGTCGTGTCCGACCAGCTGGTCGATCGCACCTGGGGCCGGGACGGCACCTTCTTCGACGGCCCGGAGACACGTCACCTGGCCTTCGCCGACCCGTATTGCTCCGAGCTCCGCCCGCTGGCTGTGGCCGCCTGCCGGAGCGCCGGGGCCGAGACCCACGACGGCGGCACCGTGGTGGTCATCCAGGGGCCACGGTTCTCGACACGGGCTGAGAGCGAGTCGTTCGCGCAATCCGGGTGGGAGATCATCAACATGACCCAGGCCCCGGAGGCTCAGCTGATCCGGGAACTGGAGCTGTGCTACGTCAATATCGCGGTTGTGACCGACTACGACACCGGCGTCGAAGGCGAAATCGAGCCCGTCACCCATGCGGCAGTGCTACAGCGATTCAACGAGTCGCTGGGGACGCTACGGGAGGCGCTCGCCGCCCTCATCCCCGAGGCTGCCAAAACGCCGCGCGCATGCCAATGCGCCACCGGTATGGCCGCCGCCGGCTGACCACAGCTCACGGATCGACCAGCACAACGAGCTGCCGGGCCGACACGGCGGCTGCCACGGCCGAGGCGTGCTCGCCCGGCACGGCGATGAGGGCCACCGGGCCGGCTGCCGAGAACCGGTCGGGTTCCTCGTAGCCCACCACCGTGCCGGGTACGGGTGAAGCGGACTGGGTAGCGAGCACGAGCCGAACGAGTGCACCGGGCTCCAGCCGGGTCGGGGCTTCGATCGGCAGCGCCCACCAGCCGTCGGGCACGCTCACCGGCGGCCCAACATCAGCGGCCGAGATCGGCTCACCCGCGCCGATGGCATGCGAAGCCACCGTTCCCGACAAAGCAGGGACCGCAAACAGGCCGGCGGGGGCGGGGCGCCACTCGATGGCGAGGGGATCACCGGCTTCCATCGACGTCGCGGCGAACGGATACAGTCGCTTCTCCTGAGGCCAGAACTCGATGGCGGCGGCGGCCAGGATGAGAGCGGCAGCCGCCACTATTCGGAGGTAGGACGGGCGCCCGAACCAGAACATGGGGCGTACCGTACGCGGCGCACGGACCGCTGAGAAGGGGTATCACCCCTTCCGGCGGGCGATCGGAAGTAATCTGATCGCCGTGCTCGATGCAGCCCTCTGGGGCCTCGTTCAGGGCCTCACGGAGTTCCTTCCGATCTCCTCGAGTGGCCATCTCGTCCTGGTTCCGGCCTTTCTCAACAAGGAAGCGCCCGGGCTGGCTACCACCGCGGTGCTCCATCTCGGCACGCTGGCTGCGGTCCTGTGGTACTTCCGAGCCGATGTGCAGTGGCTGATGCGCCCCGATCGGGACCCGCGCGCCTGGACAATCCTGAAACTCCTGGCGCTCGGCACCGTCCCCGCCGTAGTCGCTGGCCTGCTATTGGAATCGACGCTCGACGAGATCTTCGACAGCCCGTCGCGGGCCGGGATGGCCCTGATCGTCACCGGGGTGGTCCTCGTCGCCAGCGGTTACCTCGGTGGGCTCGTGCGGCGGCTGGAGGATGCCGGGATCTCGGATGCCGTCGTCGTGGGCACCGCCCAGGCGGTGGCACTGGTCCCCGGGGTCTCCCGGTCCGGCATGACCATCACGGCATCGATGCTGCGCCGGTTCACGCCCGAGGAGGCGGCCCGGTTCTCGTTCCTGCTCGCCATCCCCGTGATCCTCGGGGGCGGCAGCAAGCAGATGCTCGACCTGGCCGGCGAGGGCGGCCTCGAATGGAGCCTGCTGGTTGGCGTGGTGGTGGCGGCGGTGTCTGGCTATGTGGCCATCGCCGTCCTGATCAGAGCCCTCACCCGCTACGGCCTGCGCCCCTTCGCGCTCTACTGCTTCATCGTCGGCACGATTGCGATCATCTGGTACTGAGGCCGGTCGCCGGTCGCCGGTCGCCGGTCGCCGGTCATGAAACCCGGGTGCCCGCCACGTGGAGGCAGTGACCGCCCGGTTGACCGTTGACCGGCGACTACGCCGAAGGCGTACTCAGAAGACCTCGGGGCACCAGGGGCGGAGGGGCCAGCCGAACATGAGATCGGCTCGTCGAATGGCGTCGGCACTTCCGGAGATATTGCCAGCACGGGACAACTCGGTGAAGGTGACGCCACCGAGGTAGACCGAGCCCAACTCCCGTGCGTCGAGCCGCAGGTCGGCTGCCTCGTCGGTCGGCGTGCACTCGGCGCCATCCGGCCCACCGACCAGTGCGTAGGTCCCGGCTGCGCTCCCCCGGAACGGGTCGGACACCTCCAGCACCAGCCGCCCGTCGGTCTGATAGCGACGAGCGGCCAGCGCTCCGGGCACATCGAGGATGCGGACCCACATGCCATCGGAAACCGACCGCTCGACCCGCCGGGAATCGGCCACCACATGAGGCAGCAGCGTATTGGGGTCGGTGTTCCACGACTCGACGGTGGCTACCAGGTCCATGGCCAGCAGGTAGCGCCATAGGCCGTCCTCGGCTGCGGGAGTGGCGGCGTGCATGCTCCCGGTGTCGACCACGTTGGCCGGCAAGCCCTGCTCCCATTTCTCCTGCTGGCGATACATCACGTACCCCTGGGCGGCGCCGTCCTCTTCGTATACGGCGAACCGCTTGGGCGTTCCGCCATCGCGCCATTCGGGTGGATCGTTCAGGAAGCCCAGCCGCCATCGGGCGTCGGTGCGGGTGAGGAACCCGGGGCGGTGCGGTCGTATCCGCTCATAGAGCTCGGGCAGGACCTTGCCGGCACCGTCGGCGTCGAGCAGGCGCACCGTGCCGGTCCCGAGCGGGTCGCCGGTGAACGAGACCCGGCTGGGGCTCACCTTCATTCGGTAGTAGTCGGTGGCTCGACCGTATCCGAACCGGCCATAGATGGGGGCTTCGGACGCCCATAGGGCGGCCACCGGCTCACCCCGGCCCGCCACTTCGTCCAGATGAAACCGCATCATGTCGGTCAGCACCCCGCGGCGACGATGGGTGGGCATGACCGATATCACCGTGGTCCCGCCGCAGGCCACCGTGCCACCAGGGACGGTCAGGTCGAAGGAGATGGCGCCGCCCGATCCGACCACCTGCTCGCCGTCGAACGCCCCGATCAGCCGGTCGAGCTCGAACTTGGCGGCAAACTCCTCGCGGCGCTCAGGCTTCATCTCGAAGCCGAAGGCATGTTCCATGACCGAGATGAAGCCATCGATCTCCGACGGCTGAATGATGCGTATGTCCATCCGGGCAGCCTATCTGCCCGCTACATTCGGTGTCCGTGAGCCGTCCCCTATATATGCGACATAACTTCCCTGCCGTTGAGGCACTCGAGGCCGGTGGCATCTCGCTGCAGGCCATGGTTGCGGTTGCCCCGAGCGTCGATCCCGAGCATCTGCTGATCCGGGAGGCCCGGCCCTGGTTCGAACGGCTGGCGCTGCGCACGTCGGCCGCCATCGCGCTGCCGTACGTGGTGTATGTGCGGGCCGACGCGTACCGCAGACGCCGGGACGAGCTGACCGATCTCGTCGTTCACGAGCTGATCCATGTCCATCAGTGGCGTGACGAGGGCTACATCCGGTTCGCCGTCATCTATGTAGCCGACTACCTGCGCGGGCGGCTGCGGGGGGACTCTCACCGCGACGCCTATCGGGCGATCCGGTACGAAGTCGAAGCCCGCCGCTTGACCGAGGTGGTTCGCTCCGGATAGGAACCGGGGCCTGGCATCCTGGCGGGGTGCGACTGCTCGGAATCATGCTTCTGGTCCTGCTCGCCGCCTGCGCCGGTGCGAGCGATGAGCCGGTCGGCGAATCCCCCGTCGTCATCCTGGCCGATGACGGCAACATCCTCGTCTACGACCCGGCCGAGGGCGCGACCCTCGCCCTGACCGACGACGCCGGCCCCGATCGGATCTACTCCCAACCCACCTGGTCGCCGGACGGGTCGCAGGTTGCGTTCGTGGCGTCGGCGGCGCTTCCCGAGCCGGGAGTTCAGGCTTCGGCGCCTGCGGTTCGGGTCGGGCTCGAGGCACAGGCAGTTACCGGAGCGATCCACATCACCGACGCCGACGGCACTGATACGGTGGTCGTGCCGACGCCGTTCGTAGCCTTCTATCTGTACTGGTCACCGGACGGGGCGACCCTCGCCTTCCTCGGCAACGACATCGCCGCCGGGCGACAGGGATTGGCCATGATCGATGTGGCGGCCGGGACGGCCCGTCGGGTGGACGACGGCCAGCCCTACTACTTCGCCTGGTCGCCTGAGTCTGATCGGCTGCTGGTCCACGCCCGCAACGAAGCCCTTTACTACCTGGATCCGGACGGATCGCAAACGAGCATCGACCAGGAGCCGGGCGTGTTCTCGGCACCGCACTGGCAGGGGTCGACCCAGCTGTATCCGACGCGAGGCGATGACGGCCAGACCCTCGGCGTCTACGAGGAAGACGGCACCCTGCGGCGACCATCGGTTACGCCCGAGCTAGGGGTGGCGTTCGGTCTGAGCCCTGCCGAGGACCGCCTGGCCTATCTCCAGCTCAGCGTCGATGCCTCGCCGTTCCGGCTGGGAACACTCGTGGTAGACGAAGCAGGCGAGACAATGGAGATCGCGAGCGGCGTGGCCGCCTTCTTCTGGAGCCCGTCGGGCGAACGCCTGCTGTACCTGACACCGGCCGGCGCAGACGCCGACCTGCCCTTGCAGTGGAACCTCTGGGACGGCGCCAACACCACTTCCTTCGAACAGCATCTGCCGACGCTCACCTTCGTCCAGCAGTACCTGCCGTTCTTCGGCCAGTACGCCAACAGCCTCACGTTCTTCTCACCCGACGAGACCCGGTTCACGTTTTCGGGAACCATCCCCGAGCGGGGTGAGGGAATCTGGGTGCAGCCGATCGACGGCGCTCCGGCCGAATTGATCGCCCCGGGTCGCTTCTCCACCTGGGCCCCGTAGGCCGATCGACCGAACGGGTCACCCGGCCTCGGAGATCGGGAGAAGCCCTGCTACGCCGGCAACGGGGTAATTTGGGCCGGTGACCACGACCAAACCGGACGCCGTCCAGTACGCCCAGACCGGCCTGTCCAAGCGGCAGGTGAAGGATCGGGTGGCCGAGGGCAAGGTGAATACGCTGCCGGACGGGCCGAGCCGCACGGTACGCGAGATCGTCCGATCGAACATCATCACCCGCTTCAACATCCTCATCGCGGCGCTGCTCGTGGTCAGCATCCTGGTTGCTCCGCTGCAGGACTCGCTGTTTGCCGGCGTCATGATCATCAACACGATCATCGGCATCTACCAGGAACTCAAGGCAAAGCGCACCCTCGACCGCCTAGCGCTCCTCGCTGCTCCAAAGGCCCGGGTCGTCCGCGGCGGCAAAGTCCAGGAGATCGATGTTTCCACCGTCGTGATCCAGGATGTGTTGGAGGTCGGCCCCGGCGACCAGATCGTCGTGGACGGCCAGGTGCTCACCACCTCCAACCTGGAGGTGGACGAGTCGCTGCTCACAGGTGAAAGCGATGCCATCGAGAAAGCTCCCGGCGACGAGGTGCTGTCCGGATCGTTCGTGAGCGCCGGCGGTGGGCGGTTCATGGCCACGAAGGTGGGCCGGGACGCTTACGCGGCCCAGCTGGCCGAACAGGCCAAGGTGTTCACGCTGGTCCGCAGCGAGCTGCGGAGCGGCATCGACTGGATCCTGAAACT
>JABDLU010000100.1 GCA_013002865.1 Acidimicrobiia bacterium
GGCCTCTGCAGTACGAGCGGGACAGGCTCAGACGATGAGTAAGGCTGGACCATCCCACGAGACGCCGAGCCAGGCGTTGCCCGACCACGACGCACCAGACCACGACGCACCAGACCAGGACGCACCCGACCACGACGCACCGTTCCAGGTGCCACCCGACCAGCTGGCCCCCAGGGCAGCCAGGCTGGACCACGAGGCGCCATTCCACTTGTTGCCCATGATGTCCTGCTCGCCCTCGAGCACAATGCCGTCGTGGGCGACCCGGGACGAACCACGTGCCGCATCGAGCGAGCCGCGGCCCTCCGAGTGCGGGAAGGACTGAACGGCCCGCGGTGTGCGGTAGCCGAATGCCGACTTGAGATCGAGCACGCCGGCGCCCTGGCAGGTTGCGCCGACTCGCCGGATCTCCGAGGCCGACCCGGTCAGGACCGCCTTCACCTGATCCGGGGTCAAGTTCGGTCGCTGCTCGAGAAGAAGGGCCGCCGCTCCCGAGACCACGGCGGCTGCCTGCGACGTTCCGCTTCCGACGATGTAGCGACCGTCGACGATCGAGCCGGGATGCTCAGTCGCAGCTGCCGAGCCCGGTGCCAACAGACTGACAACCGATTGTCCGGGTGCCACCAGGTCGACATGCCGGTCGGCGGTCCCGCAGCTCGAGAAGGAGGGAATGACGTCATCACTCGTCCGGGACGTGCTGTTGGCATCGACCGCACCGACGGCGATGACGAAAGGATCGGTGGCCGGGTTGCGGAGCCGACTTTTGTTTCCATCGTTACCGGCAGCGACCACGACCACGATGCCGTGCTGCCAGGCCTGCTCGACCGCGAACGCGAGTGGGTCGAGCAGATAGCTCTGCGTGCTGTCGGTTCCGAACGACAGGTTGAGAACGCGGATATTCATTCCTTTGTCGTTGCGGTGTTGAACGACCCAGTCGATGGCAGCGATCACTTGCGATACGTCGGTGGCCCCGTTCCGAGTCGCCACCTTCACATTCACGATGTGGGCATCCGGCGCCATCCCGAGGAAGTACCTCTTGCCTTCCTTGGTCGTGATCTTGGCCGGGGCCGCATCATCACGGCCGGCGATAATGCCGGCAAGGTGGGTGCCGTGTCCGTAGGAGTCGACGTACGTCAGCGACGGGTCCTGCGATTCGAATGACAGGTCGGGACCATTGATGACTTTGCCGTCGACGGTGAGCCCATCAACGGGGCTGATTCCTGAGTCGATCAGCGCAACACCGATCCCGGCGCCGGTGAAGCCTTCGTTCCAGTAGTGGTCGGCGTTGGCGATCGAGTTCGTGATCATGGCCACGGACTCCTGGTCCTCTCCGGCGTAGTTCCAACCGGTGAGCTCAACCTGACCATCGGCCATGACCGACGCGATGTCCGGGTGGGCGCTCAGGACCGCAATCCCGTCGGCCGGAAGGGTGGCTGCGAAACCGTCGATCAGGCCCAACTCCGCAGTTACCTCGCCGCCGGCCTGCTCGATGAGCGCGGCCACGTCCGAGGTGCTCGACTGCGCTTCAAGCACTATCAGACTCACTGCGCCGTCTGCTTGTGCCGGTATAGGGGCAACGGTCGTCAGGGCGACCGCCGCCGCCACGAGAACCCCGAACAGGCGGGCCGCGTGTCCAGAACCGGACCGCCCCCGACCCATCGGGCTACCCCAGCCAACTCCCCGGCGCTCCGGCCCGGCGCGCAACTTGTGCATTACTGATCTCCTTCGTGTCATTCACCAGGAGATTCGGCCGGAGCCGGGATTGCTCAGGACACAACAAACTCGCTCCTGTTGTGACTAGTCCCCTCCGAGATCCGAAAACAGCGAGCGAGCCCCAATCGCCACCGGTAGGTCCGCTCCGTTCGCCCGCTAGAGGGCGTCGAGAGCTTGCCGGGCGGCGGCCTGCTCAGCCGCTTTCTTCGATCCGCCGGTTCCCCACCCGAGCCTCTGGTCCTCCAACCAGACCTCGGCGGTGAACACCTTGTCGTGGTCGGGTCCCTCGTCGGTCACCCGGTACTCCCACCGGCCGCCGGCCCGGGCAAGCGCCTCTTGCAGTCGGGTCTTGAAATCCTCCACCCCGGGGGCGCGAGAGCGGGCATCGACGTCGGCTCCTAGCAACTCGAGAATCACCTCCCGCGCTTTCCGATATCCGGCGTCGAGGTACAGGGCGCCGAACAATGCCTCCATCACGTCGGCCAGGATGCTGGGCTTCTCGCGGCCCCCGGTTACCTCTTCGCCTTTCCCCAGCCGGAGGTGGGCTCCCACACCGAGGCGCGTCGCCAGAGCGGACAGCGTGTCCTCGTTGACGACGGTGGCGCGCAGCTTGGCGAGCTGCCCCTCGGGCATCTCGTCGTAGTCGGCGAAGATGCGATCGGTGATGGCCAGCTGCAGAACGGCGTCGCCGAGGAACTCGAGACGCTCGTAGTCGTCGGCGTCGGGGTCGTCCCCGGCGTATGACCGATGGGTGAGCGCGGCCGCCAGCAGCGCGCGGTCGTCGAAGCGGTGGCCGATGGCTTCTTCGAGGCTGCCGGTCACGACTCCAGGCCTGCGCGGATGCGATCCAGCAGGTGCCGCTCGGCCTCCTGGGCGGTCATGCGGATCGCATTGGCAATGGCGGTCCGGGACGACGAGCCGTGGGCGATGGTGACTACGCCCTTCACGCCGAGCAAACTCGCTCCGCCGTAGGACTCGGGGTGGAGGCGGGCTCGCAGGCGCTCGAGGCGGGGTGCCAGTATCCCGGCCAGCTCGGGATGCTCGATCAGCACTGCACCGAGCTCACGCTTGATGGCGTCCATGACGAAGCGGCTGGTTCCCTCCGACGTCTTCAAGGCGACGTTGCCGGTGAAGCCATCGGCCACAATCACGTCCGGCCGTTCCCCGACGACGTCGTGACCCTCGACGTTCCCGATGAAATTGATGGGCGCTTTCTCGAGCGCGTCGTACGCCTCCCGCTCGAGGTCGCGGCCCTTGCCCGGCTCCTCGCCGATATTGAGCAGTCCAACGGTGGGGGTTGCGATGCCGAGCCGGGTTTCGGCGAGCGCCGCTCCCATAACCGCAAATTGGACGAGGTTTTCCACCTTGACGTTCGGGTTGGCGCCGACGTCGAGAACAATCTTGCCCTTCTCCCCCGCCGGCACGACGGTGGCGATCGCGGGCCGCAGAACACCATTCATCCGACCGATGATGAGGGCCGCCGCCGCCATGGTCGCACCGGTGGAGCCCGCCGCAACCAGGCCATCGGCCTCGCCGTCGGCGACGAGTTTGGCCGCCACGGCAATGGAGGATCCCCGCTTCTCCCGCAGGGCACGGGCCGGGTCGTCGCCCATATCGATGACCTCGGCGGCGTGGACGATGGGGAGCCCACCGGCGAGCGGTTCGAGCACGGCCCGATCTCCAACCAGCACGACATCGAGCTCGGAATCCAGCGCACCCGCGACGATTTCGCCCGGGGCGTGGTCTCCGCCCATGGCGTCGAGGGCTATGCGAGGCATGGCCGGAACCTACTCGGTGGTGTCGGCAAAGACCTCTCGCCCGTTGTACGAGCCACATTCAGGACACACCCGATGTGGGAGCATCGCCGAGTTGCACTGTGGGCAGGTCGTCGTCGTCGGCGGCGACACCTTCCACATTGCCTTGCGGCGGCGTGTCCGGGATCGGGACATCTTTTTCTTTGGTACCGCCACGGGCAGTCCTTTCCTTCAGTCGGGAAGCAAATCCTTCAGCGCCTCGAAGGGCGACCGCTCATCGTCGGCATGACCCTGGCACGGGGACGTATTCAAGTCGGCTCCGCAGGTTGCGCAAATACCCTGGCAGTCGTCACGGCATAGCGGAACCAGCGGGAGCGCAAGCATAACTTCATCGTGGATCGGACCTTCGGTGTCGATCCAGTGCTCGTCGACAGCGTATCCGTCTTCGTCGGGCTGGCGGGCGAACAGCTGGCGCACCTCGAGTTGCAGGTCCTCCTCCCAGTCGGTCAGGCACCGGTTGCAGGTCAGGCGGGCCGGAGCCTCGACCACAGCCTTGAGGTACACCCCGTCGGTCAGACCCTCAAGTCGGCCATCCACATCGATCGGGCCAATCACTGCGGCGTTATCGACTGCGGCCTCGATGGGCGCGGTGAACGACACCGGACGGTTGTCGCCCGGATGCGTGAGCAAATCGCCCACATCGAGAAGGAACGGTGATGATTTCACGGTGGCGAAGGATACGAGGGTGGGGCTGTTGGGCAATCAGCAATCAGCAATCAGCAATCGGTGGTTACCTCCCCCGCGAGCGCCAGCGAGTGGGGGAGGCAAGGAGGGGGGTGAGACCGCGTTCCTGTGTTCTCGATTGGGTGTCACTGACGGTCCCGCTCTCCTCCCCGTTTATCCTGCCTTCCATGGATCTCGACCTGGATGAGTTGTCGCTTCGGTTGCTCGGGTGTCTCATCGAAAAGCAGATGACCACGCCGGAGTACTACCCGTTGACGATCAACGCACTGACCGCGGCGGCCAACCAGAAGACCAACCGAGACCCGGTCACGAGCTTCTCGGAAGCCGAGGTGCTCGATGGAATCAACGCCTTGCGAGAGAGGGGCTTGGTGCGGGCGGTGCGCTCCCCCGGTGGCCGGTCTGCCAAGTACAAGCACGCGCTCGACGACATGCTCGAGATCGACACTGAGCAGGCATCGCTGCTGGCGGTCTTGATGCTGCGCGGCGAGCAGACGGCCGGTGAGCTCCGGCTCCGCACCGAGCGCTACTGCGACTTCCCGTCGGTTGAGCAGGTCGAGGCGGTGCTCGCAGGCCTGCAGACCCGAGATGAACCGCTGACCATCCGGCTCGAGCGCAGGCCCGGCGAGAAGGAAGCCCGCCATCGCCATCTGCTGGGCAATTCCGATGCCCCCCGCCCGGCACCTGCCACGGAATCGGCCCCGCCGGAAGACGCGCTCACGAAGCTCGAAGCCCGGCTCGCCGCTCTCGAGGAGCGCGTCACCGCTCTCGAGAGCAACTGACGCACCGGCAAGGCCCCTGGGTCCTCACCGACAACCAGCGCCCGCTGCTGAGCCAGCGACCAGCTACCAGTGGATTGACTACTGGGGACTGGCGACTGGCGACCGGCTACCGGCGACCGATCATTCGGAGATCGGGACCTCGGGCGGCTCGGGCCGGGCCTGGTGCAGCTCGGCCCGGCGGTCCCGGACCCGCTCGAGCAGGTTGATGAGCAGGGTTTCGATGTGCTCATAAGAGGACTCGGCCACGTCCTCGGCGTGTAGCCGAATAGCGCGGGCCTCGTCTTCGGCGTTGCGAACCAAGATGTTGGCCTCTTCGACCGCTTCGGTCATCACCTGGGTCTCCGAGACCATGCGGGCGGCGGCTTCTTTGGCCCGCCGCATCACTTCCTGGGCCTGCTCGTTGGTCTGGGCGATGAAGGCGGCTCGTTCGCGGACCATCCAGCGGGCAGCGCGCAGCTCCTCGGGCAGGCGATCTTTGAGGTCGCGGAGGCGATCCCCAAACTCCACCCGTGGAAGCGACGCGTTGCCGGACATGGGGATGCCACGAGCTTGCTCGACGGTCAGGATGAGCTCTTCGACGATGTCCTGAAGTTCGCCGACGCTCGAGGGCGCCTCCTCGGCCTCGATGGCCTCGTCGAGATCGAAATCATCGGTCATTGGAATCGCTCCTTCAACGCTGTGGCGACCACGGGAGGGACGAGCCCTTCGAGTGAGCTGCCGAACCGGGCTACCTCTTTGACGAGCGAGGAAGACAGGTAGGCGTGTTCGGGGCTCGTCGGCAAGAACACGGTTTGCACTCCGGAGAGGTGCTGATTCATCTGGGCCATCTGCAGCTCGTACTCGAAGTCGGCGACGGCCCGCAAGCCTTTGACGATCACCACGGCCCCCCGGTCCCGGGCGAACTCGACCAGCAGCCCGTCGAACGCATCCACTTCGGCGTTCGGCCAATCAGCGCAGATGTCGGTCAGCATCTCGATGCGCTCGGCGGAGCTGAACAACGGCGTCTTCGATGGGTTGGCGACCACGGCGATGAGGACCCGGTCGAAAACCTCGACCGCTCGGGAGATCACGTCGACATGGCCGAGGGTCGGCGGGTCGAAGCTCCCGGGGACCACCGCGACGGTCATGACTCGTCCCGCTGGTAGATCCAGAGTTGCGTGTCCCCGTAGCGGCGGTCGTCGATGCGGGAGAGACCGGGTGGCGCGGGTGGAGCGGCCTCACCTGCTCGCCGATGCACGACCATCACTCCTCCGTTCCCCAGCCGGTCGGCAGCCGCCGCCAGCACGTCCCCCAGCAACGCTAGCGACAGCCGGTACGGGGGGTCAATGAACATCAGGGTGAACGACCGGTCGGTGGTCGAGAGGAACTCCTCGGCCGTCCCGCCGATGATCTCGCCGCCGAGGCCGACCGCCTCCAGGTTGGCGCGCAGCGCCTGCAACGCCTTCCAGCCGTGCTCGACGAACACCGCTGCGGCGGCACCGCGGCTGAGCGCCTCGATACCAAGCGCACCCGAGCCGGCATAGAGGTCGAGCACGTCTGCCCCGGTGACGCGGGAGCCCAGCGACGAGAACAGGGCCTCCTTGGCGCGGTCCATCATCGGCCGTGTGCCCTGACCCGCCGGCGTCTTGAGGCGCCGACCCTTGGCCTGCCCGGCGATGACTCTCACGACACGAACAACCAGGCGATGGCGTCACCCAACAGGGCTCGCACCTCCTGGGCTAGGTCGGGATGATCGGTCAGCTCCGGATCCTCCGCCACCAGGGCGAAGGCTTCCCGCCGGGCGTCGATCAGCAGCTGGGTGTCACGCAGGATGTCGGCGATGCGCAGGTCGGCGCTGCCTGCCTGGCGGGCGCCGAAGACGGTGCCCTGCCCGCGAATTCGCAGGTCTTCCTCGGCCAGCACGAACCCGTCGTCGGACGCCACCATGGCGGCGAGACGCTCCTCGCTCTCGGTCGTCGTCGGCTCCGCCACCAGGTAGCAATAGTTGGGGCCGACCCCACGGCTCAGCCGCCCCCGCAGCTGGTGGAGCTGCGAGAGACCAAACCGGTCGGCGTCCTCGATGACCATGACCGTCGAATGCGGGATGTCGATTCCCACCTCGATGACGGTGGTGGCGACCAGGACGTCCAGCTCCTGGTCCCGGAAACTGGCCATGACCGCTGCTTTGTCACGGGGAGCCATCTGGCCGTGAAGCAGCCCGACCCGCAGATCAGGCAGCAGGCGGCTGAGCCGCTCCCATTCGGCGGTGGCCGACGACGCCTCCACCTTGGGACTGTCTTCAACGAGCGGGCATACCACGAAGGTCTGATGTCCGGCCGCCGCTTCCTCAACGATGCGTTTCAGCCAGCGCTGTTCGGCCGCCGGTGTCTTCGGGAGCGCCGTCGTCTTGACCTCCGGCCGGCCGGGCGGCATCTCGTCGCGGCCGATGGCGCTGACATCGAGATCGCCGTACAGCGTCATCGATAGCGTGCGCGGGATGGGCGTTGCCGTCATGATGAGCAGGTCGGGCTCGGCGTCTGCCCCTTTCTCGCGCAGCTCCACCCGCTGGTGGACCCCGAACCGGTGCTGCTCGTCGACCACGGCCACGCCCAGGCGATGGAAATCGAGCCCTTCCTGGATGAGGGCGTGCGTGCCAACGACGATGTCGACCTCGCCCGCCGCGATCTCGTCGACCAGCTCGCGGCGAGTGATGGAATCCCGATAGTTGACCTCGGCATTCGACCCGGTGAGCAGGGCGAGTCGAACCGGACGCTCGGTTTCCGGCGGGGAGAACAGGCTGCCCATGCCGTTGGCTTCGATCGGCGGCGCGAGACCGGCCCCGGCCAGGAGGGCCCCGATGCTGAGAAAATGCTGAACGGCCAGCACCTCGGTGGGGGCCATCACCGCACCCTGATGGCCGCCGTCGACGGCGGTGAGCATGGCGGCCACCGCGACGACGGTCTTGCCCGCCCCGACGTCACCGAGCAACAGCCGATGCATCGGATGGGGGCGTGCCATGTCCTCTCGCACCTCCGAAATCACCCGCTCCTGGGCAAACGTCAGCGGGAACGGCAGCCCGTCGACCAGATCGGTGAGCAATCCGTCGGTGGCGATCGGGTGCGCAATCCCGACGGCGTCGTCGATCTGGCGCCGTTTCTGAAGCGCCAGAGCGACTTCCAGCCGGAACAGCTCGTCGAACGCCAGCCGGTTCCGGGCGGGCTCCACCTCCTCGAGCTTCTCCGGGAAGTGGATAGATTCGATCGCCGCTGAGCGGTCCATCAAATCGAGCCGATCGAGCACGTCTTCTTCGACCGGATCGGCAACCGGCAGCGAGCGGGTCACGGCATTGTGGATGCCCCGGCGGAGATGCCCCGGCGTGACGCCCTTGACGGTGGAGTGAACGGGCACCACCCGCCCGGTGACGAGCGACTCGCCGGGGCGGTCGAGCACGTCGGCATCAGGGCTCTTCATTTGCAGCCGGCCGCGCTGGCGTTCGATCTTGCCGGACAATGCCACCTCGGTTCCCTCGGGAAGCTGCCGGGATCGGAACACCTGGTTGAACCAGGTGGCGAACAGGTAGGTCTCGCCGTCATACAGGGTCGCTTCGATGATGCTCAGGTTGCGCCGAACGCGGCGAACCGTCATCTTCTGCACGGTGGCCACCACGGTCACTTCCTCACCGAGCGGTGCATCGGCAATCGCGGCAGAGGTCGAACGGTCGATGTAGCGGCGAGGCACGTGAAAGAGCAGATCAACCACTGTCTCGATGCCGGCCGACGCCAGTGCGGTCGCTCGCTTGCCGGTCAGGTTCTTGACGCGGGAAACCGGAATCGTCGAGAGGTAGGCGAGGGTGCGTTCCCCGCCGGTTGAAGCATCTGCCATCGGGGGCGAGTATATGGACCGGCCCGGACACCACCTGGCGGACGGCCGCCGGCGTGTTACGCTTTCGCCGCTCGGAGGTCTCGTATGTCAGCCAAATGTGAAGTCTGCGGTAAGCAGCCGTGGTTCGGGAAGCAAGTCAGCTTCTCCCATAAGCGCTCCAGCCGGCGCTGGAACCCCAATATCCAGCGCGTGCGCGTCAAAGACGGCACCAACTCCAAGCGCATCCGCGTCTGCACCTCCTGCATCAAGGCCGGGAAGATCGAAAAAGTCTGAACGGCGCAGCGGCTGCGCCGCTGCCGGTCAGTGGTCGATGGTCAATGGTCAATGGCCAGAGAAATCGGGGGACGGGGGTCGGGCGACCGGCGACCGGCGACCGGCAACTGGCTACACCACCAAGTCCGGGGTGATTTCGTCCAGGGTGCTGGCACCGCACAGGGCCATGGCGGTGTCGAGCTCGTCGCGGATGATGTCGAGTACCGCCTGAACACCCCGTGATCCATCGACCGCCAGGCCCCACAGGATCGGTCGGCCGAGCAGCACGGCTTTCGCTCCCAGCGCCAGCGCCTTGACGACGTCCGTGCCGCGCCGAACACCACCGTCGAGCAGAACGTCGAGCCTGCCGTCGACCGCATCAACCACCTCGGCCAATGCGTCGATCGTGGCGATCGACGTATCGAGCTGACGGCCACCGTGATTTGAGACGACGATCCCGGAGGCCCCGTGCTCGGCGCAGCGGGCGGCGTCGTCGCCGCGGACCACTCCTTTGATCAGGACCGGGATCGGACTGGCGGCCACCAGCCACTCGAGGTCATCCCACGAGATCGACGGATCCATCAGCGAGTTCACATAGCCGGTGAGGCCGGACCCACCGGGGTCGTCCGGGAACCCGCCGTACCCGGCCGGGGCGGCGTTCTCGATCGCAATGCCTTCTGGCAGGTGGAACCGGTTGCGAATGTCGGGCTCTCGCTTCCCGAACACCGGCGCATCAACCGTCAGCGCAATGGCCGAGCAGCCCGCCGCCACCGCCCGGGCCACGAGGTCGCGGGTCAGCTCACGGTCCTTGTAGATGTAGAGCTGAAAGAACACCGGCCCGGCAGCGGCCGCGACGACCTCCTCCATGGCCACCGTCGACAGGGTCGACAGGAACATCCCCGTTCCTGCGGCACCCACCCCGGCCACCGTCGCGAGCTCCCCGTCGGGGTGGGCGAGCTTGTGGAACGCAGTAGGAGCTGCCAGGACAGGCATGCTCAGCTGATGACCCAGCAATAAGGTCGTGAGATCCCGGTCGCGGATACCGGCCAGGATGCGGTAGCGGAGGCGGATGCGGTCGAAGGCGGCGCGGTTATCGCGCAACGTCACCTCGTCGTTGGCCCCGTGGAGGTAGTAGTCGAAGGCGTTGCGGTCCAACGCCGCTCGCGCCGCCTCTTCGAAATCGAAGACATTGACCAGGTCCATCCCGACGATCCTACGGTCGCCTGCGGCCGCCAAACCGGTAGGGTCCACCAATGCCAGATGCGGCTCGTCGAATCCAGCGGATCTATCTGCTCCTGACCCTGCTGTCGACCCTCGCCGCCTCGTTCATCTGGGGCGTCAACACGCTTTTCCTGCTCGATGCCGGGCTGAGCAACGCCGAGGCGTTCGGCGCCAACGCCGCCTTCACCGCCGGCCAGGTCCTGTTCGAGGTGCCTACCGGGGTCGTCGCCGACACCTGGGGGCGGCGCGCCTCGTACTTGCTTGGGGCGGCCACGCTGCTCGTTTCCACCCTGCTGTATCTGTTCATGTGGCAGGTCGAGGCTCCGTTCTGGGGCTGGGTGATCGCCTCCGTCCTCATCGGGCTCGGGTTTACGTTCTTTTCAGGGGCGGTCGAGGCCTGGCTGGTGGATGCCCTCAACGCCTCGGAGTTCGAGGGCGACCTCGAGTCGGTGTTCGCCAAGGGTCAGACCACCGCCGGCGTTGCCATGCTGACCGGATCGGTGGCCGGCGGGTTCATCGCTCAGGTTTCCAACCTCGGTGTCCCCTATGTGCTGCGGGCGGTGCTGCTCGGTCTCACCCTGGGATCGGCGTTCCTGCTCATGCGCGACGTCGGGTTCGAGCCCCGCCGGGGAGCCAGCCCGACCGCCGAAGTGCGACGCGTGCTCGAGGCATCACTCGACAGCGGATGGCGCAACCCTCCCATTCGCTGGCTAATGCTGGCGGCACCATTCACCGGTGGCGTCGGGGTCTACGCCTTCTACGCCCTGCAGCCGTACTTGCTCGAGCTGTATGGAGATCCCAACGCCTACGGGATCGCCGGACTGGCGGCGGCGATCGTGGCGGGCGCCCAGATTATCGGCGGGCTGGTGGTGCCGTTCGTTCGCAAGCTGTTCAACTATCGCAGCCACGTGTTGATCCTGGCCGGGATGATCAGCACCCTGATGCTGCTCGCCATCGGCCTCACCTCCAGCTTCTGGGTCGCCATCGCGCTGCTGGTCGTCTGGGCGCTGACGTTCGCGGCGAGCATGCCGATGCGCCAGGCCTACGTGAACGGCCTGATCGACTCGGACCAGCGCGCCACCGTCTTGTCCTTCGATGCCCTCATGAGCTCGGCGGGAGGCGTGGTGACCCAGCCCGCCCTCGGCCGCGTGGCCGACGTCTATAGCTATTCGGCCTCCTACGTGGTCAGTTCGGTCATCCAGGTAGCGGCGGTGCCCTTCCTCTTCCTCGCCAAACGGGAGAAAGCCCCCTCCGACCCGATCGAGCACGCCGAGCGGTAGGTGGCGGAACCGGATCGCTCCTCCCAACGTCTGAACTGCATGAAACGCACCACGCTCCTGGTCGCCTGTCTCGCCCTGGTGGTGGCCGCCTGTGGCGAGAGCGCCTCCACCGCTCCGACGACGGCGGGCGCCTCACCGTCCGCCACGACTCCTTCCTCCACGACCACCCTCCCGTCCGATCCCGATCTTCGATACGTCGCATTCGGCACCGTTCTCGACAAGGCCGGGGTGGGGCCCCACCTGTGCACGGCCGTCGCGGACTCGCTGCCGCCCCAATGCAGCGGTCTGCCGATCGTGGGTTTGGACTGGAACGACGTTCCCTGGGCCGAGCAAGCGGGAGATACCACCTGGGCAACCGCCCGGGTGGCCGGAACCTTCGATGGCACCGCCCTCGTGCTGACCGAGCCGCCGGCGCAGGACGACCCCGACCGGGTTCCCTACCAGCCGCCCGATGTCACCTCGCCCTGCCCTGAACCGGATGGCGGGTGGGTGGTGACGGACGCGACAACGGCTACCGACGAAGCCTTCGAGCAGGCCCGTCGCTACGCCGGGGACCAACCCGGCTTCGCCGGTCTGTGGGTCGACAACCTCGACGACTCACCCGACGAGTCGACCTATGGCCCGGCCTCGTATGTAGCCAACTTCAGCTTCATCGGCGACCTCGACCTGCACCGCGCCGCCCTATCCGACATCTACGGCGGACCGCTCTGTGTCAGCGAGGGCGTTCGGCCGCTGGCTGAGCTTTCTGAGCTCCAGGATGAGGTCTTCGACGCCATCTTCACGCCGGCGGCGAAGGATGCCGGCATCCATGCCGGTTTCGGCGCGTCGGGATCGTCCAACCAGTTCACCGGCCGCATCGAGGTGTCGGTCATGGCCGTCACCGGCGACGCCGCCCAGGCCTGGCTCGACGTACAATTCGGCCCCGGCACCGTCGCCCTCACCAGCTTCCTCCGACCCGCCACCCGCTGACCACCGACCACCGACCACCGACCACCGACCACGGACCACTGACCACTGACCACTGACCACTGACCAGGCTTCTGGCAGTTGACAGTCGACGGTCGACCGTCGACCTCCCCTCCTATACTCCCCGACCATGCAAGGCGTCGTTCAGGTGTATGACCCACAGTCGGGGGTGGGCGTGATCATCCGGGAGGACAACCGGGAGAAGGTCTTCCTGCGGCCCGGATCGCTCGACGGAAGCATCTTTCGCATGCTCCGGCAGGGCCAGCGGGTCAACTTCGACCTGAAGAGCGAGGACGGCGTTGACTATGCGACCCGCCTCCGATTCGGCAGCGACGGTTACTAGGCCGCTCGACATCGCAGCCTCCAGTCCGCTGGCCTAGAGTCCGGATCAGATTTCATTCCGAGGAGGAACATTGGTCGAAGCGTTCGTGCTAATTCAGACAGAGGTGGGCAAGGCGGCCTCCGTTGCAGCTGCCCTGGCCGATCTCGAAGGCGTCGTGCGGTCGAGTGCCGTGACCGGGCCATACGACGTGATCGTCGACGCCCAGGCCGAGGACATCGACTCACTCGGCAAGCTGGTCGCTAGCAAGGTCCCGTCCGTGTCGGGGATCGTCCGCACCGTGACGTGCCCGGTGGTTTCGCTCTAGCCCCCTACCGCATCGCCGATCGCACCAGCCGATCGAACAACTCCGGGTTCGGCACCCCGCTCGCCTCCCACAACATGGGGAACATCGAGCGTGCCGTGCATCCGGGCATCGTGTTGAGCTCGTTGATGAGGAACCCGCGCCCATCTTCCTCGAGGAAGAAATCGACCCGGGCCAGACCACGCACACCGAGGACCTCGAACGCCCGGCCGGCAAGATCACGCACCTGGTCGGCTTGCTCGTCCCGTAGTGGTGCCGGGACTTTCAGCTCGGTGGCATCGTCCTGATACTTGGCGTCGTAGTCGTACCAATCGGCCGAGACGATCTCTCCCGGGATGGACGTCTCGGGACCGTCCAGCACGGCGACCTCGATCTCACGAGCCGTCACCGATTCTTCAACGACCGCCTTGTCACCGTATTTGAAGGCGGTGGCCAGGGCGTCGGGTAGCTCGAACCGCTCTCGAACCTTCGAGATACCCACCGAGGACCCCAGCGAGGCGGGCTTGACGAACAGCGGCAATCCGAGCGATTCGACGAGCCGGTCATCTACGGCAGGCTCGTAGTGCTCGAGGTGGACAGTCATCGACGCCGCGACCGGCAGGCCGGCCTGCTCAAACAAGCGGTTGGCGACGTCCTTGTCCATGGCCGCAGCCGAGGCCAGGACACCGGCCCCGACGTAGGGGATCCCGGCTACCTCGAACACGCCCTGCATCGTGCCGTCTTCTCCGAACGGGCCGTGCAGCACGGGAAACACCACATCGAAGGGCACCGACCCCCCAGAATGTGCCAGCAGGCCGTCCGGGACAGATAGCGAGACCGGCGGCCCGTCAGGCGAGAGGGGACGCTGTGCACCGTCGGCGCGGTGCCACCCACCAGAAACATCGATGCCGACCAGTTCCACCGTATGCCCGGCCGCGACCAGCGAGTCGGCGACTGTCGCTGCCGAAGCGCAAGAAACCTCATGTTCGGCTGATTTTCCACCGAAAAGGACTAGTACCACCGCCACGAGCCGAGGTTACCGACGGATAGGGATGGGAAACAGCATCTACGACGAGATGTCCGGTCTCCGGCCGCGCAAGCGGTCGAAGCGCACGGCCCGCCGCCAGGGCGCACCGGAGTCCACCTCGCCCGGTCTCGAGCAGTCGATTCCCGGCCTGGACGCCGGTCCACCGCCGCGGGCCACTGTGGCCCCGGCGCCCGCTCCTGCCTCCCCGGACGTGGTCTCCCAGCCTGCTCCAAGACCGGAGGTCGGGGATAGCAGGTTGCAGGCTTCCATCGATCATCTCCGCAGCCGCTCCCGGCTTCCGCGACCCGCCGGGGTGCCGGACCCGGCACCAGCCGATACCCCGGTCGCGTCAATGCCCGCACCGGCCCCTCCGCCGGCCGAGATGCCCACCGAGGAGCCAGTTGAGCCGACCCGGCGCTCCGAGCGGGCCGAACGCCGCCTCGCCAAACAGCAGGTCAAGCGCTGGAACAAAGCACTGAAGAAGGCCGAGCGGGCCGAAAAGAAGAAGGGTCGCAAACGGGGCATGGCTCCCGTCGCCCAGCCTGACCGGCCGGTAGACCCACCACCACTCGAGCCGCCTCCGACCCCATCAGCGACACCGCCGACATCCCGCCAGGAACGACGCGCTGCCGCGGCAGAGAGCCGGTCGATGGCGCTGGACAACCACCGCAAGGCGCAGGAAGCGATCAAGACGCTCAAGCGGGTGGGTGCCGCCCAGGTTGCAGACGCCAAGGGCCGGGCCCGCAACACCGAGCATCTGGCCTCAGTCATCCCGGCCGGCGACTGGAACCGTCGGGAACTGCGCCGCCACATTGCCGCCGCCCGCAAGTCGACCAAGGCCGAGGCGCGGGATCTTGCAACACAGAACGCTCTGGCAATATCCAAGATGCGCGCCCAGGCTCGCGAGTATCGCAAGCAAGGCCGGCGCTTCAGCGTCTCACGGAGCCGTCGCAGACAAGATGTGCGATCCGACTCCCGGGTGCTTTCCGTGCGTGCCGGCCTGGCCGGCAGCTGGATCATTCTGGCGACCTACGCCGCCCTTGCCTGGGATGCGGGCGACCTCGAGCAGCCCGGCCTCGTGTGGTCGCTGGCCGGCCTCGCCGGCGGGTTGCTGGTGTTCAGCACCGTGCCGTGGCGCCGTGTTTCCCATCGCGCCAGCTTCTCGGTGTTTGCCACCCTGTGGTTGCTACTGCTCATGATCGTGCTCATCACGACCGCGGAATACCACGAGTCGCTGCTAGGACTGTTCGTCGCCGCGGTGTGGCTGGTTCTGTTTGCTGCCGTGCTCTTGCCGCCTGTCGCATTCGGCGCGACGTCGGTGGCCGCGATCGGCACCTACGTCGCCGCGGTCTCGTATAGCCCGCTCGACATGACCACCCGGGATCTGATGCTGCGGGTCGTCGCACTCCTGGCGACCGGTGTCATCGTCGGTGTCACCGCCCATGAGCTCCGCAAGCAAGCCAGCGCCACCTTGCGGCAACTGCACGACCTCGACACTCAACGTGAGACGCTGGCTCGCCGGGAGAGCGAGCTGCTCCAGTTGTACGAAGTCTCCCGCACCATTGGCGGCGGTGATCTGCCAAAAGTGCTCCCTGAATTGGTGGCCCGTACCGCCGGGTACATCGGTGCCAAGGTGGGGCTGGTCATCCTCCATGATCCCGAAGCGGAGGCGTTGGTTGCACTGTCTCCGCTATGGGTGGCCGGCCAGGCCCTCGAGGCCGAGGGCTACCGGTTCGACCCGGCCGGGGACTCGACCGCCGGTACGGTGTTCACCTCTGGCAAGACCTACCTCCGCAATACCCTCACCGAAGCCGATATCGCCCACGACAAGCTGCTGGCCGACCTCGGTGTTGAACGGGTAGCGGCCGTCCCGCTGCGGGTCGAGGGATCGACGATCGGTGTTCTGCTGGTGGCGGACAAGGCCACCGACTTCACCGCCCGCGATCTGTCGGCGCTCGAGCTGCTGTCGACACCGGCCGGCCTGGTTCTGAACCACCTCGCTCGCTATCAGCAGGCCCAGGAGACCGGACGGCGCATGAGCGAGCTGGCCCAGCTCAAGTCGGACTTCGTGTCGGTGGTTAGCCACGAGCTCCGCACGCCGCTCACGTCGGTCATCGGAGCGCTTTCGACCCTGGCCCGCCCCGAGTTGGCCCCCGAGAACGAGGTTGCCCGCAGCCTGCTCGACTCGGCCTCCACCCAGGCGAACCGGCTCAAGACCCTCATCGAAGATCTCCTGACCGTGTCGAAGATAGACAACCAGGCGCTCCCGATTCGACTCGAAGTCGGCGACGTCGGCGACATCATCCGCCAGCTCGTCAACCGGGTCCCGGCCTGGACGGAACACGTCGACCTGGAGATAGCACCGCTGCTCCCCCCTGTGGCATTCGACCCCGACCACCTCGAACGGGTCCTCACCAATCTGCTGGACAACGCCCGCAAGTACGCCAGCGAATCTCGCATCGAGGTGACGGCCCGAACGGTGGAGGACGAGGTGTGGGTCTCGGTGATCGACCACGGCGAGGGGATCCCCTACGAGTACGAGCAGACCATCTTCGAGCGGTTCACCCAGATCGAGCGGCCCGACACCCGCTTCAAGGGTGGCACCGGGCTCGGCCTCAACATCGTGAAAGACCTCACCGAAGCCATGCATGGCCGGGTGTGGCTGGAAGGAACCCCGGGTTCGGGGGCGACCTTCGTCGTGGCGTTCCCGCGAGCCGAAGCAGATGCCAGGCCGACCATCGAGGTCGGCCAGGGGATGCTACTCGTCGACCCCAGCCGCGATCGCGTGGAAGCCCCCGTCAACATGGACGATCTCACCGGTGGTAGCGACGGCCCAGTCGCTCAGTAGCACGCACACCATCCGGGCCACCGGGTCAGGGTTGCCCGTGTCCCACGGCAGGGGCGACCGCTTGTCCCACACCTCGGCGAAGCGCTCGAATCCGGGGATCGACTTGGCGGCTACCGTGCCGAGCGGTCCGGCCGATACGGCATTGACCCGGATGCCGTCCGCTCCCAGGTCGCGCGCCAGATAGCGGACCACCGACTGCAGGGCCGACTTGGCGACGCCCATCCAGTCGTAGGCGGGCCAGGCTTGGGTGTTGTCAAAGTCCATCGCCACCAGGGCCCCTCCCCCGGCCTTTTGCATCAGGGGACGCAACCCGACCGCCAGCGTCTTCAGCGAGAACGCCGAGGTGGTGAACGCCGTAGCCGCACTCTCTGCCGGCGTATGCAGGAAATTGCCTCCCAGCGCGTCCTCGGGGGCGAAGGCGATCGCATGCAGCGCTCCGTCGACCCCACCCCAGCGCTGGCCCAGATCGGCAGCGAGGGCATCGACGTGATCAGGATCGTTGATGTCGAGCTCGACCACGTCGGGAGTGACCGGGAGACGCTTGGCAACCCGCTGAGTGAGACTGATGCCCCGTCCGAAACCGGTCAAGACGATCTCGGCACCTTCGTCGATCGCCACCCGGGCCACATGCCAGCCGATCGACTTGTCGTTGAGGGCTCCCGTAATCAGGAGCCGCTTCCCATCGAGCAGCATGCGACCTCCCTTGCATGGTTGGCGGCCATGCTACGCCCGGCAACCCCCGGATTCCGGGATGCAACCGCCCGGGGGTGCCACCGTGAGGTGGGTAGCCTGCCGGCATGGCCGGCTTCCACACGTCTTTTGGTTGGGCTGCGATCGTGCTGAGCGGCGTTGCAGGGGTGGTCGCATTGGCATTTGTCCGCCGGCGGGAGCTGCCGCGGTGGTTCTGGTGGCTGGGTGGCACCGCCATCGCGGCCATGGTTGTCCAGGTGCTGGCCGGCGTGTATCTCTATCAGCAGGACCGCCGCCCCGGAAGCCAGCACATGTTCTACGGGTTCGTCATCCTGTTCACCCTCACCTTCGGGTACGTCTACCGCTGGCAGCTTCAGAAGAACGCCGGCCTCCGGTGGGGCCTGTTCCTCCTGTTCGTCATGGGCCTCGGCATCCGCGGCGTCATGACGTTCGGGGAGAGTTTCTGA
>JABDLU010000116.1 GCA_013002865.1 Acidimicrobiia bacterium
CCGGAGTTCGCCGCCACTCCCCTGCCCACCTGCACTCGGCGGTCCGGATGACGATCGCCGGCACGTCGCTGTTCGCCGTGGCCCTCGGGGCAGCCGTCTACCTCGTGGTGAGCGTGGTGACCAGAAGTCTGCCAGCCACCATTGCCGTGACCGTCGTCACCCTCATCGTGGCCTGGTCGTGGTTCTATGTCCCGCTCGTCTCGTTCTCGCGGGACGACAGCTAGCCGTCGACGAATCGTACGAAACGCCGTTTACCGACCTGGACGACGCGACCGAGCAACTCGGTGCGAGCAACTTCTTCGCCGCCGACGGTCTCGCCCTCGATCTTCACCGCGCCCTGAGAAACCAGGCGCTTGCCTTCGCTCGACGATTTCACGAGGCCGGCATCCTTGAGCAGTCCCGGTAGCCAGACCGGGTCGCCCTCCCCGGCGATGTGGTCGGGCACCTCGTCGGGGGCGTCCTTTTGACGGAAGATCCGATCGAAAGCGGCTTCCGCATCGATGGCGGCGTCAACTCCGTGATAGAGCTCGACGATGTCCCGCCCGAGCAGCCGTTTCATCTCACCGGGGTGAGCGGAGCCATCAGCCAGTTCGCCGAGAATCTGATCGATCCGGTTCTCCTCCATTCCGGTCGCCAGCCGGAAGTACTGTTCCATCGCCTCGTCGGGAATCGACATGACCTTGCCGAACATGTCGCCCGGTTCGTCGTCGACACCGATGTAGTTGCCGAGTGACTGCGACATCTTCTGCACGCCGTCGGTTCCGACCAGCAGCGGAAGGGTCATGACCATTTGCGGCCGCTTGCCGTACCGCCCCATCAGTTCGCGTCCGACCAGGTTGTTCCACAGCTGATCAGATCCTCCGAGCTCGATGTCGGCGTCGATAGCCACCGAGTCCATGCCCTGGAGGAGCGGGTACATGAACTCCATCATCGAGATCGGCTGGTTGGCTCCGAATCGCTTGGCAAAGTCATCCCGCTCCAGCATCTGCGCCAGGGTCATCTTTGACGTCAGCTCGAGGACGTCCGCCATGTCCAGCTGCGACAGCCACTCCGAGTTGTAGCGGACCTCGAGGACCTCGTCGTCCCAGATCAGGACCTTCTTGAAGCCCTCCAGAACGTTCTCGGCATAGCCGCGGACTTCGTCGGCCGACAGCCGCTTACGGGTCTCGCTCTTGCCGGAGGGATCCCCGACCTGGGCGGTGAAGTCGCCGACGATGAGCACGGCCGTGTGACCCTGTTCCTGGAAGTGGCGGAGCTTGCGCAGGACGACCGCCCATCCCAGCGTCACGGTCGGCGCAGTCGGATCCATGCCCAGCTTGACGCGCAGCGGCTTGCCCTCGGCCAGCCGATCCCGGAACTCCTCCTCCGGAACGACGGTGTCGGTGCCTCGCAACAGCCGTTCGATATCCATCACGAGTCGAGACTACGGCTCACTTCCGACCGCGCGGCGGTTCTTCGCGTGTGCCGGGTACTCCGTCGAGGGCGCGCGCTGTTGGCAGCGTTCCCGAAATACACCGGTACCGGGGTGCCCGTCGGTACCGTGGCGGGCGAGTAAGGACGGCTAATGAAACGCGGGAACCGACGCTGGGCCCCGGTCGTGCTGGCGCTTGCGCTGGTGGCCGGCGCATGCAGTCTCACGGTAGATCCCCTGGACGATCCGGGCATCGGTGAGAGCGCCCTGACCACCATCGTGTACGCCGCCGACGGCTCCGTTCTCGCCCACTGGCATGCCGGCGAAGACCGCACCCTGGTCGTGTACGACGACATCCCCCGACACCTCATCGACGCCGTCGTCGCCATCGAGGACGAGCGGTACTGGGACCACCCCGGGGTCGACGTGCGGGCCATTCTGCGGGCCGCCCAGGCCAACGGCCAGGCAGGCGACATCGTGCAGGGTGGGAGCACGATCACCCAGCAGTACCTCAAGAACGTGCTGCTCACCAACGCCGAAACGTACGACCGCAAGCTGGAGGAAGCGGCGCTGGCGGTCCGACTCGAAGAAGGCCTCACCAAAGAGGAAATCCTCGAGCGATACCTCAACACCATCTATCTGGGTGACGGGGCCTACGGCATCGGGACGGCGGCCGTCCACTACTTCGGCAAGGACGTAGCCGACCTCACGTTGGCCGAGTCGAGTTTGCTCGCCGCGCTGATCCAGCTTCCCGGAGCCACCAATCCCCGCACCGAGCCAGAGGCGGCCCTTGCTCGGCGCAAGATCGTGTTGGAGAAGATGGTCGAGCAGGGCTATGTCTCTGCGGCCGAGGCGACCGCCGCCAGCCTGGAAGAGATCGAGCTCGCTCCCCCAACGCGCCGGCTGGCGAGATCCCGTTACCCCTACTTCGTGGAGGAGCTCAAGCAGCAGCTACTCGACGACCCGCGCCTGGGCGAGACTCCCACCGATCGTTACAACGCGCTGTTCCAGGGCGGGCTTCGAATCTTCACCACCCTGGAACCGGCCATCCAGGAGGCCGCCGAGCAGGCGGTGGCTGCAGTGATGGTGGCGGAGGATGGGCCGGACGCCGCCGTCGTCTCGATCGACCCCCGCTCCGGCTACGTAAAGGCCATCGTCGGCGGAGAGGATTTCTACGACGAGGACGATCCGATCGCCCAGTTCAACCTCGCCACCCAAGGGCATCGCCAGCCCGGCTCGGCATTCAAGCCCTTTGTGCTGGCGGCGGCACTCGAGCAGGGCATCGATCTGTATGACGTCTATGAGGCCGGCCGGGAGGTCGACATCCAGACTGATTCGCGCATCTGGACCGTCGAGAACTACAACAACTCGGCGTTCCCGCCCCTGACGGTTCTAGAGGCCACGGTTTATTCAGTCAACGTGGTGTACGCCCGGCTGATGGACGACGTCGGGCCATCCACGGTTCAAGAACTGGCCGAACGAGTCGGGATCACCTCCGCGCTCGAGCCTTTCCACTCACTCGCGCTCGGTGCGCAGGAAGTCACGCCGCTCGAAATGGCGTCGGCATACGGAACCTTCGCGGCCGATGGCCTGCATGTCTCGCCCGTTCTCTTCACGGCAATCGAGACCCACGACGGTGAGGTGGTGATCGAACAGGAGCCGGAGATCGCCGAGGCCATCGACCACACGATTGCCGACGGAGTCACCGCCGCCCTGACCGAGGTCGTCACCCGTGGCACCGGCCAGCGGGCCCGGATCGGCCGGCCGATCGCGGGCAAGACCGGCACCTCGCAAGACCACCGCGATGCCTGGTTTGTGGGGTACACGCCGGAGCTCGTCACCTCGGTGTGGGTCGGCTACGCCGAGGAAAACCACATCATGGAGGAGCCGCTCACCCCGGTGACCGTGACCGGGGGTCGCTGGCCGGCCGAGATCTGGGCGCTGTTCTCCCTGAATGCCCTCGCCACAGTCCCCTACTCGCAACTCGCCGTCGTCGGCGACGATGGCACCGTCGACGTCGACATCGACCTCTCCACCGGCTATCTGGCCGGGCCGCTCTGCCCCCATGAGAACATCCAACGCCTCCACCTTCCACCCGACCAGGTCCCGACGGTGATCTGTCCCATTCACAATCCGTCTGGCATCGTCGGCATCGGCGCCGGGGAGGTACCGCCGGTGATCGGTATCGAGCTGAGCGAGGCCGTGAGCGCGTTGAACCGCGCCGGGTACGAGGTTCGCCTGGATTGGGAAGACGGCGGAACCCTCGCGCAGGGCACCATCTTCGGCCAGGCGCCCGATCCCGGCGTTCCCGCCCGGGCTGGCTCCCGGGTGACCCTCACAGTGGCCGGACCAGAGCCCGGCGCCGTCGTCCCCCGGGTGCTGGGCATGACCCGTGAGGAGGCGTCCGCCCAGCTCGCCATCTATGGCATTCCGGTGGATTTCATCGAAGAGCCCGAGGCCGATCCGGCTTCGGCCGAGAGTCGGGCGGGGCGAGTTTGGAAGCAGGCACCGGGTGCCGGGGTGGCTGCGAGTGCTACGGTTTCGGTGTGGGTAAACCCGGGCGGGTCGCCGTAGCCACTTAACGCGGTCGTTGACCACCGAGCGTGTTGACAGCTTCCCGAACTTGGGGTTCCCTGTAGGGATACGGAGCTAACACAAACGGAGAACACCATGGTGTCGGAAGCCAAGCCGCGCGACCTCTTTCCGAAGGGGGACTTCAAGGTCGTCCGCAAGGGATATGAGCCCTCTGAGGTTGACAAGTATGTCGCCCGATTGCGCCGAGCCGCAACGGACCAGCTGGCTCGCGTCGAGGCGCTCGAGAAGGCGCTGTCCGACGCCCGCCAATCGTTGAAGAACGCCAAGGTCGAGGTTCGCGAAGAGCTCGCCTCCCAGATGGAATCCGAGATCGCCGAAGCCAAGGAAAAGGCTGCCGCCCTCCTCGCCGAAGCCGAGAACCAGGCCGCACCGGTATCCGAAGCCGCCCGCCAGGCGCGCCAGACCATGCTCGAGGCCGAGCAGCAGGCCACCGCCGTCCTGGCCGAGGCCGAGAAGGAAGCCAAGAAGATTCAGGATGAAGCCGCCGGCCTCCGTGCTGCCTCCGCCGAGAAGTACTCCTCGCTCGTGTCCATTGCGGAGGCGAAGCTCACCGCCGCCGAGACGATGGCGGAAAAGGTCACCACCGCCGAGCAGGAGAGCGCTGCGATCCTCACCGCCGCTCGCAGCAAGGCATCCGAGATCCGCAGCAGCGCCCAGGAGGTGCTGCGCGCCGCCGAGCAGGAGCGTGCCGGCGCCCTGGCCGCCTCCGAAGAGCTTGCCGCCGCCACCAAGATCGAATCCGAGAACCTCCTTGGAAAGGCCCGCCGTTTTCTCGACGAGGCCCGGCGCCGCCAGGATGCCCTCGTCGAAGCCGACGAGAAGGCCAAGACGATCGTCGCCGAGGCCACGACTGAGGCGCAAGCCACCCGGTCAGACGCCGAAGCGGTTCTCGCCGACGCCCGCGAGCAGGCCAAGCAGGCCCTCGCCGAGGCCAACGAAGCACTCACAGCCGCTCGTGACTCCGCCCGGGAGACGCAGGAGGAGGCTGGCCGGATTCTCGAAAAGGCCAAGAAGCAGGCAGCCCAGACCACGCATGAAGCCGACCAGGCGGCCGCCAAGCTTCGCGAAGAAGCCACCGAGATGCGCCAGAAGGCCACCGCCAAGGCGGAGTCCGCCGAGAAGGCGCTGAGCGATGCCCAGGATGAAGCCGCTCGCCTCCAGAAGGAGACGCTGGAGCTGCTCACCTCCGCCCAGAAGGAGGCGGACGACATTCGCGCCGATGCCGGCAAACAGATGGAGGCGTTGCGCCAGAAAGAGGCCGAGCTGGCCCAGACCGACGCTCGCGCCAAAGAGAAACTGGCCAAAGCCCAAGGCGATTCCGACGAGATCCGGGCCCGCGCCCAGGCGGCTCTCAGCGAGGCACAAGCCGAAGCGAAACGCCTGCAGGACCAGGCCACCCAGGGCCTGGCGGCCGCCCGGCACGACGCGGAGCGCCAGCGCAAGGAAGCGGCCACCGTGCTGGCCTCGGCCAAGCAAGAGCTCGAGAAGGCCAGGGCCGGCGAAACTCGGGCCGCCGAGCTGCTCAAATCCGCCGAGCAGCAGCGGGTAGCCGCCCAGAAGGAATCCGAGGGGATCATGGTCTCGGTGCGAGCCCAGCAGAAGGAGGCGGCCGACGCCGTAGCCGCTGCTAAGAGCGAGCTGGTGCGAGTGCGCGACGAGTCGGCGGCGCTTCGCCAGCGGGCCCAGGACGAGCTGGCGGCGGCCGAGACCGACGCAGCAGCCAAGCGTCAGGAGGCCGCTCAGGTGCTGCAGTCTGCCGAGGATCGTGCCAACAGCCTCCGAGAGAAGACGAACCAGATCTTGGCCTCCGCCCAGGACGAGGTGGAGCGCATGCGCACCTCGGCGCGCCAGCTCCACAGCCAGGCCGAGGAAGAGTTGAAAACTGCCCAGCAAGAGGCCGCCAAGGTGAGCGCCGACGCCCACGGTCAGGCTCGTACCCTGCTGGCCGAGGCCCGGGCTCAACGGACCTCCGCCGAAGAAGTGATCGCCAAGCTGCAGGAAGCCGAGCGGCAGGCCCACGGTGAGGCCAAGAACATCCGCAACGCCGCCACGGTCGAAGCCGACCGGAAGCGGGCGGAGGTCGCCGACTTCGTAGCCTCACTCGACGACCGGGAGAAGGCCGCCGCTCAGCGCATGGAGGAAGCCACCACCCTCAAGAAGGAGGCCCGGGCACTCCTCGAGGCAGCCGAGGCGGCCACCAAGAAGGCCAAAGAGGAGGAGCACACCGCCCAGCAGATTCTCACCCAGATGCGCGAAGATCAAGCCAAGGCGAAGCTCGAATCAGAAGAGGTTCGGACCAAGGCGGCCCGCACGCTGCGCGAGTCCCGCACCGAGGCGACTGAGATGCGGGAGAAGGCCACCCAGCTGCTTGCCGAGGCACAGGAAAAGCATGAGCAAGCCTCCGCCAAGGCAGAGGACATGCGCCGAGACGCCGCCAAGGAGCTGGCGGCTGCGCAGGAAGATCGCCGGGCCGCTGCTGAGGTTCGGGAGGAAGCGGCCACGCAGATGGCCGAGATGGAAGCACTGCGCGCCAAGTTCAGCGATCGGCTCGAAGTGATCGAGGCCAAGGAGAAGCAGCTGGCCGACGTCGAGCAGCGGGCGGCTTCGATCCTGGAGAAAGCCGAGAACCAGGCCAAGGAAACGCTGACCG
>JABDLU010000141.1 GCA_013002865.1 Acidimicrobiia bacterium
CGTGCTCGCGCCTCTCGCCGTGCAGGCCGGCCTGAGCGACGGCCGGTGGACCGAGGTGACCGCCCCGGGCTTGACCGAGGGCGAGAGCGTGGTGGTCGAGATCCTGGAGAGGGCATCATGACTCGCTCGCCGTCGCTCATCCAGCTGCGCCAGGTGACCAAGACCTACGGCACCGGTAGCGCCGCTTTTCGCGCGCTGCGCGGCTTCGATCTCGACATCGCGGCCGGGGAGTTCGTCGCCATCATGGGCGCCAGCGGCTCGGGCAAGTCGACGATGATGAACATCCTCGGCTTCCTCGACACGCCCACCACGGGCCGGTACCTGTTCGGCGGCCGCGAAGTGCAGGGGCTGTCGAAGGAGCAGCGAGCCTTGATCCGTCGGCACTACCTGGGCTTCGTTTTCCAGGGGTTCAACCTGCTGGCCCGCACCAGCGCCCTGGAGAACGTCGAGCTGCCGCTGCTCTATCGCGGCCTGCCGCGCGGGGAACGGCGCGCCCGAGCCCGCGAGGCGCTCGACGCCGTCGGCCTCCTGCCGTGGCAGAACCACAGCTCCAACGAGCTCTCCGGAGGCCAGCAGCAGCGGGTAGCGGTGGCGCGCGCCATCGCCGCCGATCCGCAGGTGCTGTTTGCCGACGAGCCGACGGGAAACCTCGACTCCAAGGCCAGCGAAGAGGTTATGCGCTTGATCGCCGCGCTCAACGAGAGCAAGGGAATCACGGTGGTCATCGTCACCCACGAGTCCGGAATGGCCGGGTACGCGCGGCGCATCGTCACCGTGCACGACGGCCTCATCGCGTCGGATGTCCGGCACGACGATCGCCGGACCGAGAAGGAGGTGGCCTGATGCTCTGGAACGCTCTCGGAATCGCCCTCCGGGAGATCCGTCGCAACCTGGTGCGGGGCATCCTCACGGTGCTCGGCGTAGTGATCGGCGTCGCCGCGGTGATCATCATGGTCAGCCTCGGCCAGGGCGCCACCGAATCGGTGACCTCCCAGGTGGAGAGCCTGGGCAGCAACCTGGTGATGGCCATCCCGGGCCAGGGAATGGGACCTAGCGGCGGTGCCGCGCCCGGCTTCCGGCTGGCGGACGCCACCGCCATCGGCGAGGCCGTCAGCGGCATCGAGGCCGTGGCGCCGCTGCGCATGGTGGGCGTGAACGCGGTCTACCTGCAGGAGGACTGGTCGACCCAGGCGGTGGGAACCACCGTGGACTACTTCTCCGTCGCCGGGTGGACGTTCGCCGAGGGCCGGCCGTTCACCGAGGCGGAGTACCTGGGCGCCCGCCCGGCCTGCGTCCTCGGGGCGACCGTGGTCGACGAGCTGTTCGGACAGCAGGACCCGGTCGGCGCCCGCATCCGTCTCAAGACCCTGACCTGCGAGGTCGTGGGAGCTCTCGAGGCCAAGGGCCAGGGGGCCATGGGCCAGGATCAGGACAGCGTCATCGTGCTGCCCCTGAGCACCGCCCAGCGTCGCCTGGCCGGCCGGACGAGCGACCGCGACGTGGACCGCATGATGATCTCGGTGCGCGACGGCGTCTCGCCCGACCGGGTGGTGCGCGACACCACCGAGGTGCTGCGCGAGCGCCGGGGGATCAGGGCGGGCGAGGATGACGACTTCAGCGTTCTCGACACGAAGCAGATCGCCGATGCGCTCAGCTCGACCACCAAGATCCTCACCCTGCTTCTGGGAGCAGTGGCGGCGGTGAGCTTGCTGGTGGGCGGCATCGGCATCATGAACATCATGCTGGTCTCGGTGACCGAGCGGACGCGCGAGATTGGCATCCGAATGTCCATCGGCGCTCTGCCCAGGGAGGTGCTGCTGCAGTTCCTGGTCGAGGCGCTGGTGCTTTCGCTGGCCGGCGGGCTCGTGGGCTTCGTGCTGGCCCTGGGCGGCAGCTACGCCCTCGCCCAGGCCATGGGTGTTCCCTTTGTGTTCGACCCGCAGATCAACCTTGTCGCCTTTGCCTTCTCCGCGATCGTCGGCGTGGTATTCGGCTTCACGCCCGCACGCCGGGCGGCCCAGCTCGATCCGATCGAGGCCCTGCGCCACGAATAGTACCTAGCTAGAAACATCACATTTCACTGGCAAGGGCTCCTCTTTTGGGGGTACCTGCCTCATACGTCGAATCGACGAAGGAGACACCAGAAATGAAGCGAGTCCTATTCTCAGCACTAGTCGTCATCGCCATCGGAGCGTTGGCAACGGAAGCCGGTGCTTCCACTGCCGTCCCGGATCTCTCGGGAACCTGGATGCTAAACGAGGAAGAGAGCGACGATCCCCGGGAGGGCATCGAGGAGCTCAAGAAGAGTCGCGGGCAAGACCGAAAGTCCGGGCGCAGCGGCCGTTTCGCGCAGCGCGTGCGCGAGAAGAAGGTGGCGAAAGCGAAGGAGGCAATGGCTGAGCTTGAAGATCGCCCTCGACAGTTCGAGATCGAGCAGGCCGCTGACGCAGTGACCTTCGTGTACGGCGACAACCGACAGCAGACATTTCCGACAGACGGCAGCTCAGTGAAGCCAAAGGATGACCTCATGAAGAAGGCAACCGCCGAATGGGTCGACCAGTCCCTCGTGATTCGCGGAGAGACCAAACGAGGCAAGGACATCGAGCAGACGTATACGCTGGGACCGGATGGATCACAACTC
>JABDLU010000142.1 GCA_013002865.1 Acidimicrobiia bacterium
TGCCCGGCTCGGCTCCATGGAGAACCACGATGGGCAGCGCAACCGGGGTCCCCGACATGAGACGGGCGATCGGGAGCTCGATCTTGGCCCGGCGGCCCGATCGAACCGTGGTTTCGCCGATTTCGAAGACCCGTTTGGTCGTCACGGTGCTCCGCTTTCCGGGGCGGGAAGCGGTTCTTCGGGCAGCGGTTGAACCTCGGGACGCGCCCGCCGCCGGCGCCGTTCGGGAACCAGGTCCCGCATGGACTCGAGTTTGCCGAAACACAGCAGCCGGTCTTCGGCCTCCAGGACGCGTTCCCGCTTCGGATTCGGAATCACCGTGGTGCCCCGGGTGAGGGTCAGCACAGTGATATCACGCTCCCGCAGGCCGGAGTCGTCGATCGTCCTGCCGACCAGCTCGGAAGCACCGTGCACTACCAGCTCGGCCACCCCGTACCCCGTGCTGACCGTCAGGCGCTGGCGGATGTCGAGCTCGGGGAAGGCCACCTGCCGGTCGATGTAGTCGACGATGGCGCCGGCCACGTCGAGGCCGGTAGCTCCTTCGATGCCCTCGAGCCCGGGCGACGAATTCACTTCCAGGACGAGCGGTCCGGCGTCGCCCTCGAGCATATCGACACCGGCCACTCGCAGCCCCATGATCTGGGCGGACTGCACTGCTACTCGCTCGTATTCGGCGTCGAGCTCAACAACCTCCGTCGTGCCGCCTCGATGGACGTTGGATCGGAACTCGCCGGGCTGGGCGCGTCGCCGCATGGCGGCTACCACCCGGTCGCCGACTACGAGCGCCCGGATGTCGCGCCCGCGGCTCTCACCTATGAACCGCTGGATGAGCACATTCTGTCGGGTGCTCTGCAGAGTTTCGATGACGGCCTCCGCCACCTTGGTGTCGGGGGCGAGAATCACCCCGATGCCCTGCGTTCCCTCGAGCAGCTTGATGACCACGGGAGATCCGCCGACCCTCTCGATTGCCGCCAGAACATCGGCCCGGTCCCGCACAAACGTTGTGGCCGGGATCCGCACATCGTGGCGGGAGAGGATTTGGATGGACCGCAGTTTGTCGCGTGAGTTGGCAATGCCGTTTGCGGTGTTTGGCGTGTAGACGTCCATCTGTTCGAACTGCCGTACCACGGCGATACCAAAGAAGGTGATGGAGGCGCCGATACGGGGGAGGATGGCGTCGTAGTGGGAGAGGGTCTTCCCCCGGTACTGGAGATCCGGCTCGTCGCCGGCCAGGTCTATGGCAAACCGCAGCGTGTTCAGGATCCTGACCTCGTGGCCGCGCTCTTCGGCAGCCATCTTGAGCCGGCGCGTGCTGTAGGCCTGGGGAGCCCGGGAGAGGATGGCAAGGTTCATGAGAAGCAGACTCCTTTGTGGCCTAGGGCCCGTCGGGTGGCGGGTGGAGGAATGATCGGCCCGGGTCGACCAGGAACCGGCGCTGGACCGCGGCCCGACCGAGCAGCATCCGGAATCCCATCTCGTCACGCGAGGTGAGCGTGATGTCGATCTCGTACTCGACGTCGCCGATCCCGATGATGGTTCTGATGACCGGACGGCGCTGGGTGTGGCCGGTCGACGACCGCACCTTCTTGTATCCGCGTACCCGGGCGCGCACCGCGGTTCGATCGCGCTTCGAGCGCTGGATGGGATGAATTTCAAACTTCGCCCACGTCTTGCCGTTCTTCTCGGTGACCGAGAGGTCGAAGGCATGCAGGCTCGATGTGCGGGCGCCGGTGTCGATCTTGGCTTTGATCGGCGTCCCGGTCAGCTCAGGGAGCCGCACCCATTCTCGCCATCCGATGAGCGGTCGAGGCTTGGTTCTTGGTTTGGCCACAGGCTCCGTCTCTCGGTGGGAACTCCCGGGATGAGTCTCGCAGACGGTGGCGGCGCCACCAACCGGTGTCGTCAACGACTTGACACAGCCCCCGCTATCCGGTGACATCGTGCTCGTGTCGACTCACACCTCCTCCTGATGGGCCCACCAGACGAGCTCCTGGAGCGCAACGCCCGGTTTGCCGATCACTTTGAGCCCTCCGACGGCAGCGCCTCGCCCAGCCGCCGGCTGGCGGTGCTGACGTGCATGGATACGCGCATCGATGTGCTCGGCGCCCTCGGCTTGCACGTCGGTGAGGCTCACATCATCCGCAATGCCGGTGGCATCCTCACCGACGATGTCATCCGCTCGCTCAGCATCTCACAGCGCCGGTTGGCGACCACCGAGGTGGTCATCGTGCAGCACACCGACTGCGGGATGCAGGGACTCGACGAGGGCGAGCTGCGGGACGAGTTGCAGGAAGCCGTCGGAGCCCATCCGGCGTGGGAGATCGGGAGCTTCTCCGACGTGGCCCACAGTGTGCTCACGTCGATCGAACGTCTGCGAGCCGACCCTCATCTTGTTCACCGTGACCGCATCCACGGCTACGTGTACGACGTCCAGACCGGCCGGCTCACCGCAGTTGATGGTGGGCCGTAGGAAGCCGAGCGCCGTCAACGGTTGCACGACGGCGGCTCATTGCTGGGTGCCACGAGTTCTGCACACGTGATCTGATCGCTTGAGACCGTGCCCTCGGGCTCGACGTGGTAGGTGATGACGGTGATGTCTTCGATCCCTTCGACCCGCACGATGCGGCCGTCCAGGCCACCAGCGTTGTCCCGTCCGCTGAACGATTGCTGGGACCGGGTTCCGGATGCGGCCGCATCGGTAATGCAGACTGCTCCGA
>JABDLU010000189.1 GCA_013002865.1 Acidimicrobiia bacterium
GCTATCGGCCATCGGCTATCAGCTATCAGCGGTTGGAACGTGTTGTGTGGCGTATTCCGGGCCCGTCAGCAGGACGCGACGATGTCGACGAGCTGCTCGAGGGCGTGCCGCCCTTCAGGGGTGGGGGCAAGAGGCCAGGTGTGTTGCTGGTCCTCTCCGACGATCAACCGTACGTCGGAGCCGGATTCCGTCGCGCGGTGCGCGAACTCTTCGATGCTGGGCCGAAGCAATTCTGCGGCTCCGACGAACACGTGCATCGTGGGGAGGCCGGCGAGGTTGCCGAACAGCGGCGACACTCTTGGATGAGCTGGTTCGAGGGCGCCCGCGTACACCCGACCTGCTGAGCGAACGTGCGCTGTCGACAGAAGCACGTCAGAGGCCTCGAGGTGCCCGACCGGTTGCTCGAGCGTCATGTCGACGCCGGGCGACAACAGCACGGCACACCGGGGCAGCTCTCGACCGTTATCGCGGAGGACCGCCGTAAGCGCGATAGCGAGCCCCCCGCCCGCCGAAGTACCGATCGGCAGGACGTTGCCGGCACCGTAGCGATCGGCCAGGGAGTCATACGCTGCTCCCGCCACGCCAAGTGCCGCCTCGGCGTCGTGCTCGGGTGCCCGGGGATAGAGGAGCATCGCGAAGTCAGAGTCCGACCGGTCGGCCACCCTGCTCATGGCCCCCCATTCGGTCCAGAAGGGTCCGAAGAGGTACCCGCCGCCATGCAAATAGAGGAGCACTCTCCGGCCGGGTGAGCCCTGCCGCGACATGACGAAGAGGTCGAAACCGGATACGTCGACCGGTTCGATATCCCACCGACGCCGCACCGTCCACGAGGGTCGCCGCCGGTCGGCCCGGCGCAGCTTCCGGAGGCGATGCCGGAAGGCGGCGGGGTCGTCATCGACTTCGGCCAGCCGGATGAGCCGCTGTTTGATGCCCAGCAACCGCACGAGCTGGTTGGCGAGTCGGCCGCGAACTGTCGTCACGTCGCCGAGCGTACCAATCAGCAGCACCCACGTCAGCCGAGGGGTAGCGTAGTCGCAGGCCTGTTCGAGTTTGGGTGCCGATCTCGCACGAAGTGGTGTGTGTATCTGCCGGGATGGAAACCGGCGACGGGACGCCCGTCTCAGCGTGCCCCTGGTTCGGCGCGCTGACAGGTCCCTTGACGCTCAGGCAGGCCAGATCTTCCGACCGCCGCCGGGGAAGACGATCCGATCGACGTGGCGTGATTCCTCGCCCGAGAGGTGCGCCAGCCTCCCGGCCGCCGCGTTCGATCGAGCCTGACGGGCGTTGCGCGCTCCGGGAATGGCGGTGCTGACGGCGGAATGGCTCAGCACGAAGCGGAGAGCGAACTCTGCCATGGTTTGTCCGTCGGGCACCGCGGAACGAATAGCTGCGACGGTCTCGAGATCGCGGAGGAACTGCTCGTTCTGTTCCGGATCCTCGATCCAGTTGTGCCGGAAGTCGTTGTCCGGGAAGGTTGCTGAGGCGTCGTACTTGTCGGCTAACAGCCCCATGGCAAGGGGACCTCTGACGATTACTCCTATGCCGGCCTCCCGGCAATATGGGAAGATCTCGCTCTCTGGTGTGCGGTTGAGGATCGAGTAGTCGATTTGCAGCACGTCACAGTCTCCGTCGGCGTTGAAAGCCTGGAGGGGACCGAGCTCCCCGGTGCTGATTCCCCATGCCCGCACCTTGCCGGCCTCCTTCAGCTGCCGGAATCCCTCGATGAACACCGGCGTGTTCGGTTCGGTGAAGAAGATGTGGCACTGAATCACATCGATGTAGTCGGTGTCCAGCCGGCGGAGCGAGTCCTCCACGCCGGCTATCAGCTTGGCCGCCGTGTCGTAGTGTGACCTTCCGTGTTCGCCGTCGAAACCGGTCCACCCGATCTTGGTTGCGACGATGAAGCGCTCACGCCTACCTTTCATCGCCAGGCCGAGCAGCTCTTCGGAATGGCCACCGGCGTAGACGTCGGCGGTGTCGAAGAAGTTGACGCCCAGGTCGAGAGAAGCCTCTATGGCGTCGAGCGTGTCCTTGTCATCTGCGGGGCCCCACTCGCTTCCTGCAACCGACCAGAGGCCGGTGCCTACAGCCGACACATTCAGTCCGGTCCGCGATCCAAGCGGATTCAGAAACGGTTGGGGATCCATATCCAGGACTGTATCGAGGCTCTACCTCATCAAGGCCGGGATTCGTCGATTCAGGGCATCGAGCACCGCCCGGACGACAGCCTCGGCCTCGTCGCCCCGGACGAGGGCGCTGCCGACGGCTACCTCCTCGTCGATCCCGCGCATGCTGACGACCTGGGCGACGATGACGGGTCGCACTCCGACTGAGGTGGACGCGACGGCATCCAACGCCAGGGGAGGGCCGCCGCCGAGGACCTCCTCCAGTGCTCGAAGCGTGGCCTCGCCGATGATCCGGAGGCGGGCTGAGGTGGCAGCCGGCCCGGTTGCTGAGCCGGTGAACTGCTCGCCGTTCCACGTCAGCGTGACCGTGACCGTGGTGCTCGGGCCCTCCGGGTATTCCTTGATCGACGTGATGACCGGGCGATCGGCTTCCCCGCCGCGTTTTTCCTCGCCGAGTTGAACCACGGATACCGAGCGACGGTCGATCCCGATCCCGAAGCGGGCCATCGCCAGTGATTGGACGTCACGGACCACTTGTTTGGCCGGTTTGGCGGGGGAGGCGAGCACGTGGACCTCGCTGATCCGGTCCCGATCGTTGACGATTCGGACCGCATCGACGGCAGGAAGACGGCACAGCGTCTCTTCGAGTTCACGGAAGTCCACGGCTACGTAGCGTAGCGGTGCGGATCCTGCGAGTGTTGTCAACCCGCGAAATCTGAACTAACTTATCAGGGCTCTGATAGGGAGCCTTCCGGGATCGCCCCTGCGCTGGGGGCCGTGCCGGCGGCGGAGGACGGGCGCCTCCGACAAGCAAGTTTCCTCGACCGTGGTCGAGGGAGGTGAAGGTGCCCGGGAGACGCCATATCGAACCAAGCGGAGCGCAACCTGCACGCGGCGCGTTAGAGCTGTGCGCAAGGATTTCAACGATTGGGGAGATTTACTCTGAAAGCAAAGGTCGTCAAGGCCGTCATAGCTATTGGTGCACTGGCAACCGCCATCTTGGCGGGTGCCGCCAGTTTCACAGTTGGCTAACACGAGTAACTGACCGACTGCGTCCCCGGGCTCCCCTCACCCTGCCATGAGCCCAGGACTCCGCCCCCGTCTCATCGTCGCCGGCATGTACGGCACCGCCGCGCTGCTCCTGCTTGCGGTCCTGGCGATTCGCACCGAGTTTCCATTGCGCTGGGAGTGGGTGTTCTTCGGTCTCGCCTTCGGCCTGTTCCAGAGCCTGGCAGTTGAGGTCAACGACCGCCTCCGGGCCAGCCCGACCGTGATGATCGTCATGACCGCGGCCGTGGTGTTTGGCCGGGACGGGGCCGCCATCGGTGCCGCCACCATCGTGATCTTCGGGGCAATCACGCCGCTCGACGTGCGGGAGCGCCGCTGGTTCCAACCTGCGGTTAACGCCGGACAGCTCGTCCTGTCGGCGGCCGTAGCCGGAGCGCTGATCGCCGTCGCCATGCCGAGCGGAGAGTTCACCACCGGCGACATCGGCCGGGTTGCCGCTGGTTCGGCGCTGGCCGCCCTCGCCTACGGTGCCACCAACCTCAGCCTTGTCACCCTGGCGGTCCGCACAGTTTTCAAACGGCGCAACCTCAAGCCGTGGGCCCGGATGCGATCGCTGGTGCCCTCCCAGGCGCTCATGGGCCTGCTCGGCGGACTGCTCGGGGCGACGTACCTGCTGGTGGGTCCGGTCATCCTGCCCCTGATCTCCGGGGTGTTTCTCGTCGGTCATCTCGGCATGCGGGCCGTCTCCCAACTCCGGATGGCCCACGAGTCGACCCTGGGCGGCTTCATCAAGGCCCTCGAGGCCAAAGATCTGTATACGCGCGGCCACACCGAGCGGGTCGCCTATTTCAGCCAGATCACTGCCGAAGAGATGGGGTTCCGTGGAGATGCTCTCGACCGGGTCCGCATCGCCGCGCTCATCCACGACATCGGCAAGCTGGCGGTACCGAGGGCGTTGATCCGCAAAAAGGGCCCGCTCAGCGAAGAGGAATACGGCCTCATGCAGCGCCACGCTCATCTGGTCGAGGACATCCTGCACGAGGTGGCGTTCCTCGCCCCGATGGTGGAGATCGCCTCGGGCCACCACAGCCGGTTCGACGGAGGCGGCTATGGGGGCACCGGCCACAGGAGTGGGGAACCGCCCATGCTGGAAAGCCGCATCCTGGCCGTCGCCGACGCGTTCGACGCCATGACCAGCACCCGCAGCTACCGGCTCGCCCTCACTCAGGAATATGCGATCGCCGAGCTGCGGCGCAGTGCCGGCAGCCAGTTCGATCCCGACTGCGTCGAAGCCTTTATCCGCGCCCTCGCTGCCACCGGCGAGCGGTACGGATCGCCCACCCTGGAAGACGAGGGCGAGGCGCGCAAGCGAGCCGAGGGAGATGTGCATGTTGCCTGAGCGCCTCGGCCGGGCCGTCGGCCTCCTCGCCTGGCTGGGTGGCGTCACGGTCGGGGTGCTGCTCGCATCCGGCTCGGCTCGGTCCACCCAGAGCCTGGCCGCCTGGGTGGCCTTCATCGTCCTGGCCGATCTCATCCGCGTCCCCAGCCCGAGCGGGGGCCGCATCTCATTGATCGGTGGTGCCGGGCTGATCGGGGTCGTGCTCATCGAGAACGTTCCGACGCTGGCCGCCATCTTCCTGCTCGGTCTGACGCTCTCGCGGCTGCTGGCGGCGCTGTGGTCCGACGACGAGGCGGACGCCGAAGACGTGTTGCGCTCGATGGCCGGGCTAGGGATTCTGATCCTGGTCGAGGTGGCCGACAGCTGGTTCACCGAACAGCTCAGGTGGGAAGGGCAGTGGGAGGAGCTCACCATCATCCTGGCGAGCGGGTTTGCCTGGTTCATCGCCGATGCCTTCGTGCGCATGCTCGGGGCGATCGGTGTTGGTCGGTCGTCCATTCGCTACGTCTGGCTGCTGGCCCTCGAAGACTGGCCGATCATGGTCAGCCTGTTCGCCTCGGCCGGATTGTTCGCGCTCGCCCAGCCAATCATCAGCTGGTGGGCGGTCCCGGTTGCCGCCATTCCGTTTGCCATCAGCTACGTGTCATTCACGCTGCTGCACGGGACCAAGACGACGTACGGCCAGATGATCCGGGCTCTCAGTCGCCTCCCCGAGGTGGCCGGCCTGTCCCCGGACGGGCACGCCGCCTCGTCGGCCATGCTGGCGTCGACGATGGCCCGCAGCATGGGCATGCACCCCGATGACGTGACACGGCTGGAGTACGCCACGCTGCTGCACGACATCGGCCGGATCACCGTCGAGGACGTGTCGGAGGAGCCAGAGCCTGCCGACCTGGCACGGTGGGGGGCCCAGATCATTCGGCAGGCTCCCTACCTCGCCGAAGTCGCCGACCACGTCGAGCATCACCATGCGCCGTACCGCCGCCCCGGTGAAGGCGCCGACCCCGAGGTCGGCATGGAGTCGCGAATCATCAAGGTGGCCTCTGCCTACGACCGGGCCCATCGCACCCTGGAGCTCTCCCCGCTCGAGGCGTTGGAGGTCCTGCACCGCCGCACCGCCTACGACTTCGACCCCGCCGTCGTCGCCCGTCTCCGGGCCGTCCTCCAACGCAGCGGAAGGCTTTCTTAGGTCGCCGGTCGCCGGTCGCCGGTCGCCGGTCAGCCGGTCAACGGTCAACGGTCAACCGTCAACGGCCAGAAACTGCACCTTCTGACTTGGAACTTGCAACTTGCAACCTGCAACTCCGATGCCGACGGGGGACTCGTTAAACCAGACTGCTGTCGCGGCGGCTGGCGGTGCCGCCGCCGCTCTCGTTGAGGCCGTGCTTGAACCAGCGCACCGGGCGCCGCATCTGATCCTCGACGAAGACGCCCAGTCCGACGGCGAGGAAGACATCGCCGAGCGAGACAACGTTGCGGATCACCCGCACCGGGATCACATCTCCGAGAAAGGCCAGGCGGGTGCTGTCGTCCATGAGCACGTGCTTGGAGAGGGCATCGAAGTCGACGGCGGTGATGTCCCGGCCCAGTCCCAGGCTGGCCGCTTCCGGAAGCACCGGCATGCCGCTGTTGACGGCGATAACGGTGAAGTTCATGAACACACCGAGCCCGACCAGCCACATTCCAGCCTCGGCTCGATTCAGCCAGGCGATGACCATGAGCGGGATGAAGGACAGGATGACCAGCGTGACGGCGGCGTCGTGCGACCAGTCGCGGTCCGAGGGCAAGTAGTCGGCGGCGAGTTGCATCCCGAAACCGACCACGAGCAGTGGCCAGGCCCGCAGTTTCACCTCGGAGAGGTTCAGCAGGCGGCCGCCGCGCAGCAGGGCCATACCGATGGAAATGGCGAGAACGATGGCGAGCCACAGCATGTATCGAACCGTACCAGAGAGCTGTAGACACCAAGGTAACGGGTAGATTGCCGCCATGGGATTCTTCGACCGTCAGTCAAAAGAGCTCGAAAAGCGCGGCCTGGATCCGTCACGCCTGCCGCCCGGCCAGTACTTCACCGACCGCTTCCCAGTTCTGCACGCCGGCGTGGTACCCGAGATCGACCCGGCGACCTGGGACTTCACCGTGGACGGGCTGGTGGGCACTGAGCGCACCTGGACGCTCGACGAGTTCAAGGCGCTTCCCTCCATCGAGGTGACCGCCGACATCCACTGTGTCACCAAATGGAGCAAGTTCGACACGGTCTGGCGGGGCGTGCCCACTACCGAGGTCGCCCGCCTCGTAGAGCCGGCTGCGTCGGCCACTCACGTGGTGGTGAACGCCGAGCACGGCTTCACGGCCAACCTGCCTCTGGAAGACTTCCTCCGGGAGGGCAACCTGTTCGCCTACGAATACGGTGGCGAGGAACTGGAGCTTGACCACGGCTGGCCGGTGCGGCTGGTCGTCCCCCATCTCTACTTCTGGAAGTCGGTGAAGTGGACCAGCGGCTTCACGGTGCTCGACCACGACGAGCCGGGCTTCTGGGAACGCAACGGGTACCACATGTACGGAGACCCGTTCGAAGAACAGCGCTACTGGGGAGATTGAGGCACCGCAGATCGCGGGGGCCGGGCCCCCGCGATCCGTGCGGCACGTCGGTGCCTACGAGTTCGCCTCGCGATAGGTGAGGTACTCGTCCAGGTACTGCATGTGCAGCTCACCTGCTTCCCGGGAGAACCGGAGCACTCCGGCAAAACCGGCGTTGTCGAACATGCGGTCCTCCAGCTCGGGATGCGTCGCTTGTATCCACGTCCGCATATCCCGGTCAACCAGCACGAGCCCGGGTGGGTCGGGCCAGCTGAGCACGTCGAAGGTGCCGTCCGGCGCGACCTGAACCCTCACGGTGGTGAGGAGGTTCTCCTCGAGCACCTGGGAGTAGAAATAGTCCTCACCCATGGTGACATCGCATACGACGGTGGTATAGGCGGAGGTCTCGCAATCCGTGAACACGGGGTTCAGCCCGAGCGCCAGATTCCACTCCAGGAAATCTCGCCCCCCGTCGTCGCCGAGCGAAGCCGGTGAAGACAGGTTCGTGAATTGGGTGGGATCTGCTTGCTCGATGGCGGTGGTCATCAGGGCCATGACCTGCGCCGGGGTCTCCGGTGCCGCGACGTCATCGTCGGCGCCGAACACGAGCACGGCGCCGACAACCGCCGCGACGGCCACAGCAAACCCGGCAAGGGCGATGGCCCATCGATTTCTTGACCGCTTGGGTATCTCGGTAGTTGGTGTTGGCTTCTCTCTCGTTGCAACCATGGCACGCCTCCTCGGTGGGGCGGCGACCAGCACTTCGCGCTCGCCCATCAGCCCGCACTCGAGGCGCTCGATGAGCCGGTCGGGCCCCATCCAGCTGCCCCGCTCGGCGGCGTGGCTGAGCAGTTCGTCAAGTCGTCGCATTGGTTTCCTCCAAGATCCTGCGAAGTCGCTTCCGGCCGCGAGAGGCACGATTGCGGGCTGCCTTCTCAGTGCAGCCCACGATCTCGCCGATCTCACCGAACGGTCTTCCTTCGATCTCGCGCAGGTACAGAACTGCCCTGGTCTGCGGAGGAAGCTCCATGAGCTCGACGACGTCCGATGGATACGCCTCGCAAAAGGCCTCAGTGGTGGCGGCCAGGGCCACGACGGCCCGGCGGCGCCGGACGATGCTTCGGACCTGGTCCTTGGACAGATTCAGGATGCAGCGCTTCAGATAGGCGGTCGGAAACGTCAGGTCGGTGAGCGGTCCGTGCCGGAGGGCGCGGAACAGAGCTTCCTGCACCAGATCGTCGGGTTCGACGTCAACCGGGCCGACGACCGCCGCAAAACGACGCAACGACGGATACAGATCGTGAATGAGCCGGCGTTCCCGGTCGGCAAGCACACGCTTGTGCTTCACAACCCCGATCCTTCTGTCCATGCCTCCTAGACGCCGCAGGTGGGTCGTTTGTCCCACCCCGCATGGATGAGTGCACCCCAAGCGTGAGTCCAATCGGGTGCCTTCGCTAGGGGCAAAGGAGAGGAAACCGGCTCAGAGCTCGGTTGTGACGCCGTCCATCGAGAGCACCCCGGAACCGCCCGCCGCCCGGAGGTGACCCGCCGCCTCTGCAAGCGGGGCGGTGGCGGCGAGGAGCTCCCGGATCACGACTTTGTCGTCGTCCCGTGATTCCCGACCGATGAGGGCCGCAACGAGGCTCCTGGGGCGGGGGACGACGGTGATCTTGTAGGGCTTGTCCGGGTCGAGGCCGGCTGCTTCCCGGGCCAGATTGATTGCCCGCCGGATCCCTCCCAGCTCATCGACCAGGCCGTTCTCGCGAGCATCGGCGCCCACCCATACCCGGCCCCGGGCGATTGGCTCGGTGGTGTCGAAGCTCTTGCCGCGCCCCTCGGCCACCTTCTGGACGAAGTCTTCGTAGATGGCGTCCAGCAGCGCCTGGAAGCGCTCGGTCTCGGATGCAGTGAACGAGCGATCGGAGCTCATGAAGCGCGCATTCTCGCCCCGGGCTACGTCGTCGAACGTTATTCCGGCCTTCGCCCAGGCCGCGGCTGTGACCAGCTTGCCGGCAACCACGCCGATGGACCCGGTCAGCGTGCCGGGCTGCGCCACGATCCGGGTGCATCCGGCCGCCACGAAGTAGCCACCGGAGCCGGCAACGTTACCCATGGTGGCGATGACCGGCTTGCCTGCTTCGATGGCCCGGCGGGTTTCCCGCCAGATGGTGTCGGACGCCACTGCGGATCCACCGGGGCTGTCGATGCGAAACACGATGGCCTTCACCTTCTTGTCCTCGATCGCCGCCCGGAACGCCGTTGCCATGTCGTCTGAGCCCATGGCCGGCTGTCTCATGAGCGGATCGAACTGCGAGGTGCCCTGCACCACCATCCCGGTGCCATAGATCAGAGCGATGGTCGGCCCGCGCCGGTGGGGGCGCTTGGCCCGCTTCAGATACGTCCCGATGTCGAGCGTGCGGGCGCCGTTCGCCCATGTCTCCCGGGCGGCCTCGAGCACTTGATCCCGGTAGAGCACATCGTCGACCAGGCCGGCGTCGCGAGCCTCCCCGGCCAGCAGCGGAGCCCGGTCGACCAGCGCTCGCACGGTCCCCGCCGGCAGGCCGCGACCCTCGGCGATCCCCACCAGGAGCTGCTCGAACTGCGCACCGACATAGCGCGACGTTGCCTCCCGGTCGGGGGCAACCATGTGATCCTCGGTGAGCAGGTACTTGGCGGCCTTGAACTCGTGCCGGTGGTCGAGCTCGGGGATGATGTCCAGCTTGTCCAACAGCCTGCGCAGATAGGTCTTGCGCTGCACCATGCCGGTCATCCCGAACTCGCCGCCGGGCTGCAAATAGAGCTTGCCGAACGAGGCTCCGATCAGGATGGCGGGAAGCGAGCCGGAGCTGAGCTCACCGAAGGTCTCCACATGGGCGATGGTGGGCTTGCCCGAGCGGTTGAACTCCCGGATGGCGTCGGCGACTTCCTGGGCGCGAGCGACGCCCGGAGCCTTCGAACCGACCCGGGCGACGATCCCCACCACCCGCTTGTCGGCGGCGGCTTGCTCGAGCGCATCGAGCAGGTCGAGCAGCGTATAGGCGTTGCCTGCCTGGGCGCGGGCCAGCGGGGACGAGGGGGTCTGCTCGACGATGCCCCGGTCGAAGTCGATTTCGAGCACCGTCCGTCGCGGCACCCAGCTGCGGGCGATCCGGTAGATGAGAAGTGCCGCGGCCAGACCGCTGAGGAGGCCGATCACTGCCCAGCCGTTGGTGAGCGCCCCGGCTACCGCCGCCGCCAGCACAATCCCGAGCACCACCCCGAGGATCCCCACCACCGGCAACGCCACCGCCCGCACCTGTTTCATGCGGCCAGGCTAGGCGAGACCCCGGTCAGTGGTCAGTGGTCAGTAGTCAGTGGTCGGTGGCCGCCGGACGGCTCAGGATTGGCGACGTGGACTAGCCGCGGGCGATCTCTGGGCTACTGACCACTGACCATCGACCATTGACCTTTTACAAAACAACCACCTCGCCGGCCTTTACGACCAGGCGGACGAGGTCGGTGCCGGGGCGGTAGGGGATCTCGAGGTGTGATTCGGCCTCGAGCATGACCAGGTCGGCGACCGAGCCGGGACCGATCCATCCGTGGTCGGGCCGGCGCAGTGCCATCGCCCCGCCCCGGGTGGCCGCCCACAGCGACTCCTCCGGGGTGAGCCCGGCGGTCAGGGTGGCCAGGGCGACGATCAGTTGCATGTTCTCGACGTAGCTGGTGCCGGGATTGCAGTCGGTGGCGATTGCCACCGGCACGCCCGCGTCCCACAGCCGGCGGGCCGGGGGAGGCGGGCTTCCCAGCAGCAGCGACACCGACGGAAGCAGCACGGCGACGCTGCCGGCCTGGGCGATCGCCGCGACGTCGGCATCGGTGGCCTCGTCGAGATGGTCGATCGCCGCCGCCCCGAGTTCGGCTCCCAGCGCAGCGCCCCCCGTATGGGCGAGTTGCTCGGCATGCAGACGGAGCCCCAGCCCGGCGGCCGCCGCCGCCTCGAGAATGGTTCGGGCCTCATCGACGGTGAATGCCCCGGCGTCGCAGAACACATCGCAAAACTCGACGAGGCCGGTCACGGCGGGGATCATCTCCTCGACGACCAGGTCGACGTAGCCGGCGCGGTCCTCGCCATACTCGGGCGGCACGACGTGGGCTCCCAGGAACGTGGTCACGACCTCGATCGGTGTGACGTCGCCGACCGCGCGGGCCGCTTCCAGCATGCGCAGCTCGGTGGCGACGTCCAGGCCGTAGCCGGACTTGATCTCCACCGTCGTGGTCCCGGTCCCGAGCATGCGTCGGGCCCGCCCGGCGGCGTCGGAGGCCAGCCGGCTGGTCGGGGTGTCACGGGTGGCGGCAACGGTGCTGGCGATGCCGCCGCCCGCCTCCATGATCTGCTGGTAGGTCTCGCCCCGCATCCGGCGCCCGAACTCATCCACCCGGTCGCCGCCGAAGACCAGATGCGTGTGCGAGTCCACGAACCCGGGGATGACCGCCCGGCCGTCGGCGCCCACCTCCGGCAGATCCCGCAGCTCGCGGAGGAGCTGCGCTTCGGGGCCCGCCCAGACGATGCGGCCATCGCGAGCGGCCACCGCCGCATCCGCCACGATGCCGAGCAGGCCGTCTCGCTGCGGGTCGTTGGTGACCAGCCGGCCGATTCCGGTGATGAGGAGGTCACGCATGGATGGTGGTTGCGGCCGTCCTCACTCGGTCATCGGGATGCGCACCCCGCGCGCTTCGGCGACCTCGACCGCTCGCGGGTACCCCGCATCGGCATGTCGGATCACGCCCATGCCGGGATCGTTGGTGAGGACCCGTTCCAGGCGCAGGGCAGCATCGGCCGTGCCATCGGCGACCACTTGAGCGCCGGCGTGAATCGATTTGCCGATCCCCACCCCGCCGCCGTGGTGTACGGCAACCCAGGCCGCGCCGGAGGCGGTGGCGAGGAGCGCATTGAGAATCGGCCAGTCGGCGACCGCGTCGGAACCGTCCAGCATGGCTTCCGTTTCTCGATAGGGCGAGGCGACCGACCCGGAGTCGAGATGGTCGCGGCCGATCACGATCGGCGCGGCCACCTGCCCGGTGGCGACCAGCTCGTTGAATGCCAGGCCTGCCCGGTGCCGCTCCCCGTATCCCAGCCAGCAAATGCGCGCCGGCAGGCCCTGGAACTCCACCCGCTCACCCGCCATCGCCAGCCAGCGGGCCAGTCCTTCATTGTCGGGGAACAGTTCGAGCAACGCCCGGTCCGTGGCCGCGATGTCGGCCGGGTCTCCCGACAGCGCAATCCACCGGAAGGGGCCCATGCCCTCGCAGAACAGGTCGCGGATGTAGGCGGGGACGAAGCCCGGATAGTCGAACGCCCGGCTGAAGCCGCCCGCCAGAGCCTCGCCCCGCAGGTTGTTGCCGTAGTCGAACACTTCGGCTCCGGCTTCCTGGAAACCGACCATCGCTTCGCAGTGTCGGGCCATCGATTCCCGGGCCGCCTTGATGTACCCGGTGTGATCACGACTGCGCAGGTCGGCCGCCCCCGCCACGTCGTAGCCGATCGGGATGTACCCGTTGAGCGGGTCGTGGGCGGAGGTCTGGTCGGTGACGATGTCGATCTCCACCCCGCGCGACAGCAGCTCGGGGAAGACTTCGGCGGCGTTGCCGACGATCCCGATCGAGACCGCCTCTCCGGCCCGGCGGGCCTCCGTCGCCCGGGCGACGGCGGCGTCGAGGCTCCCGGCCGCCTCGTCCAGGTAGCGAGTCTGCAGGCGCCGCTCGATGCGCGTCGGATCGACCTCGACGCACAGCGCCACCCCGCCGTTCATGGTCACGGCCAGCGGCTGGGCCCCGCCCATGCCACCCAGGCCGCCGGTGAGCGTCAGGGTGTTGCGCAGCGAGCCACCGAAGCGCTGCTCGGCGATGGCTAGGAACGTCTGGTACGTCCCCTGCAAGATGCCCTGGGTGCCGATGTAGATCCATGACCCGGCCGTCATCTGGCCGTACATCATCAACCCGGCGCCTTCCAGCTGCCAAAAGGTTTCCCAGTCGGCCCAGTCGGGGACCAGCAGGCTGTTGGCCAGCAGGACCCGGGGTGCCATCGGGTGGGTCCGGAACACGCCGACGGGTTTGCCGGATTGGATGAGCAGGGTCTCGTCGTCTTCCAGCCGGCGCAGCGAGCGGACGATCGCCTCATACGCCTCCCATGACCGGGCCGCCTTGCCGCGCCCGCCGTAGACCACCAGTTCGGCGGGGTTCTCGGCCACCGCCGGGTCGAGGTTGTTCATCAGGCAGCGCAACGCCGCCTCCTGCAGCCATCCTTTGGTTGTGAGGGTGGGCCCCCGCGGGGCGTGAATGGGCTCCATGTCTCCTCCTTCGGCCAGGCTACGTGATCCGGGCGGCCTCGAGCAGCTCACCGGTGGCCACCATCCATGCCAGGGCTTCGATCTCGTCGGTGAGCGGCCGGTCGTCGTCGAGCGGCGGGACGGAGGCACGGATGTGCGCTACCGCCGCCTGCACGCGGTCGGACGGCAGCAGCGGCTTGCGATACTCCAGGCCTTGGGCGGCACACAGGATTTCGATGGCCAGCACCCGCCGGGTGTTCATCAGCACATCCCACAGTTTGCGGGCCGCCCCCCAGCCCATCGACACGTGATCTTCCTGGCTGCCGCTGGTCGGGATCGACTCGACCGATGCCGGATGGCTCAGCACCCGGTTTTCGGCGATCAGCGACGCCGCCGTGTACTGGGTCAGCATGTATCCGCTGTTGATGCCCGGCTCGGGTGACAAGAAGGCCGGCAGGCCCGACGAGTGGTTGGGATCGAGCAACCGATCGGTGCGCCGCTCGGAGATGCTCCCCAGTTCGGTGATGGCGATCGCCATCACGTCGAGGGCGAGGGCGAGCGGCTGGCCATGGAAGTTGCCGGCCGACACCACCTCCCCGGTCTCGGGGAACACGATCGGGTTGTCGACCACGGATCGCAGCTCCACCTCGAAGGTGGCGGCGGCGTAGGCGAGGGCATCGCGGGTGGCACCGTGCACCTGCGGGGCACAGCGCAGGCTGTAGGCGTCCTGCACAGCATGTACGAAGTCGTCATGGTGGCTGGCTTGAATGGCCGAGCCTTCCAGCAGGCCGGCGATCACCGAGGCCGATTGCACCTGGCCGGGATGGGGCCGCAGCTCATGGATGGCGGGTTGGAACGGCCGCGAGCTTCCCATCAGAGCGCCGATCGACATGGCGCACGCTAGATCTGCCGCGGCTGCCAGGCGCCGGGCGCGGTGCAGGCTGATGATGCCGTAGGCCAGCATGCCTTCGGTCCCGTTCAGCAAGCTGAGGCCCTCCTTGGCCGTCAGCCGGAGCGGCTCGATCCCGGCGTCGTTCAGCGCATCGGCGGCGGCCAGGCGAGTGCCACCCACCTCTACCTCGCCTTCGCCGATGAGCGGCAACGCCAGGTGCGCAAACGGGGCGAGGTCCCCCGAGGCCCCCACCGAGCCCTGGCCGGGGATGACCGGAAGCACATCGTGGTTCAGCAGTTCGAGGATGCGCTCCACCACCACCGGCCGAACGCCCGAGTAGCCCTGGCTGAGGGTGCGGGCTCGCAGCAGCAGCATCGTGCGAACGATCGGGGCAGGCACCGGCGGCCCGACCCCGGCGGCGTGGCTGCGCAGCAGGTGCACCTGCAGCGTCTCGGCCTGCTCCGGGTCGATGCGGGTGGACGCCAGCGCCCCGAATCCGGTGGTGATCCCGTACACGGTGCGGTTCTCTTCGACGGCCGTCGCGACCACCGAGCGAGCGGCCTCCATGCGCTCCGCTGCCGCCGGGTGGAGGCGCACCGTTGAGCCGCCGTGGGCCACCTGGATGATGTCGTCGAACGACAGCGGTCCGCCGTCGATGGTGACCAGATGGCTCATCGGTCGTCTCCGGGGCGGCTTGCCACACCGGCCGCAAACGACAGAAACGTCGTTGCCAGGTTCATCATCGTGAGGTCGTCGTGATCGCGTTCGGGGTCGACCTCCACGAAGTCGGCGGCGGCAACCTGCGGGTGGCGGCCGCACTGCAGCGCCGCCGAAGCCAGCTGGCGCGGCGTGAAGCCACCCGGCCGGCTGCCCGGACAGCCGGGAGCGAACGCCCGGTCGAGCACATCGATGTCGAAGTCCACGTAGATCCACTCGCAGGCCCGCGCCAATTGGTCGAGCGCCACCCGAACGGTCTCCTCGATTCCCCACAGGTCGACGGTGTCCATCGGGAATAGGGCGATGCCCTGCTCTTCGCAGTAGCTCCGGTAGGCGGCCGAGTTCGAGAAGGTGTGGATTCCGACCTGCACGATGCGTTGGCCGGACATCCCATCTTCGATCAGCCCCCGGATGGGAGTCCCGTTGGTGGGGCCGTTGACGAGGCTGCGCACGTCGTGGTGGGCATCGAAGGTGAGCACGCCCGCCCCGGCCGAGCCCAGGCCGCCGACCAGCGGCCGGGTGATGGCGTTGTCGCCGCCGATGAACGCATAGACCGGGCCCTGCTCGAGCGCGGCGGCGCGCTGTTCGATTTCGGCCTGGCTGGCCACCATGTCCAGCTCTGCTACCGGCCAATCCCCGAGGTCGGTAACCGGTAGGTCGGACAGGTCCACTTCTGCCTCGCTGTGGAAGGTTGCGAATCGCTCAAGCACGGTCCGCAGCCGGGGCGGCGTCAGATGGCCGGCCGAGCCGCTGATCGATGCGACTGCGGTAGGAACACCGGCCACCACCAGACCGGGATCGGACGTGTCGGTGGCCAGCCAGGCAGAAGCGCGGGGCCATTCCGGATCGTTCATCACCCGCAGGCTAGAAGTCGGCGCCCTGCGAGTGGCGGCGCTAGTGCTCCGAGCGGCCCAACTCGTCGCGCTCCCGATTCATCCTGGCCAGCTCATCGGACCCACTCACCACGATGTCGGGATCGGGAGTGAAGTCCAGATCCGGGTTGCGCCCGGCGTAGTCCACCTTGTTGAGGATGCTCTTGATGGCGTTGAGGCGCGCCTTCGGCTTGCTGCTCGACCGGACGATCGTCCACGGCGCCTGGGCTGTGTGGGTGCGCTCCAGCATCCGGCGCTTTACCTCGGTGAACTCGTCCCAGTATTCCTGGGCCTGGCGGTCCACCTCGCTGAGCTTCCACTGGCGGAGCGGGTCGTTTTCTCGCCGGTCGAAGCGCTCAGCTTGCACGGACTTGTCGACACTGAAGTACAGCTTGACCAGCACGGTTCCCTGGCGGACGATGTCCTTTTCGAACCCGACCACTCCTTTCAAGAAGTCCCGGTACTGCTCCTGCGTGCAAAACCCCAGCACCGGTTCGACCAGTGCCCGGTTGTACCAGGAGCGGTCGAACAGCACGATCTCGCCTCCGGTGGGAAAGTGGGTGACGTAGCGCTGGAAGTACCACTGGCTGAGCTGCTCGTTCGACGGCTTGCCGAGGGCGACCACCCGGTAGCGCTTCTCGTTCATGAAGCGGGTGATACGGCGGATCGTGCCGCCCTTGCCAGAGGCGTCCCGCCCGTCGAACAGCACGATCATGGGCGTCTGGGTGTCCTCGAGGTGCTGTTGCAGTTTCAGGAGTTCGATCTGGAACGGACGGAGCGGAGCATCCTTGGCGATCTGCGATTGCAGCCGGTTGCGCTCGCGGGTCACTTCGTTGAGCTGCGCTTCCAGGTCGGCGACGTCGGGCTTGGGCTCGGGGCGCTGCGCAGTCATGGGTTCACGGTACCGCGTCACCACGGGGCTGGTTCGGAGTGGCGTTGTCGGTCAGTCCGCCGCCATCTTGCGCAGCACCGTGTGCAGGATCCCGCCGTTGCGGTAGTAGTCGACCTCGACCGGGGTGTCGATCCGGCAGGTCGTCTTGATCTCGACCTGCGTGCCGTCCTCCCGAGTGGCCCGAACCAGCACCGACTGGCGAGGCTGCAGGTTGTCGTCGATGGCGATCTCGAAGGTCTCGGTCCCGTCCAGTCCGTAGGTGTCGGCGTTCTCGCCGGCCTGGAAGGTGAGGGGGAGTACCCCCATGCCGACCAGGTTCGACCGGTGGATGCGCTCGAAGCTCGCCGCCAGCACGGCTTTCACGCCGAGCAAATAGGTGCCTTTGGCGGCCCAGTCCCGGGAAGACCCCATGCCGTAGTCGCGCCCGGCCAGCACGATGAGGGGAGTGCCGGCCTGGCGGTAGGTGAGGCTGGCCTCGTAGATCGACTTCACCGTGCCGTCGGTGAAATCCATCGTGTAGCCACCCTCGGTTCCCGGTGCCAGCTGGTTGCGGACCCGGATGTTGGCGAAGGTGCCCCGGGTCATCACCTGGTCGTTACCGCGCCGGGACCCGTAGCTGTTGAACATGGCTCGCTCCACCCCGTGCTCGGTGAGGTAGCGGCCGGCAGGCGAGTTCTCGGCAATCGACCCGGCCGGGGAGATGTGGTCGGTAGTGACCGAGTCGCCGACCTTGACCAGCACCCGTGCTCCGGATATCGGGGTGATGGGCTCGGGCTCGGGGGTGAGTCCGACGAAGAACGGCGGCTCCTGCACGTACGTCGAGTTGGGATTCCAGTCGTACAGGTCCCCGCCCGAGGTCTCAATGGCCTTCCACTCCGCCGAGCCTTCGAACACCCGGCCGTATTGCTCGATGAAGTGCTCGCGAGAGACCGTGGCCGCCACGATCTCATCGATCTCTGCCTGGGTGGGCCAGATCTCGCTCAGATAAACCGGCTCACCGTCTGTGCCGGTGCCGAGCGGCTCGGTCGTCAGGTCGATATCGACGGTCCCGGCCAGCGCGTAGGCCACCACCAGCGGCGGTGACGCCAGGTAGTTGGCGCGAACGTCGGGGGAAATGCGCCCTTCGAAGTTCCGGTTTCCCGACAAGACCGAGGCGGCCACCAGGTCGTGCTCGTGAATGGCCGCGCTGATCTCGGACGGAAGCGGTCCGCTGTTGCCGATGCACGTGGTGCAGCCGTAGCCGACCAGGAAAAAGCCGGCCGCCTCGAGATCAGACATCAAATCCGAGTCGGTGAGGTACTCGGTGACGACTTTGGATCCGGGCGCAAACGATGTCTTCACCCACGGTTGCCGGGTGAGGCCGCGGGCCCGTGCCTTGCGGGCGACCAGGCCGGCGCCGACCATCACGTCGGGGTTGGACGTGTTGGTGCAACTGGTGATCGCGGCGATCACGACGTCACCGTGCTCGAGCTCGAATGTCTTGCCGTCGTAGGTGACCTCGGCTGGGCGCTCAGCGGGCCGTGCCTCGGTGACCGGCCCGCCCTCGTCTTCCCATTCGACGACGGTGCCGGGACCACCCGCTCCCGCCTTGCCGAAGGTGTCCACCAGGTCCTGGCGCCACTGGTCCTTCATGGCCGACAGGGTGATGCGGTCCTGGGGTCGCTTCGGGCCGGCGAGGGCCGGTTCGACGCTTGCCAGGTCCAGCTCGACCGTTGAGCTGTAGGTGATGTCACGCGATTCGTCCCGCCACATCCCCTGCTCCCGGTAGTACTGCTCAACCGTCTCGACCAGCGCCTCATCGCGGCCGGTGAGCCGCATGTAGCGGGTGGTCTGTTCATCGACGGGGAAGAACCCGACGGTGGCGCCGTACTCGGGCGCCATGTTGGCGATGGTCGCCCGATTGGCGAGCGGCATGTCGGCCAGCCCGGGCCCGTGGAACTCGACGAACTTGCCGACTACGCCGTGCTCGCGAAGCATCTGGGTCACCCGCAGCACCATGTCGGTGGCGGTGGCCCCCTCGGGGAGCTTGCCGTCGAGGCGGAACCCGACCACTTCGGGGATCAGCATGTAGATCGGCTGGCCGACCATGACCGCTTCGGCCTCGATGCCGCCGACGCCCCAGCCGAGCACGCCGATGCCGTTGATCATCGTCGTGTGGCTGTCGGTGCCCACCAGGCTGTCGGGGTAGAGGGTGGTGCCGTCGTCCCACGCCACCTTGGCGAGATACTCGAGGTTGACCTGGTGAACGATGCCGGTCGCCGGAGGCACGACCCGGAAGTTGTCAAAGGCGGACTGGCCCCACTTGAGGAACTCGTAGCGCTCCTGATTGCGCTCGAACTCCTTCTCCGAGTTGAGTATCAGGGCCATGCCCGAGTTGAACGCGTCGACCTGCACCGAATGGTCGATGACGAGGTCGCACTGGACGAGCGGGTTGACTTTGTGGGCGCTCGACGGGTCGCCGGTCATGCGCACAACGGCTGCTCGCATGGCGGCCAGGTCGACAACGGCGGGGACCCCGGTGAAGTCCTGCAGGACCACCCGTCCCGGCGTGAAGGCGATCTCGGTCTCGGACACGGCTGTGGCGTCGTACCCGGCCAGGGCTTTCACGTCGTCGTCGGTGACGATGAGGCCGTCGTGATGGCGGAGGACTGCTTCGAGCAGGACCTTGATGGTGTACGGCAGCGAGTCGACATCGGCGATCCCGGCCAGCGCATCCAACCGGTAGACGGTGCGATCACCGAGCGGGGTGGACAGCGAGGCTTGCGCCCCGAATGGGTCCTGATTCATTGCATTTCTCCTGCTGCCGGCTTGTCGCCCAGACTACCGGGACCCGCCCCGTTCCCCGCGGGCCCGATTCCCGCAAGAACCTCCGATCTTCCGCATCCCGATAATTGACCTCATTCCTTACCGCCCCATCCTTTGCGTGCGCGGTCCGGCCGATAGCCGACCGCCGACAGCTGATTGCTGATTGCTGATTGCTGATTGCCGATTGCCGACCGCCCGCCCGTTATCCTCCCGTCTCGTGCCACCGCCCATCCCTGCCGCCGATGATCCCGTGTTCTCGATCGAGGACTTCGATCCCTCGGCCGATCCCGGCGTCGACTTCTTCTCATTTGCGAATGGCGGGTGGATAGCCGCCAACCCCGTGCCGGACGACTACCCCCGCTGGGGATCGTTCGACGAGGTGCGCAAAGCCAACGACGAGCTGCTCAAGTCGCTGCTCGAAGAAGCGGCCGCCGAGCCCGGTCCGCCCGACACCGTGCGGCACTGGGTGGGTGCCTACTACCGCTCCGGCATGGACACCGCCGCCATCGAGCGGGCCGGATTGGGGCCGCTCACGAATCGACTGGCCCGGATCGACCAGATCCAATCGGGGGCCGACCTGGTGGCCGTGGCCGCCGACCTGGTTCAGTACGGCGTGTCGAGCCCCGTCTCGCTCGGCGTCGCCCCCGACTTCGAGGACAGCCAGCGCAACCTGCTCTACCTCGGCCAGGGTGGGCTCGGCCTCCCCGAGCGCGACTACTACTTCCGGGAGGATGCCGAAGCGGTCGACACCCGTGACGCCTACCGGGAGTTGATCGCCCGGCTGCTCGAGCTAGCCGGCGAGCCCGATCCGACGGCTGCCGCCGCCGCGGTGCTGGGGTTCGAGACCGCTCTGGCCGAAGCAGCCTTCACCGCAACCCAGCTGCGCGATCCGGACCTGACGTTCAACCGTTTCGATGCCGGCGCACTCGACGGCCTGATGACGGGGTTGGACGGGTTTCTCCATGCGGCGGGCGCAGCCGGCTACCAGAACGTAAATATCGGCAACCCTGGGTTCCTGTCGGCGGCCGCCGGACTGCTTGACGAGACGCCGCCCGCCACTCTGCAACGGTACGCCCGGTGGCGCCTGCTCGGGGCGGCTGCTTCCGGGCTGCCAGTTGAGTTCGAGGAAGCCTCATTCGAGTTCTACGGGCGCCGCCTGGGCGGTCAGAAGCGCCAGAAGGAGCGGTGGCAGCGGGTGCTGCGGGCGGCCGGGATCGAAATCCCCCAACTCGTCGCCCAACTGTATGTGGCGGCCGCCTTCCCGCCGGAAGCCAAGGCCAGGATCGATGACCTGGTCTCGCACCTTCTTGCTGCGATGCGAGCATCCATCGAGAGCCTCCAATGGATGGGCCCCGCAACCAAAGAGGCGGCCCTCGCCAAGCTCGCCGCGTTCACCCCGAAGCTGGGGTACCCCGACCAATGGCGGGACCACACCGGCCTGGCCATCGACGACGGCCCATGGGTGACCGCCCGGTTCCAGGCACGGAGCTTCGAGTTTCACCGCCGCCTGCGAGGCCTGCACGACCCGGTGGACCCCCATGAGTGGGAGATGGGCGCCCACGAGGTGAACGCCTACTACCACCCGTTGCGCAACGAGATCGTGTTTCCGGCCGGCATTCTGCAACCGCCGTTCTTCTCACCGGACGCCGACGATGCGGTGAACTACGGCGCCATCGGCGCCGTCATCGGCCACGAGATCACCCATGGCTTCGACGATAAGGGGAGCCGCTTCGATGCCGACGGCCACCTCGCCAACTGGTGGACCGATGAGGATCGCGCCGAGTTCGAAAAGCGGGCGGCGGTGCTGGTCGGGCAATTCAACGGATACGAAGTCCTGCCGGATCTGACGGTCAACGGTGAGCTCACCCTCGGAGAGAACATCGCCGATCTGGGCGGGCTCAGCATCGCCTACCGGGCACTGCAGGAGGTCCTCGATGAGACCGGCCGAGAGGCAATTGGGGGACTCACGCCGGAACAACGCTTCTTCCTCGCATTCGCCCGGGAGTGGCGCATCAACCCGACCGAGGAGTACTTGCGCCTGATTGTCCAATCCGACCCGCACGCTCCCTCCCGATTTCGATGCAACGGGACGGTCGGCAACATGGCCGAGTTCGCGGCAGCATTCGGCCTCGGACCGGAAGCCCCGCTGGTGCGCGACGACGCCGAACGGGCCGCAATCTGGTAGGCGCCGGCCGGTAGCCTTATCCGATGACGATCCGGATTGCGACGGCGTTCGACGCCGCTCAGATCCATGCGATATACACACCGGCCGTCTCCGAGCGGCCGACGTCGTTTGAAACCGCCGTGCCCACGATCGACGAGATGGTGCGGCGCATCAACGAGACCCTCGCCACCTACCCCTACATCGTTGCCGAGGAAGCGGGCCATATCATCGGTTACGTCTATGCCCGGCGCTGGCGAGCCCGGCCCGCCTATGACTGGGACGTCGAAATCACGGTGTTCGTGAAGGAAGGCCACGGCGGTCGGGGAGTGGGCCGGGCGATGTACCGCGCCCTCATCGAGATCCTCGCCGCCCAGGGATTCGTCAACGCCATGGCGGCCGTCACCGTGCCCAACGACGCCAGCACCCGTTTCCACGCCTCGATGGGTTTCCACATGGCGGGGTCGTTCCCCGCCTGCGGGTTCAAGCTCGGGGGGTGGCACACCGTCGAGTTCTGGTGGCTGCAAATGGCCGACCTTCCCGACGACCCCAGGCCTCCCATCCCCTTCAAGACCTTTCGCACCTTCCCCGAATGCGCCCGCATCCTCACCGAAGCCAGCGGCATAATCGAGGCCTAGCAGTGACGATTTGCTGTTGGGCGCGTTCCAGTCACTTGGGCGAGTTTCAAGTTTCAGGTTTCAAGTTCCAAGCCAGAATCGCAACCATCCCTGATGCCAGGTCACGTGCTGACTGGCAACTTGCAACTTGCAACCGGCAACCTCTTCTGATGCCCGACGCCCGAAGCCTGTCGGCTGGCAACATGCAACTTGCAACCGGCAACCTCTTCTGACGCCCGACGCCTGATGCCTTCTGGCTGGCAACTTCCAACTTGCAACCGGCAACCTCTTCTGACGCCAGCGCCAACGACCAGCGACCAGCGACCAGCGACTACTCCCGCCTCTGACTAAAGCCCACCACGTTGCCCTCGGG
>JABDLU010000208.1 GCA_013002865.1 Acidimicrobiia bacterium
CGGGCCACCCGGCCCCGGCGCCCGATCACGCGTCCCATGTCCGGCTTGGCGCAGCGCACCTCGGCGACGATGTCGTCGTCACCCTCCTCGACGATGTCGACGGTGACCTCGTCGGGATTGTCGACGATTTCGCCGACCAGGTATTCGACGACGTTCTTGACGATGTCGCCTTTGGCCATCAGGTGGCCTCCTCTTCTTCGGTGGACTCGGCCGCAGGGGTGTCGGCGGCGGCAGGAGATTCTTCGGCGGTAGCGGGCTCTTCGGCGGTAGCGGGCTCTTCGGCGGTAGCGGGCTCTTCGGCGGCAGCGGGCTCCTCGGCGGCGGCTTCCGCAGCCGGTTCAGCGTCAGCAGCTACGGCGGGCTCCTCAGCCGCGGCCGGTTCGGCGGCGGCTGGTTCCTCGGCGGCCGGTTCGTCGGCTGGCGCCTCCTCGGTCGCAGCAGGAGCCTCGTCGGCAGCCTCGCTGGTCCCGGCGCCGGCTTCGTCGGCGGCCGCTTCAGCCTCCTCGGCGGCGCGGGCGCGGGCCTTCTTGGACTTGCGTTCCTTCTCCTCGGGGGGCGCCACTTCGCCGACGACGTGCACGTCGCCGCGCTTGACGCGGAACTGGCCCCACGCGCCCGAGATCTCGAGCAGCTTCTTGACTGCCGACGTGGGCTGCGCCCCGACTTCCAGCCAGTGCAGGGCCCGGTCGTTGTCGATTTCGATAACGGAGGGATGGGGGTGGGGATCGTATCGGCCGATCAATTCGATGAAACGGCCGTCGCGGGGTGAGCGAGAGTCGGCCGCCACCACCCGGTAGGTGGGGTGCTTCTTCTTGCCCATCCGCATGAGGCGGAGCTTGACCGCCATCGTTACCTCTTCCTTGATTTCTTTCGTTTCGTCTTCTTCTTGGTCTGGCGCATTCCGGCCCGGGCAAGCATCGCCTGCGCACCGGTGCCGGACGCCAAATCCTGCATCATCTTCTGGGTCTCACCAAATTGCTTGAGCAGCCTATTCACTGCTTGCGCATTTGTCCCAGAGCCGGCCGCGATGCGGCGGCGGCGGCCGCCTTTGATGATCTTTGGATTGCGACGCTCGTCGGGTGTCATCGAGCGGATGATCGCCTCGACTCGCGCCATGTCCCGGTCGTCGATCTCAGCATTGCCGAGGGCGGCCGGGGCGCCGGGAATCATACCAATCAAATCTGTCAACGACCCCATCTTCTTGATCTGCTGGAACTGGGCGAGGAAGTCGTCGAGGTCGAAGGTCGCTTCCCGCATCTTGGCGACGGCCTTCTCGGCCTCCTGCTCGTCCCAGGTCTTCTCGGCCTTCTCAATGAGGGTCATCACGTCGCCCATGCCGAGGATGCGGCCGGCCATCCGGTCGGGATGGAACACTTCGAAGTCCCCGATGTTCTCGCCGATACCGGCGAACTTGATGGGGCTCCCGGTGACCTCCCGCACCGAGATCGCCGCGCCGCCCCGGGCGTCGCCGTCGAGTTTGGAGAGCACAACGCCGGTGAGGTCGACCTGCTCTTTGAACCCGGTGGCGACGTTGACCGCCTCCTGGCCGGTCATGGCGTCGACGACGAGAAGGATCTCGTCGGGGTCGACCGCCTTCTTGACCGCAGAGAGCTCGGTCATGAGGTCCTTGTCGATCTGCAACCGGCCGGCGGTGTCGACGATCAGCACATCGGCACCGGTCTTGGTGGCTTCCTTCAGGGCGGCCTTGGCGAGCCGGGCCGGCTTGCCTTTGCGGTCGACGAACACCGGCACCCCAATGCGGTTGCCGAGCTGTTCGAGCTGATCGATGGCGGCCGGACGCTGCAGGTCGGCGGCCACCAGCATGGGGCGGCGTCCGTCTTCTTTCAGACGGTGGGCCAGCTTGGCCGCCGACGTGGTTTTTCCGGATCCCTGCAACCCAACCATGAGGATGCGCAGGGGCGGTGTTTTCGGGCGGGACAGCTCGACGGCATCAGACCCGAGCGTGCCGATCAGCTCCTCGTTGACAATCTTGATGACTTGCTGGCCGGGGGTGAGGCTGCCGTGCACCTCCTCCCCCACCGCCCGCTCCCGGATACGAGCGAGCAGGTTCTTCGTGACGGTGAGATTGACGTCGGCTTCGAGCAGGGCGAGGCGGACTTCACGAAGCGCCTCGTCGACGTCGGATTCGGACAGGCGCCCCTTGGAACGCAGGCGCGTAAACACGCCGCCCATCCGGTTGGTGAGGGTTTCGAACATGGGGGGGAAGTGTAGGGCTGCCCTATCGGGCAGCTAGGCAGTTGCTACGCAACTGCAGGCCAGGCCAAGCGTTCCTTGGGAGTTGCTACGCAACTCCACGACGGGAGGGGCAGCTTTGCAGTTGCTGCGCAACTGCTGGCAGGGCGAAAGCGTTCCCTGCCCCTATCGGGCAGCTAGGCAGTTGCTACGCAACTGCAGGCAGAGTTGGCAAGCGTTCCCTGGGAGTTGCTACGCAACTCCACGACAGGAAGGGCAGCTTTGCAGTGGCCACCACTGACGTTTCGCGGGAACTCTGTTCGGGACCAATCCGATCGGAGACCGGCTTCGAACCAACGACGAGCCGACGGCACCACACGGCTCTGCCTCAGAGCGATCCTTCCCGCTCGAGGCGATGGTCCGACGGCGTGTGGAGGGCCGGTTATCACCGCCACACACCGACGGATGTGAAGGCCCCGTTCCACCAAGCGGGGCCTTCACTCATGGGTGGCGGGATGCTTAACGCTGGGCCGCCCACTCAGCGACCAACTCACGGTGGATCGGGACCGTTTCCGGACTGATGGCCAGCGTCATGCTGTCGTCGAAGAGGGTGGTCTGCAGCTCCGGTCGGTTCTCGGTGACCCACATGTTGTATTGCGAGGTCAAGTCGGTGTCGATGGGGTTCTGCCGCTGCACAACCTCGAGAACCTGGGTCGTGATCAAGCCATCGACGATGGTGACCGTCCACGAATTGTGTTTGGTGTCCGGCGTCATGAACGCGTGACCCTCCCAGACCTCGCTGCACGACAGCGTCGCGTCGTCGACCGGCGAGCACGACACGAACGCGGTCGCCCCGTGCGCGGCGATCCTGCCTGCGTCATCGATCAGGGCATCGAAGCCGTCCACGACACCATCCCCGTCCCAGTCGAATGGAGTCTGGGGAACGAGGTCGGTGAGTGCGATTCGCTCGACGAATGTTTCACCTGTCTCTGAGTTGACCTCGAACTCCGCCGAGTCCGCATACAGTGCCCTCAAAGCTGCCCAGTCACCAACGGCAACCGCCTGGCTGTGGAGGTCCATCACCTCGAGGGGGGTCGGAGCGACAGCCTCGGGCACCGTCGTCGGCGTGGTGGTAGGGGTGGGCTCGATGACGTCTGGTTCATCGCTGCCACCGGCCAGCACGAGCGTTCCGACCACGATGGCGAGGATGATGGCTGCTGCTCCTGCGAGGGCGGGAATCAGCCAGCGCGGGCGCCGGTCGCGAGGCTCTTGCTGTTCGGTCCGGGGTCGTTCCTGTGTCTGCACGTCTGTGCTCCTCTCGTCGATCCGATCGAGGAGAGCCGTAATCGATGGGAACCCGTCCACTTCCGAGGTCTTCTCGGACGCCGGATCGGCCGCACGCAAGAGCTCAACCGCTTGATCTCTTCTCACGACTCACCTCCTTCCGCGATCGGGTGGGGACGAACACGTGACTTCACGGTCAGCAACTTGGCCAGCCTGCCGGTGGCACGCTTGAGCCGCATGGTGACCGCATGTGATGAGATACCCAGCACCTCGCCGATCTCGGCGTGTGAAAGGTCTTCCCAGATTCTGAGGCGCAACAACTCCTGGTCGATGGGCTTGAGCCGGCTGAGCGCGTCGAGGGCTGCTTGATACTCGGCGTTGCGAAC
>JABDLU010000067.1 GCA_013002865.1 Acidimicrobiia bacterium
TCGTAGGTCAATTCACCGCCCATCGTCTCGGCGAGCATGCCGGCGATGAACAGGCCCAACCCGACGCTGCCGGTGGTCAACGGTGTCTCTCCCTGGTGGAGGAACCGGCTGAACAGCCGCTGGACCAACTCGTCGGGCACGCCGGGGCCGTCGTCCATGACGCTGATTGCGTAGTAGTCGTCGTGGACCCGGCCTTCGATAGAGATGGTGGGACCGCCATGCTTGCTGGCATTGCTCACCAGGTTCCGCACGAGCTGCCCGAGGTGATGGCGGTCGATGGTCAGGACGGCTGGCTCACAGTCGACGGTAATGGCGTTGCCCTGGCGGCGGAAGAGGTCGATGGAGGTCTCAACGACCGGACCGACCTCGAGGTCCTCGAGGACCATCTTGAGGGAGCCGCCTTCCTTCTTGGCAGCGGTCAGGAGATCGTCGACCATCCGGTTGAGCTCGGCCGCTTCGGAGAGGATGACATCAGTGGTTTCCGAGATGACGTCGAACTCGAGCTGCTCGGGACCCTGCTCCAGCATGTCGTCCAGGACCAGCGCGAACCCGAAGATCCCGGTGAGCGGCGTGCGGAGCTCGTGCGACAGGTTGGCGACGAACTCATCTTTGGTTTTGACCAGCTCACGCTCCTGCTTCAGCTCGAGTTGCAGCTCAGCGTTACGCTGGCGGCGGCGCATGGCGCCCCGGAAGACGAAGAAGGCGACGGCGGGGATCAGCAAGGCCACGCCGAGACTGGCCAGCCGCGCCAGGGTTCCGGCTGATGTCCGCAGCGCCTCGAGCCGGCCGGCGGCTATGTTGCGCTCCACAGCCACGACGTCGTTGAGACGGTCGAGATCGGGCAGAGCCTTGTCGACGGCAGCAGCCTCGGCGCCCGTCACATCCTCTGCCCGGATGGCAGCCAGGGTGGCGCTCATGGAGTCCTCGACGGCAGCCATCGAAGCCAGCCCCACAGAGCTTGGGGACTCCAGCAGGTCAGACCAGTCGTCGACCAGCACCCGGAGCGAGGCGATGTTGCCCTCCAGCTCGGCAAGCGCACCATCGAAGTCGGCGACCTCGAGGCCCCCGGCCTCCGAGCGGGCGAGCACCAGCACGACGCCAAGGTCGGCGCGCGTCACCGAGCTGGCAGTGAGGACCAGCTCGGATTGCCGGACGAGGTCGGCGTCGGTGGCGTATTGCTCGGTCTGGGTCCCGGTGGCAAAAGCAATTGACATGCCGACGAGTAGCCCGACGAACCCGACCGCGGCGCCGGCCGCTAGGCCCGACAGTCGCGAGGTGTCGGAGGAAGGTTTCGTTGCTTCATCCACCTGTAGGTCATCGGCGGGGAAGGCGACGCTCTCAAGCGATTGGACGTAGTGACTAGTCCGTGCAGACGTTCGTTCTTTGACGCGGGCCGAATCGTTGGGTTTGTCAATCGTTCTGCCGATGGAGATGGCATGGCACACCGAACTGCATTACTGGTTGTGGTCAGCGCGCTGGCCTTGCTGGTGGCATCGTTCTCGCTCCAGTCGACCATTGCCTACGCCCACGACACCGATGAGCATTCGATCGCCGAGATCTATGCCATCAAGGACGCTGCATTGGCCGACATCGACGGCGTCGTGGCTGCGACCACTGCGGCGATGGCGACCGCTACCTGGGAGCCTGAGGCCGCCGGGCTGCGGGACGGTGCCGTGACTGACATCAACGGCATTGCCTGGACCGCCGGCGAGGACATGTGGTGGGTGGCTGTGCAGTCCGGGGGGAGCGGACCCGTTCACGATGCGTTCGGGGACGCGGCCGGTCTTTTGGACTGGACGGTGACCGAAGCGACCGGAGAGATCGTTGCCCTGTACGACGGGTGGGTGGCCGAGAACTCGGGACCGACGTCCGAGGAAGTGGTCGCGGCCATCGACCAGAAGCTCAACAACGGGCTCAACAAGATCGACGCCATTCTTACCGAGTTCGACGACGAGCTCGAAGACGCAGACAATGATTCAGAGGCCGCTCAGGCCCGCACCGAAGCGCTGGCAGCCCTCGACGACCGGGTCGCGAAGACCCTTACCCGTCTCAACACTCAGCTGGAGTTGCTGCCCGAGGACCCAGCGGTGCAGGCCGCCTACGACAGTGCGGTCGACGAACTGAATGAGACGGCGGACGCAGCCGCTTCCACCATCAACTCCCAATACGAACAGTGGGTGGACGGCCAGGCTCCACCACCACCGCTCCCGACGACGACCACCCTTCTACCGACCACGACGACGACGATCGTCGTACCTCCGACGACGACGGTCATTGTCACAACGACGACCGTGACGCTGCCCCCGGCCACGATCACGACCACCACGACGACAACCGTGCCGCCGACCACGACTACCACGAGCACGGTGCCGCCGACCACTACGACCACCACGGTGCCGCCGACCACCACGACGACGCTCGCTCTCGCCGCGTTGCTTCCCGACCTCCCGCCCCCGACCGATCAGACGTCGTTCATGGCCAAGATGCCGGATCCGGTCGTGCTGTCGAGCACGGCCGCCTCGGCACCGCAAGAAAACGAAAACGACGCGATGGCGGCCGTGGCTCTGGTGCGGCGGGTCGTGGAATCTCAACTCCCCGCCGGGGTCTCAACGGTGGCTGTCGGCCCGCTTGTGGTGCTCGGTCTGGTGTTCGACGCAATCCGCGCTGCCGGAGCGTTGATGGCAGTGCCCTGGCTGATACTCGGCGCCTACATGGTGGGCCTGCTCCGCCAGCGGACCCATGGGCTGACCGCTGCCGGCCCCGACACAGCTTGACCTGCATGGATCGCAGAATCACCTGGGGAGTCGTAGTTGCCGCGGTGGGGCTGCTCGCACTCTCGTTCGGAACGCAAGCCACCACGGCGTCTGCCGAGAGCTCAGGAGACCCGATCGCAGCAATAGGCGCGATTGCGGCCGGCACCGAAGCCGGGATCGACGGCATTGTGTCTGGAGCCGGCTCTGACCTCGAGAACGCCTCAACCACGAGCGAAGCCAACGAAATCCGAAATTGGGCGCGGTCGGCAGTGGACGATCTCTACGACATAGCAGATGATCAGATCGCCGCCATCGTCGACGAGCACCACAACGATGAGCAGGTAGAACAAGTGGCCGAGACCACGCTGGATGAGCTCGGGGATTATGCCGACGCCGCCGACCAGGAGATCAAGGACCTCCACGACGCCTGGAAGGTGCAGAACAGTGCCCCGCCGGCCGCGGCGGTGATCGACGCCATGACGGAGGCGGTTGCCTTCGGGGTTGAGAAGATCACCAAGATCCTGGACGACTTCGCCGATGACCTGGGGGCTGTCGATACTGTCGGCGAGGCTGCTGACGAACGGGACGCCGCCCTTCACCGGATCGACCAGCGGGCAGGCAGCACTCGCGACGAACTCGATCGAGAGCTCGCCACGCGGTCCTTCGACCAGGCGGTGGCGGCTGCCCATGCCCAGGCGGTAGCCGACGTCGACTCAGCCGCAGCCGCGACATCGGCTTCGGTGGAGGCCGCCTATGCCGCCTGGCAGCCGCCCCAGACAACAACCACGGTGACTTCCAGCACCGAGCCGCCGCAGTCGGAGGCTACGCCGCCACCGAGCCCCTCTCCGGCACCACCGTCGGAACGCCCGGAGCAGCCGAGCACCGATCCGCAAACGGCTCCGCCACTGGATCCCGACCTGGCCCCGGTGGCGAGGCTGCCGTCCACCGTTGCCACCCCCGTGGGTATCCTCGGCGCCTCGGCAACGGGTACGACCGCCGCGGCGACGCCCGAGGCTATGCCGGCAGTCGGTCTGGTACGCCGGGTTGTAGACACCCAGCTCCCTGCCGGGCTCGCCACGGTGGCGGCGGGACCGCTGGTGGTCCTCGGGCTCGTCGTCGACGCCGTCCTCGCCGCCGGTGGGCTGATGCTCATCCCGTGGGCGCTGCTCGCCGTCTACATGGTCGGGCTGTTGCGCCGGGCCGTGCCGGTGAGCGGCAGCTAGGCCAAGCCGACCTCGAGCAGCCGCACCGCGCCCGTCTTGTCGAGTGGGTCGTTGAAGTTGCCGCACTTGGGGGACTGCACGCAGCTGGGGCATCCCGACTCGCAGGGACAGGCCCGGATGGCCTCCATCGTGGCAGTCAGGAGGCGGCGGCCGTGGTCTTAGCCGACCGGGGCGATGCCGGCGCCGCCCGGGTAGCCGTCGTAGATGAACCATACGGCGCCGCCGATCTCCGGGTGCATCGCTGTGCTGAGCCCACCGATGTCCCAGCGATCACAGATGGCAAACAGGGGCAGCATGCCGATGGCGGCGTGCTCGGCGGCGTGGAGGGTCCCCGGCAGGTCGACCGGTGCAATACCGGCTGCGTCGATCAGCGAATCGGGTACCTCGAACCAGAAGGCCTGGGTCTCATACTGGCGGGGCGGAAGGTCGAGTCCCTCATACCCGAGGATCTGGCGAGTCCGGATCTCCTTGCGCTGATAGGCGACCACGGTCGACTCGACTTCGACCCGTCCATGGGCGAGGGTGAAGCGGCCCAACCGGGTGCGGGCCACGATCTCACGCAGGCCGATCCACTTCTCTTCCTTGGGCTGGGTGTAGTACCCGACCTTCTCAGGGACCACCCGGGCTTCCCGGGCCAAAAGGTCGAGCTTTTCGACGAGGAACGTCTCCCCCTGGTGGAGGTACACGGCGCCGGCGTGGGCTTGCATGAACGCGGCCCCCTCGTCGAGGGTTCCGAGCAGCTTGCCGCTGGTGTCGTCGACGATGTCGTATGGTCCGGCGCCCGCCGAGCGGA
>JABDLU010000223.1 GCA_013002865.1 Acidimicrobiia bacterium
GGTGTAGGTTCCGGATTGCGTGCAACGAAAGGGGACCGCATGCTCCACGATGTCAAACTCGAGGCCAGCCTTCCGGCGAGTGACCTCGCCCGGGCCAGGAACTGGTATCACGAGAAGCTCGATCTCAAGCCCGTCGAGGAGGACGACAACGGCAACATGTGGTTCGAGACCGGCGGTGTCCGCTGGTTCCTCTACGAGTCGCAGTTCGCCGGAACCAACCAGGCCACCTATGCCGGCTTCATGGTCTCGGACGTGGAGGGAACCGCCGACGAGCTCCGCAGCCGGGGCGTCGTATTCGAGGAATACGACATGGGTGACTTCAAGACCGAGAACGGCATCCTGGCACTTCCCGATGGGGGCAAGGGCGCCTGGTTCAAAGACAGCGAAGGGAACATCCTCAGCCTGTTCCAGCGCGGCTAGCCGAGCCGGAACCGTTCCAGGATCTCGTAGACGGCAGGTGCACCCCCGAGGTGGCTCTCGAACACGGTGATCGCCTCGACCCGCTGGGACAGCGGGAACGGTGGGACGCGTTCGATGAGAGGCCGCACATCCCGCGGGGGGCGGATACGCCCCAGTGTCACGTGCGGATGGAAGGGACGCTCCTCCGGCATCGCCCCGGACCGCACTGCGGCCTCTTCGACCGCTATGGCCAGGTCGGCCAGCTCATCAGTGCCGCCCGCCGTACCCAGCCAGAGCACCGTGGCCCGGGCCGGGCGGGGGAAGGCCCCCAGGCCGCCGAACTGCAGGTCGAACGGTCCCCCCAGGTCGGCCTGGTCGAGCTGGGCGAGCAGCCCCTCGTAGGCGCCCTGGCCGATCTTGCCCAGGAACCGAAGGGTCAGATGCCAGTTGACCGGCGGCGGGGTGCTCCCGGGGAGACGATCACCGTCTAACGCGGCATCGAGATGGGCGGCCAGTCCGTGGCGGACGTCGTCGGTCAGGTCGACGGCAACAAACACCCGGCGTGTGTCATGCGGCTCCATACAGGCAGTTTGGCCCCTGAGCAGCCCGCGCCGGAATCCGTTATGTTGGCCAAATGACAGTCTCAGAGGAACACACCACCGCAAAAGGCCGCCTCAAGAAGAAGTTCTACGAATCCGAGCTGGCTCGCCTTCAGATCGAGCTGGCCAAGCTGCAGGCCTGGATCAAGCAAGAAGGGCTGAAGGTGGTCGTCATCTTCGAAGGCCGCGACGCCGCCGGGAAGGGCGGCGTGATCAAGCGGATCAGTGAGCGGCTCAACCCGCGCGTGGTGCGCACGGTCGCGCTCGGCACTCCGACTGAGAAAGAAAAAACCCAGTGGTATTTCCAGCGGTACGTGCCGCATCTGCCGGCCGCCGGGGAAATGGTGCTGTTCGACCGCAGCTGGTACAACCGGGCCGGCGTGGAGCGGGTGATGGGGTTCTGCACCGACGAGGAGTACCAGGAGTTCATGCGCACTTGCCCCGAGTTCGAGCGCATGCTGGTGCGATCCGGCATCATCCTGCTCAAGTACTGGTTCTCGGTCAGCGACGAGGAGCAGGAGAAGCGGTTCCAGGGCCGAATTCACGACCCCAAGAAGCGCTGGAAGCTGAGCGACATGGACCTCGAGTCACGGCGCCGGTGGATGGACTACTCCAAGGCCAAAGACGAGATGTTTGCCCACACCGACATCAAGCAGGCTCCGTGGTACGTGGTCGATGCCGACGACAAGCGGCGGGCCCGGCTCAACACCATCAGCCACATCCTCAGCATGATCCCCTACGAAGACGTGACCCGCCCGCCCCTCGAGCTGCCGCCGCGCGAAGACAGCGGCGCGTACGTGCGACCCCCGCTATCGGATCAGACGTTCGTGCCGGAGCAGTACTAGCCAGCAGAGGGTCGCCGGTCGCCCGTCGCCGGTCCCTGGTTCTCACTGTCGTACCGGGGAACGTGCGACCACCATCGAGGGTTCTGGAGACTTCGAGACAGACACCGCCAGCCGGTGCCTTACCGACTCGCCTGAGCCGGCCCACTAGTCGAGGCAGCCGTCCGGCCATCGCACGGGGCCGGCCAGTCCGGTCCGGAAGCCGATCACCGTGCCATCGGGACCGGTCTCGAATATCAGGGCAAACGACCGATCGGGGCCGTCGCGCGGTATGAACGCCAGATAGGCGCGTTCGCCCTCAGCTTCTAACTCGATCTGGTCTCCGTACACGCCGAGGACCCGCTGGGTGGTGACACCGAACCGGACGTCCGATGCGGTGTGGTGCTGGGGGGCGGTGGCGTCCAACCGGGCGACCTCCGTACCGCTCAAGATCATGATGCCAGGCGAGTACGGGTCGCCCTCGATGAACCCGTACGTGCAGAACTTGCCTTCGCCTGCTTCGTCCGGGATGACTACCGGGACGCCCGACGCCTCCAGGTCGGTAAGCGACACACCGGGGCCGAGATCGCCCCAGCTCCGCAGGAACATCGCCTCGGTCGTGTACCGGCTGGTGGCCGGGTCGACGACCTCGATGGTGATGGGCAGCCGCGGGCTCTGGATGCGGTGCACCCCGACGCCGAGCTGCTCACCTGCGGTGCCCGCAGGCTCGAACACCTCCTCAATGGAAACCGGTTCGCCATTCCAGGTGATCTCAACCGGCTCCTCAAAGCCGTTTTCGAACCTGATACGGAAATGGGTCCCAACCCGGATGCAGGCGGATGGATCGCTCTCGTCGAGCGTGAGGACGCCGACCCCGGAGTAGGCGGTCGCACAGTCGGAGTCGACTTCCACGATCGTCGTTGACGTGGTCACCAGCGCGGCCCGGGTCGTCGTGGTGGTGGCGATTCCCGCCGTAGAGGTGGTGGCGGCGTCACCGGGTGAATCGGCACACGCCGACGCCAGCAACCCCACCGCCATGAGTAAGCCCGTGAATCGTCTCATGCGACAGGGACGCTCGGTGCCGGCGGCCGGGTTCCGGCTACCACCACTCATCGGCGAGGGCGAGCCGCACCAGATGAAGGGCGGCCGTGGTTGTGTAAGTCCGCACTCGCTCCCGATCGCCGGGCATCCGGAAAGTCCGGGCCTGGGAACGCTCGGGGGTCGCCACCGCCACCACCATGGTGCCGACATCCTGCTCCTGAGGATCGGGGCCGGCCGAGCCCGTCACGGCTACGACGACGTCGGCGCCGAGCGCGGCCCGTCCCCCGTCTGCCATGGCAAGCGCGGTGGCTTCGCTCACCACGCCGTCCTCGATGGCCTCGTCAGAAACGCCCAGCAGCGCCTGCTTCACCCCCGTCGCGTACGCCACAACGCTCCCCCGGACGTAGTTGGAAGCCCCCGGGACCGACGTGAGACGGGCAATGATCATGCCGCCGGTTGCCGATTCGGCGGTGCCGATGGACCAGCCCCGGGCGGCCAGGCCGTCGAAGATGATCTGTTCGATGGTGTCGTCGTCGGCCCCGAACACCGATTGCAGGCGGCTCCGCACCTCGGCTTCCAGCGGAGCGATCAGCGCATCGGCCGCGTCGTCGGTCGGAGCTTTGGCGGTGAGCCGCACCTTGATCTCCCCGGCGGATGCCAGGAACGCCACCGTAGGGTTGGATTGCGCCTCGAACAGGTCGGCCAGCAGCTCGGCGACCCGGGATTCCGACAGCCCGTAGGACCGCAGCAGGCGGGATTTCAGCACGGCCGCTTCGCCGCCTTCCCGGGCGACCAGAGCCGGGATCACGTGCCCGGCCAGCATCTCTTTCATCTCGACCGGCACTCCCGGCATGGCGAACAGCCGCTTGTCGCCTACCGTCAGGTCGAGCCCGGGGGCGGTGCCCTTGGCGTTGGGAATGAGCACGGCTCCTTCCGGGTGCTCGGCCTGTTTGTAGTTGGTCTCGGGCATCTCCCGGCCGCGGGACGCCCACCACCCCTCCAGGTGGGCGGCGTACTCACTGCTGTAGGCCATGCCAAGGCCGGTGGCCGCACAGATCGCCTCGCGGGTGATGTCGTCCTGGGTGGGGCCGATCCCCCCGGTCATGATCACCGCGTCGGCGTCCTGGAGGGCCTCGTCGATCGCTTCAGCGAGGCGGGCCAGATTGTCGCCCACCACCACCTGCCGGTAGGTATCGAGACCGGCCTCGGCGAGGGCCCGGCCGATGGTGGCCAGGTTGGTGTTGATGATCTGTCCGAGCAGCAACTCGGTGCCGACGGCGATGACGGACACGTTCATTGGCGAACCAGGAATCCGCCCGGCGCGAACGTAAAGCCGAACTTGGCTTCCCGTGCCGCGTCGGGCTGGTAGCTGCCGGGATGGGCGGCCAGGAACTGCTCGACCGCTTCGAACGGGCCGGGCCCGTAGTCGGGCACCACCGGATGGCCGTTGAGATTGGAGTCCTCGACCACCACGTAGTCGCCGGCGCCGAGCTCGGGGGTGATGGCCTCCAGCTCGGCCCGGACGTGGGGGGCGGAGTGGTCGGAGTCGAGGATGGCGAACACCGGGCCGGTGAAGTCGGCTCGCAGCTGCCGGATCCGGTCGATGGTCTGCGCGTCGGTGGATGACGCGGTCATCACCTCGATCCGGGGATGGTCGATGGTGCGCTCGTCGATACGAGCGCGGAGGGTATCGACCGTCAGAATGCGGTAGTCGACGTCGAGCCCGTCGAGCACCGACGCGAAGAACAGCGCCGAGCCGCCGTAGGCGGTCCCGAACTCGACGACCAGCCGGGGTCGCAGCTCGGTGAGGATCTCCTGATAGTTCCACATGTCACTCACCGACTTGAGGGTGCGCACCCCCTGCCACGAGGTCGACTTCCACACCCCGTTCCCGTAGTACCACACGTGATAGTCGGTCGGCGCCGGGTCGTCTGAGCCGATCACCTCGGCCCGCACGTGCGGTCCGGGCGGCCGGGGCATCAGCACCAGCCGGTGGGTTCGCAGCGTTCCCCACCAGTGGGCGATGCGCTGGCCCAGCCGGTCAATCAACGACGGTCCCCGCCAGCTCGCTGCCGTACGAGGCGTCGATGTACACGTCGACCATGTCGCCCGGTTTGCCGGTGTCGAACTCGATCACCCCGTCGATCTCGGGGGCCTCCCGGTAGCTGCGTCCGTAGGGCCGGCCGTCCTCCAGGCCGTCGACCAGCACCCGGAGCGTGCGGCCAACGGTCTGAGCGTTGCGCTCGGCGGTGATCTCCTCCTGGATCGACATCAGGTAGCGGAGCCGTTCGGCGGCCTCCTCGGCCGGCACGGGATCGGGCAGCAGCGCAGCCGGGGTGCCTTCCTCGGACGAATAGGGGAAGAAGCCTGCCCAGTCGAGCTGGGCGTGCTGCAGGAAGTCGGCCAGCTCTTCGACGTGCTCGTCGGTTTCGCCCGGGAAGCCGACGATGAAACTCGAGCGGGTGGCGGCGGCCGGGTCGGCCTCCCGGATCGATCCGATCAGGTCGAGGTGCCGTTCGCCGTCGCCGGGACGTTTCATGGCACGCAGGAGCTGGCGGTTGGCGTGCTGCAAGCTCAGGTCGAAGTACGGCACCACCCGGGGGTTGCCGGTCATCCCGGCGATGAGGGCGGGCCGGATCTCCCGGGGATACAGGTAGAGGAGACGGATCCACTCGATCCCGTCGACGTCGGAGACGAACTCCAGCAGGTGCTCGATGCCTCCCGGGGCGCCGATGTCCCGTCCGTAAGCGGCGAGGTCCTGGGCGACCAGCACCACTTCGCGCGCCCCGGCATCGGCCAGCTCGACGATCTCGTCCCGGATGTTGACCGGTGGGCGGGACCGCTGCTTGCCCCGGATGAGGGGAATGGCGCAGAACGTGCAGGGCTTGTCACACCCTTCGGCCACTTTGACGTAGGCGTAGGGCGTGGTCAGCGTGGGGCGGCGCACCGTGTACAGGATGTCCATCGGGCTCCGATTGAGCCGCACCGGCTGCCAGCCGGTCAGCTGATCGAGCGTGCCGACCAGCTCCCCGTACCGATCGAGACCGAGGACCGCATCGGCCTGCGGGAAGGCCTCGGTGACCTGCATGCCGAACCGCTGGGCCATGCATCCGAGCACCACCAGCTTGGCATCGGGACGTTTGGCCGTCTCCATGTCGATGATCGTGTCGACCGATTCCTCCCGGGCGGCCTCGATGAAGGCGCAGGTGTTGACCATGACGACGTCGGCCTCGTCGATCGAGGCAGCGGCCACGTAGCCGGATTCATCGAGGACGGCGGAGAGCTTGTCAGAATCGACCTGGTTTTTGGCACAGCCGAGAGTCGTGAGCCACACCCGCCGGGTGTCGCTGGTCATGCGGGTAGCGTAGCTGCGGCCATGCGAACTTTGACACTCTCCCAGGCCCGCCGCATTGCCCTGGCTGCGCAAGGGTTCAACCGGCCACGGCCGACGGGTCGCGTCGACGTGCGTCATTTCCGGCGGGCGATCGGCGACATCCACCTCTTGCAGCTGGACTCGGTCAACGTGGCCGTGCGGGCCCACTACATGCCGATGTTCTCGCGCCTCGGCTCCTATGACCGGGATGCGCTCGACCGGTGGATCAACGGCCCGGAGATCTTTGAGTATCTCGCCCACGTAGCGTCGGTGCTGCCGACACCGGATTTGCCGCTGATGCGGCACCGGATGCAGGACCGGAAGGCGTACTCGCGCTCCCGGGAGCTGATGCGCACCCATCCCGAATACTTCGACCAGGTGTACCAGGAGGTCGCCGAGCACGGGCCGCTGACCGTTTCCGACCTGTCGGACCCGGGCAGCCGGACCGGTCCGTGGTGGGGGCATGGGAACGGCAAGGTTGCCCTCGACTGGCTCTATGTGACCGGGCGCCTCACCATTCGGGGCCGGACACCCAATTTCGTCTCGATTTACGATCTTCCCGAGCGAGTCTTCCCTCCCGAGCTGCTCGACGTGGAGGTGAGCCAGGAGGAGGCCGAACGGGAGCTGCTGCTGCGGGGCGCCCAGGCCCATGGTGTCGGCACGGTGGCCGACTTCGCCGACTACTACCGGCTGACCAACGTGCGCGGGCACCTGGAAGACCTCGTTTCCTCCGGCGAGTTGGAAGCGGTGAGAGTGGAGGGCTGGGAGCAGCCCGCCTACCTGCACCCGTCCGCAACGATTCCGCGGTCGATCCGGGCCCGGGCGCTGCTGTCGCCGTTCGATCCGGTGGTGTGGTTCCGGGACCGAACTCAGCGCCTGTTCGGATTCCACTACCGCATCGAGATCTACGTGCCCGCCCCGCAGCGGACGTACGGGTACTACGTCTACCCCTTCCTGCTGGACGATCAGCTGGTCGGCCGGGTCGACCTGAAGGCGGACCGGAAAGCCTCGGTGCTGCGAGCGCTCGGCACGTACGTCGAAGACGGGCACGACCGGGACCGGGTCGGCACCGAGCTAGCCGCCGAGCTGCGCCTGATGGCCGACTGGCTCGGCTTGAGCGAGGTCGACGTGGCGAACAACGGCAACCTGGCAGCGGCGGTGCGGAAGC
>JABDLU010000003.1 GCA_013002865.1 Acidimicrobiia bacterium
AACTTCGTCCTCGTCGGCTCCGATTCACCGATCGATGCCGGGCCGCTGGCCGAGGCGCTCGGCGCCCGTGATGCCGACAGCGTGGTCGTCGTCGACGACCAGGTGGCGCTGTGGGCGGAGGGTGCCCCGGTGCTGCGTGACGACTTCGCCCCGGTCGACCAGCTGCTCGGGGATCGATAGCGGCCGCGGAACCGCCGCGATCGGTGGTCGGCGCCTTGCATGGCGTGAGGAATCTCACTTGCGAAGAGCCATGAACACTGTGTGTATACTATGCGCATGGCTCGGATTAACGTCTACTTGCCTGATGACCTGGCGCGACGCGTGAAGGGAGCGGGCATCAACGTGAGCAAGGTGGCCCAGGAAGCCCTGCGTGCGGCGCTCGGGGATGCGCAGACCAACAAGTGGTTGGACGACGTAGCCCGACTCCCGGCTACGAAGATCGAGCATGACGAGGTACTGCGAGCCGTAGAAGCGGCCCGTCGCGAGCTCGGCGCAACCGATGGCTGATCCGCTCGTCGTGGATGCGTCCGCCATGGTGGATCTGCTCGTCGGCACGAATCCGGCCCCGGCGGTGGATGAGGCCTTGCGGGACCGGCAGCTGTTCGCACCCGCCCACTTTGACGCCGAGATCTTGTCGGCCCTCGGACGTCTCCATCGCGAGGGCCGGTTATCGGTGCGTCAAGTGGCGACGCGGCTCGGACGTCTCGCCGAAGCACCGATCGAACGCCAACCACTCGCCCCGTTGCTTGCCGGTGCGTGGTCGCGCCGTTCCAACCTGCGCCTGGTCGATGCGCTCTACGTTGAGCTGGCCGCCCAGTTGGAGACGCAGGTTGCATCGACCGACCTCGGTCTGGCTCGGGCGTCTCGCATGGTCGATCTCATCGGCTGAACCGGATCGAGTTTCGCCTGTGGGGATCGCATATGGCCCAGCCGTCGTCGAGGCCGTATCCGCCAATCGACCGGAGCCGCCCCCCAGCCCTAGTGGGGCGCGGCGGCCCTCTGTTTGAGGAGGGCGGAGATGCGCTGGCGGGTCACGCCGAACAGTTCGGCGATGGCTTCGATGGTGAGGCCCTCGGCCCGGAGGGCCAGCGCTTCCGCGGCCCGGAACTCGGCTCCGGCGGTCTCGAGGGCGGCCATATTTGAGGTAAGCAGTTCCACCATGCGGGGCGGCTCCTCGGTGGTGACCAGGTCGACGATGTTGTCGCCGGCACGGAGCCGGCGGCTGAGGGTGCGGGCTCGCCGCTGCAGCTCGCGGGTGCGGTTCACGTTGGACGCGGCAGCTGCTTCGATGTCCGAGAGTGCCGCGAGCAGGCGGTCGGTGGGATGATCAGTTGGCATTTGGGTAGTGAATCACGCTGCGAACCGCTTGTCAATAGCTATAGCTGCAATAGCTATTGACAACCAACGAGACCTGATCTACAGTGCCGTCCTGTAGCTGCAAGGCGCAGCGCGAAACGGAGAAATATCGTGGGTATTGGTTTTGGTGCACTCGAAGGACTGGTCGGGCTGATTGCTCTGGCCGGCTTGGTGCTCCTGGTGATGGCGCTCGTCGACCTGGTCAAGCGGCCGGCCGATGTATGGAAGGCCAGTGGCCACAGCCAAATCGTCTGGGCGCTGGTCGTGATCTTCATCGGGTTCATCGGGCCGCTGCTCTATATGGTCATGGCCCGGCCCGCCCTGGATGCCGCCGCGAGTCGAATCGGATCGACCGGTGTTGCGCACTCGTAGCGGAAACGCCACCGGGTTGATTTCGACGAAACGCATCCGGCCCGTAGCCGCCGCGGTGGTGCTTGGCGTCGTTCTCGGCGCCTGCGGATCGTCGACCGTCGACCTGGAGAGCCTCGGGCTGGCTGTCGCCGTCGACGTGCAGGCGGGTGGCGAGTTCGAGCTCGTCGTTCCGTCCCGTTCCGACACGACCATCGAGGTCGTTTCGACCCCGCCCGGTGTGTCCTCTTCGGTGACGGAGATAGCCGATGGCGAGTCGATCCGCCTGGTGCTTGCCGCCGACCCCGATACGCCCCGCGGCAGCTACAACGTGGCACTGCTCGTCACCAAGGACGGCACTGAGCACCAGCTCGGCTGGCCGTTTGACGTCGTCGACCCGGCAACCGACACGACCCAGCCGTAGACGAGCTTCTCAGCGGGAGGCTTCGATCTTCCCTCGCCCTCTGAACGCCCATGCGCCGCCCAGCTGGAGCGCTCCTGCGGTCGCTATGACGGCGCCGAGGGCAACCGAATGCACCAGCAGCCGGTCTTCGACCAGTTGGTACAGCAGTGCATGCATGGCGACCAGAACACCGAGGACGTAGACGCTGCGCTGTAGACGCTTCCAGATTGGTGCTCCCAACTTGCGCAATGCGGTATCTCTCGACAGCCACAGAAGCACCAGCACGAGCGCGACCTGTACGAGTCCCAGCCAATTCGCCAAGCCTCGATATCCACCAAGTGGACCGAAGGGGTTGGCTGTAACCCAGTTGGACCACACACGTATCGGCTCGGCGTGGATGAACAGCGCGAACGCCACGTGTATGAGGGCCAGACCGCCGGACCACACGCCAAAGGCACGACGGGCTGGGATGTGGGTTCGTGGCCGCCCCCCACGCAAGACGCGTACAGGACCGATCCCGAGGGTCACGGCGAGCAGCACGAGCGACGCATCTGCCGATGCGATTGACAACCGCCAGTTCCACGAGTCGGCCTTTGCAGAGTCGACATCCACCCACCGTTCGGGCGTCCACCCCGTCCAAATCAGCACGAGGAGAAAAGTGAGGACGGCTGTCGCACCTGCCACTGCATGGCCCGACGCTGCCCGCGAACGCGTCCGCTCTCGGATGACTCCCATGCCATCAACGTACTCCGTAATGCCTCGGACACTGTCGCTCCCCACTACCGCACTCTGGTGGAGGCCACGTCGCGTTGAGCGGTACGCCGTGCAGTCAAGCGAGGCTAGGTTTGATGGCTGCTGCGCAGGGGAGGAAATTGCATGCCAGAGTTCGACATGGTGGTGATCGGATCCGGTCCGGCGGGGGAGAAGGCCGCCGCCCAGGCCGCCTATTTCGGCCACCGGGTGGCCATCGTGGAACGCCAGGATGCACCGGGCGGGGTGCCGGTCCACACCGGCGGCTATCCGTCCAAGACGCTGCGGGAGGCCGCCAACTATCTGACCGGCTACCGGCT
>JABDLU010000216.1 GCA_013002865.1 Acidimicrobiia bacterium
TCCGCCGCCTCCTCGTTCACTCCGATGTGGTCGACGAGATGACCGGCCGGCTCATCGACGTCTACAAACAAGTCCGGATCGGTGATCCGCTGGAGGAACAGACGCTGATGGGGCCCCTGATCAGTGAAGGAGCGGCTGAGCAGATGATGACGGTGCTCGACATTGCCCGTGAGCAAGGCGGCGAGGTCGTCTACGGCGGCAATCGACTGGAGAGCCTCCCCGGCACGTTCGTCGAACCCACCCTGGTCCGGATCGACAAGGACGCCCCGATCGTGCAGGAAGAGACGTTCGCGCCGATCCTGTGGATCATCGAGGTGGGCAGTCTCGAGGAGGGGATTGCGGTCCACAACGGCGTCCGCCAGGGGCTGTCCTCGGCGATCTTCACCGAGTCAATTCGCAATGCCGAGACCTTTCTGTCCCATCTCGGTTCGGATTGCGGCATCGCCAACGTAAACATCGGGACGTCCGGTGCCGAGATCGGTGGCGCCTTCGGCGGCGAAAAGGAGACCGGGGGCGGCCGGGAAGCCGGCAGCGACTCGTGGAAGGCCTACATGCGCCGCCAGACCACCACCATCAACTGGGGCGGCGATCTGCCCCTCGCCCAGGGAATCGAGTTTGTGTAGGCGGCCCTGCGGGCCGCCGGTCAACGGTCAATGGTCGGTGGTCAATGGCCAGAAGCGGCCCGAGAACGACAACACAGGAACGCGCCCAGCAACCCGAAGGGTTGCCCACCTCCCTCCCGGCCTCCCCCACTCGCTTCGCTCGCAGGGGAGGTGACGCCTACTCCGGCTGGAGGAGCTCTCGATAATCCTCTAGGGCTTTGCGGTGGGCTTTGGCGCCGGAGCCGATCAGGCCGCCCTTGCGGGCCTTCTTGACGCGGTCTTCCAGGTCGTCGAGCAGCCCGTACAGGTCGTCCATCGGGCCCGCATCCTTCAAGGCGTGGAACGCCACGTGGATGTCGGCGATGGACTCGCTGACGTGCTTGAACTCTTTGTTGACCTTCTCGAGCGCCTTGTCTTGTTCTTCAGTCATGCGGTGATTCTGGCAGACCGCTAGCCTGCGACGCGCTCGTGATAGCTCGCCACGTCGAGCCCGGCCGCCAGCGCCCGGTCCAGGTAGGCCGAGGGCGACGCGAAGGCCCAGCTGCGACCGGACGGATAGGCGTGCTGCCCGGCCGGTACGACGGCGGCTGCCAGGGCAATGGCGGCCAGGTAGGCGCCATGGTCGGCCGTGCCCACGATGGTGCGCTGGATCCCGTCGTCGAGGGCACCCGACACCTGTGCCATCGCCGCCACCCACCCGCCGTCGACGGGAGCCTCGAACGTCCGGATCGGAATCGGCGAGTCCCATCCCTGGGGATCGACTTCGCGAGCCCAGCGGGACCCGACCGGCTCGGGGAAGGGGATCGGCTCGCCGCGCCGGCGGGGCTTGCCGTGCACCGTCCAGGCCAGGCGGACCTCCAGTGGCTCGTCCATGAGGGCGGCTTCCTGCAGCGCCAGGCCGGCGGCAAGTCCGGTTTCGATGTTTGCGCCGACGACCAGGCTCAGGCCGGCTTCGGCAAACTCCCTAACCGGCTCGTCGTCCCAAGAGAGCGAGGTGACCAGGCTGGTCGCTCCTTCCAGGCAGGCGTCGGCGAGCGGGCGGGGTTTGTGACTGTCGGTAACCGCCACGTCGGCCATTTCGAGGCGCTCAACAACGCGGAGGCGGCCGGCCTCTTCAACACCCCAGGCGACCACCTCATCGACGGCCGGCTCCGCCTGCAGGACCCGGGCGACCCTCCGGCCGACCTCACCGATTGGCTGAACGGCCACCCTCACTTGGGCTCCCACGTGCCCGAGTGCTCGGGCGGCTTGACCGGCCGCTTCCGGGCCAGGAGTGCACCGAGCAGGGCAGCGACCGCGGCGATGGCGACGGAGAGGCGGGTGCGGTCCATGAGCGGAGTGTAGAGGCGGACGGGTATGCTGCGGGGCAACACAAACCGCTGGGGTCTCCCCGAGCGCAAGAGCGAAGTCCGGTTTGAATCCGGTGCTGTCCCGCAACTGTGAAGCCCGTCAGGGATGAGCCAGGTCGCCTGCCCCAGCCGGAGTGGACAACTCTCGAGAGAAGGGTGACCGCCATGACTCACCGTCTTTTGATCAGCGAAAGGCGGCCGTAATGCGCAGAAGCGTTGTGTTCTTCCTCCTAGCCCTCGGGCTCATCCTGGGTGCGTGTCGTTCCACGACCGCCCAGTCGACCGTCCCGGCCGCCGAGGACACCTCTCCGGCCACCTCGACCACGCTGCCCGAGCCGGCCCCGGCCACCACCACCTCCATTGCGGCGGAACCGGCCTTCCCGGTCACTGTCGAAACCGACCAGGGACCCGTGACGCTGCCCCAGCGCCCCGATCGGATCGTGTCGCTTTCCGCCACCCACACCGAGATGCTCTATGCGGTCGGAGCGGGCCCCCAGGTGGTGGCGACGGATCTGTTCTCCAACTATCCGCCCCAGGCCGAGCTCACTCCCAAGCTCGACGCGTTCAGCTTCAGCATCGAGGAGGTCGCTGCCCAGGATCCGGACCTGGTGATCCTGGCCTTCGACTTCCAGGGTGAGGCCGACGCCCTGGCCGCGCTCGAAATCCCGTTCCTGTTGCTCGGCCCCCCCGCCACCCTGGAGGGTGCGCTCCAACAGCACCTTGTCGTCGGAGCTGCCACCGGCCATGGCGAGGCAGCCGAAGCCCTGGTCGAGGAGGTGTCCGCCGGCGTTGCCGAGATTATCGAGGCCGCCACTCCGTATGCCGGAACCACCATCTTCCATGAGGTCGACGAAACGCTGTTCAGCGCGACCTCAGGGTCGTTCATCGGCGATCTGTACGGGCGCCTGGGATTCGTCAACATCGCCGATGCGGCCGGAGTCGACGGTCCGTTCCCGCAGTTGACGGCCGAGTTCGTAGTCGACCAGGATCCCGAGTTCATCTTCCTGGCCGATGCCGGCTTCGGGGTGACACCGGAATCGGTGGCCGAGCGTCCCGGCTGGGACACGATTTCGGCGGTTGCGGAGGACAACGTCGTGGCGTTGGACGGCGACATCGCAGGCCGGTGGGGGCCCCGCACCGTGGACTTGCTGGGATCGATCTATCGCGCGGTTCTGGTCGGGTCGCAGTGACGACGTGAGCGTCATCACCGTTCCGCTCCGCTCGAACCGGCCGCGGGTTCGTCCGCTGCCCATCGCCGTGCTCGTGCTCGCGGCCGCGGCGGTGGGGTCGCTCGTGCTCGGACCGGCCGGGGTCGATCCGTGGGGGGCGATCCTGGAGGCGGTCGACCGGCTGCCGTTCGTCGCCGTGGATTCCGGGCTCTCCAGCCGCGAGGCCGCCATCGTGTGGCAGATCCGCATGCCCCGGCTGGTATTGGCCGCCCTGGTCGGCGCCACCCTCGCCGGGTCGGGCGCCGCCTACCAGGGGGTGTTTCGTAACCCGCTGGCCGACCCCTACCTGCTCGGGGTCGCCGCCGGGGCGGGGCTGGGGGCCACCATCGCCATCGTGTCGGATCTCCCAACCTCGGCGGTAGCGCCGCTCGCCTTCGGTGGAGCGGTGACGGCGGTGATGGCCGCCTACTCGCTTGCCCGTCTCGGGGGAGCCCGCCGCACCGGGGCAACGCTCATCCTGTCGGGGGTGGCGGTGGCGGCGTTCTTTACCGCCCTCCAGACCTATCTACAACAGCAGCACGCCGACACCATCCGCCAGGTGTTCGCCTGGATACTGGGCAGCCTCGCCACCACCGGATGGAACGAAGTACGCGTGCTGCTGCCGTATGCGGCGCTGAGCTGGGTCATCATGCTCGCCCACCGCCGTCATCTCGACGTCATGGCGGTCGGGGAGGAAGAGGCTGCCACCCTCGGCATTGAAACCGGTCGAGTCCGCGTCGTGGTGGTCGCCGCCGCCACGCTCGGGGCGGCCGCCGCCGTTGCCGTGAGCGGACTGATCGCGTTCGTCGGCATCATCGTTCCCCACATTGCCCGGCTGATAGTGGGATCGTCACACCGCGTGCTGCTGCCGGTCACGCTGGTCGGGGGAGCTGCCTTCCTAACGCTGGCCGACCTGGTGGCTCGCACCGTTCAAGGCGGCGGAGAGCTCCCGATCGGGGTCGTCACCGCTTTCGTCGGCGCCCCCTTCTTTGCATTCATTCTCGGAACCCGGCGGGAGCTGGCCTCATGACCGGCGTGACCGCTCGCAAGGTAGGGGCTCGCTACAACGGGACGCCGGTCTTGTCGGACGTCGACCTGTCTGCCGGTCCGGGCGAGTGGCTCGTGGTGATTGGACCAAACGGCGCAGGCAAGACGAGCTTGCTGCGAGTGCTGGCCGGAGTGCTGGCCGCCACCGGCGAGGTACTGCTCGACGGAACCCACCTGACCAGCATGCGCCGACGAGACATCGCCGCCCGGGTGGCGGTCGTGCCCCAGATTCCGGTGATTCCCGATGGGGTGACGGTGTTCGACTATGTGATGCTGGGCCGAACCCCCTACATACCCTATTGGCGGCTCGAAGGCCCCGAGGACCGCCGCCGGGTGAGAGACGTACTGACCCGGCTGGATTTGGAGAAGTTCGGCTCGCGTCCGATCGCCTCCCTGTCAGGTGGTGAGCGCCAGCGGGCCGTGCTGGCCCGGGCGCTGGCGCAAGATGCCAGCGTGCTGTTGCTCGACGAGCCCACAACCGCCCTCGACCTGGGTCATCAACAGCAGGTGCTCGAGTTGGTGGATGCGCTCCGCCACGAGCATGGCCTGATAGTGATCAGCACGCTGCACGACCTGACCTTTGCCGCCCAGTTCGGTGACCGGGTCGTTCTCTTGGTCGACGGCCGGGTCGTCGCCGAGGGCTCTCCCCAGGCAGTGCTGCAAGCCGATATCCTCGCCGCCCACTTCGGGGCCGCAGTGGAAGTGGTCACGGGTAGCGACGGGCCCGTCCTCGTACCGGTCCGGCGCCGCTAACCGCGTCGCCGCTTGCGCCCGTCCGGCTTTCCGAACTGGGCTTTGGAGCGGATGCGGTCCATCGCCTGCTGGGCATCTTTTGAGGCCGACCGCGCGTTGTCGAGGATTTTGTCGGCTTCGGCCCGGATGACGTCCGCCTCGTTCCGTGCTGATCGCAAGGTGTTCTCGGCCTCGGCCTGGGCGTTGGCCAGCATCTCCTCGCGCTTGGCGATGGTCTTGAGTTTGCGCTCCGCCTCGGTGTGCTTCTCCTCGGCCGTGCGCTCCAATTCCTCGGCCCGCGCGGTCGCTTGGGCGATGATGGCGGCCGCTTCGTCCTTGACCGGCGCCAGGCCCTGCCGAATCTCAGCTGCTTCGGCTTTGGCATCCTTGAGGTCGGCCTCGCCTTCTGACCTGATCGCGGCGGCGTCTTCGTCGGCCGCACGGCGCACGGCGACTGCGTCGCGTTCAGCCTGGGCGGCCATCTCGGCTGCCTTGGCCTCAGCCTCATCGTGGAGGGCGAGGCCCTTCTTCTCGGCTTCCAGCACGATTTGAGCTCCTTCGGCTGCGGCGGCCTCGCGCTCTCGAGCGGCAGCCGTGCGGAGTTCCTCCGCTTCGGCGTGGATGGCGGCGACCTCGTCTCGAGCCTGTTGGCGAAGCTGCTCGCTCTCGGCTTCGATTCCGGTCCGGATCCGTTCGGCCTCGGCGTGGATGGTGGCCACGTCGTCGCGAGCTTGCCGGCGGAGCTGTTCGGCTTCGGCGCCGGCTTCGGTCCGGATTCGTTCGGCCTCGGCGGCCGCCTCGGTGCGGGCCGCCTCAGCGCCTTCTCGGATTGCCGCCGCGTCTGATTCGACTTGCGACAGCAGAGTCTCGCGCTCGGTGGCGGCCGCGTCGCGTTCGCGCTGCGCCTCGGTGAGGAGTCGTTGTGCGGCCTCCTCGGCACCCTTGATCGTTTCAGCGGCCTGCTCGCTGCTCTCGCGCCGCACCCGGTCGGCTTCGGCCTGGGCGTCGGTCCGGAGGCGCTCGGCTTCGGTTCGGGCGTCTGCAAGGGTGGTTTCGGCTTCGGTCGCAGCGCTGTCGCGCACTGCCGCAGCGTCGGCCTCAGAGATCCGGCGCAGCTCGGCGGCCTCGGCGTTGAGGGCCTCAATCTCCCGCTGGGCAGCCTTGCGCATCGGTGCCAGCTTCTTTTCGGCGGCGGCTTTCGCCTTCTCGAGGGCAGTCTCGGCCTGCTTGCGGGCCTTCTCGGCGGCGGCCAGCTCCTTGGCGACGAGCGTGCGTTCCCGCTCGAGCTCCGCGGCGGCAGCCGTTCGCAATTCGGCGGCCTCGCGCTCGCCACGGTTCCGTGCGTCCTGCAGTGCCGCCTCGGCTGCCTGCTTGAGGGCGTCGGCCTCCTCGCGGAGCACGGCTGCTTCCTGCTCGGCCCCGGCCAGAACCTCGGCCCTGGCCGTTTCGGTCTCCTCCAGCTGGGCGGCGGCGGCGGCGCGGATGCGCCCTGCTTCGGAGCGGGCATCGTGTAGCGCCTTCTCCGCCGCGGCGGCGGCATCGGAATGCGCTTCTTCGACGAGCTGCATTGCTTCGGCTCGCTTGGTCTCGGCTTCCTTCTTGACCTGGTTGGCCTCGGTGCGCAATTGCTTGGCTTCCCGTTCGGCAGCGGCCAGCGCGTCCTTGGCTTCGGCCCGGGCGGCTTCGGCTTCGTTGGTGATGCGGATTGCTTCGGCCTTGGCTTCCTCTGCCGCACGACTGAGCGCCTCGGCCCCGTCCGCCAGCTCGCTTTTTCGGGCCTCGATTTCTGCGCGGACCGATGCGGCATATTCATCGGCCGCCCGTCGCATCTCGGCACCTTCGGCCTCTGCCTTCGCGCGGGTGGTTTCGGCGGTGTTCTTGGCCTCCTCCACGAATTCGGTCATGGCACGGCGAGCCTCGTCCGCCCCCTCGATGGCGGCATTCCTGATCTGGTCGGCCTGCTCATGTGCAGAACGCACGATCTCGTCGGGATCGTGCTCGTACGCGATGGCGTTGTCGGCCTGGGATTGGAGCTGGGCAGCTTCGGCGCGGGCGGCGGTCAGCAACTCTTCGGCCTGCCGGCGGGCATTATCCAGAATCGCCGATGGCTTGGCACCGGAATGGGTCTCTACCGCACCCGCCCGCTCACGAGCTTCGGCCAGGATCTCCTGGGCGCGGGCCTCGGCGCCGCCGAGGATGCGGTCTTTGACCTCGAGGAGGGAGAAGAACGCCTGATCGATGGCGGCGGCTTCGGATTCCTTGGACTTTTCAATGTCGACTTCGAGCTGGGCAATGCGACGCGTCGCCTCTTCGAGCATCTGCTCGTATTTGGCGATCGCCTTTTCGACTTCGGCACGGGCGTATCCCCGGCCGGCGGTCTTGAAGCGCGCCCCCTCGTTTGACCTCTTTGCCACGGTTGTATGGTCGGCACGTGGCAGGCGTCGCTTGAGGTAAGCGCCTCAGGCCCGAATGGAAGCTTCCGATTCCCCGGCAACGGGCAGGAGCCGCCCTCGCGACCGCTCGAAGTACACGACGGCGGTCGCCAGCACCGTCAGGACTGCCACGACGAACAGGGCACGGGGCCAGGCAACAATCCGGTCGACCAGCTCGTCGACGGGCAAGGTGATGCCGAGTGCCCGGTCGAGTGCCCAGCCGGTGGCGATGACGGCCAAACCAATCGAAGCCGCGTACATGCCGGGGACATAGAACCGGGTGCGACGCAGCAGGAACAGGGCAGGGAAGACGAGGAGAATGATCACTGCCTGTCCCAGCTCGATGCCGAGGTTGAATCCGAGCAGCGAAACGAACCGCCTGCTCTGGGTGAGTCCCAGGTCCGACAGCAGACCGGCGAACCCGAACCCGTGGAAGAGGCCGAATCCGAATGCGAGCAGCCACTCCTTGTTGACGAACTGCGGCCAGATATTGTGGAGGGCCGCCAGCGCGATCGAGAGCGCAATGATTGTTTCGACCGGGCCGGAGGGGAGCTCGACGATGCCGAGGCCTCCCAGCGTGAGCGTGATGGTATGGGCGACGGTGAACATGCTCACGATCTTGAGCACACGCCACAGGCCGGACCCAAAGCTCGGAGCCGGCTCCCAGCGGTTGCCGAAGACGAGCACCGACGGCAGCACCAGCGCGAAGATGAAGAGGATGTGGTCGGTGCCGATCCGGATGTGCTCGACACCGAGGCCGATCACACCGCTCACCCCCTTCCAGAACGAGGTATCTCCCAGATCAACGGCCTGCGTCGTGGAACCGGGCGAGTAGCGCAGCAGCTCGCTCGCCTCGTTGTTGAAGGTCCCGGAGCCGAAGTCGGTGCCGATGATCAGCAGCGCACTGCGCTCCGGCTTGGCGTGCAAGATGCCGTCGTAGGTAGTGGTGAACTCACGCGGGGTGGACTCGAACTCTTTGTCGACCTCGAACTGGAGCACGGCGTAGCTGCCGTTGTCGGCGTCGATGATCCCGTAGCCGTCGAACACCACGGCCCACGGTTCGGCGGCGGTGCCGATGGCGAAGTGGTCGGCGGCGTACTCCTGGAGGGTGCGCAGGTTGGCGGCGACGGCGGCGTCGGCTTCCTCTCCTTGCGGGATGTCGAGACCGAGGACGTCGTTGACGTCGATGATGGGCAGCTCGATCCGGCCCTCGATGGAGGTGTCGTAGATGTCGAGGTAGACGTAGCTCTCCTCACCACTATGGGCGGAGGCAACCCCGGGAAGCGCCATGAGCAAGAAGAGAGCACTGAGAAGAACGATCCCAATCCGTGCACGTCCCGTCATCCAATGTCCCTTTCTCACATGCCAGCCGAACGGAGATCACCGTAGCGCATCCAGTGCGGTTAGTGGTCGGGCCCGACTCCACCGGTGGTCGGGAGGATGACCCAGCTGAGCACGTAGGGCCCCGACCATCCACAAAACACGGAGAAGGACCGATCGGGTGGGAAGGCCGGGTCGAGGTCTTCAGCCAGGCGAGCCACGAACCCTCCCTCGGTCGGTTGCACCGAGGCCGCCTCGAACCCGAAGAACCGGCCCACCCGGGGGTAGAACGCCTTGAAGATGGCCTCCTTGGCCGAGAACAATGCCAGCAACCGGTCGTGGCGTTCCTCGGCATCGGCCTCTTCGAGCCACGCTCGCTCCTCCGGCCGCGGCACGTGCTGATTGAGCTCGGGGGCGTACCGGCGGCTCTCGACGTCGATGCCGATGCCGGGGGTCTCACCCGCCGGGGCGACCAGAGCAACGGCGACGTCGGCGGCATGCGAGATAGATCCGACGACACCGGCGGGCCACACCGGCTCACGCTCGTCCCCGATCGTTACCGGTTTGTCGTCCCGCCCGATGGCGGCGAGGGCCTCGTGGGCGGCGGCCCGACCGAGCCGGAAGGCGTCCTGACGGGCGATCACGGCGCGAGATGGCAGCAGGGCCATCTCGTCGTCCTCAAATCGGTTGTCATAGGGGTCGCCCGACCGCTTAACTACCAGAGAAGCGAAGTGGGGCAGGGGTCCGATCTCCCAACCGTTGGGTTGGGTTGTCGGCTCAACCTCACGCTCCGTCATAGATTTCCACCACTTTCGGTGATACCATGATTGGAATTGTGAGGAGGCAGTCTCTGCCGGGCGCGTCGGACAGCACGGTCGAAGCGCCCCATCCGAAATGCGTAGTGGCTTCGAACACTGTGGGCGTCGGCTGACAGGGACGGAAAAGGGAGATACATGAGCGGTGACCGGGCATTCACCACCACGATAATTGCCAGGGACCATATCGCCAGGATCGTCGACGCCGTCGGCCTCGACGCCCTCATGGACGAGATGATCGAGTCGCTGCAGGACGCGATCGAGAGCTTCGACGAGACCCGCACTCACGTCCGCGCCCGGGACGGCTTCCACTACCGGGAGCCCGACGTCGGTCTCCTCGAATGGATGCCGGTGATGCATACGGCCCAGGCCACCACGATCAAGGTGGTGGGCTACCACCCGTCGAATCCCGCCAAGCGCTCGCTGCCGACCATCCTGTCGACGATCAGCGTGTTCGACACCGCAACGGGACACATGACCGGGCTGGCCGATGGCACGTTCTTGACGGCGCTGCGTACCGGTGCGGCATCGGCGGTGGCCAGCCGGGTGCTCGCCCGGCCCACATCGTCGGTGGTCGGGCTGATCGGATGCGGGGCCCAGTCGATCACGCAACTGCACGCGCTCCTTCGCACCTTCCCGATCGACCAGGTGCTCATCACCGATGCGAGTGATCACAACATCGACACCTTCGCCAACCGGGCCGCCGAGATCCTCCCCACCAACGTAGAGGTCAAACCGGTCCCCATGGAGCTGCTGATGCAGTCGTCTGACATCGTCTGCACGTCTACCTCGGTAGGGATTGACGAGGGACCCCTCTTTCCGGACCTGGAGGTTCGGCCTTGGCTGCACATCAACGCGGTCGGCTCCGACTTCCCCGGCAAGGTAGAGCTGCCACTGGCGATGCTGCGGCGCAGCCGGGTTTGTCCTGATGTTCGCGAGCAGGCGATCAAGGAGGGGGAGTGCCAACAGCTGGCTGATCATGAGATCGGACCCACCCTCGCCGAACTCGTGGCCGGTGTGGACCGGTACCGACCCTGGCAGGAGGAGCTAACGGTGTTCGACTCCACCGGTTGGGCGCTGGGAGACCAGGTGGCCATGCAGTTGTTGTTGCGGCACGCCGGCCGCCTCGGCGTCGGGATTGAGATGCGGCTGGAAGACATCGGCGACGACCCGCTCGACCCCTACCACCTCGGCCGGACCCGCCCCGGCCCACCGGAGGTCTGATGGATTTCGGTCTCAGCCAGGAACAGGAAGCGCTTCGAGCCGAAACCATCGAGTTCGCCCGCACCGAGCTGGATCCGGCCGGCGGCTCCGTGGAGGAGTTCTCCCGGGCGATGTGGGACCTGTGTGCCAAGTTCGGCGTCCTGGGGTCCTTCATCGACCCCGCCTACGGGGGTCGGGGACTCGACCTGGTCTCGACCATGGTCGTGCTGGAGGCACTCGGCTACGGCTCCGGCAACACCGGGTTCACCCTCGCCGTCAATGGGCACATGTGGGCGGTGCAAGCGCCGATCGCCCAGTTCGGCACCGAGGAGCAAAAGCAGCGTCTACTTCCCGGCATGGTGGCCGGCACGCTGATCGGTGCCGACGGGGTGACCGAGGCCGAGTCCGGCTCCGACGCCTTTGCCATGCACACCACCGCCACCAAGCGCGACGGCGGCTATGTGCTCAACGGTGAGAAGGTCTACATCACGATGGGCCCGGTGTGCGACTTCGCCATCGTGTTCGCGACGACCGACCGGGAACTGGGCCGGTGGGGGATAAATGCCTTCCTGGTCGATGCGACCACCCCCGGGTTCACCGCCTCATCGCATCGTTCCAAGATGGGCCTGCAGGCGGCCCCGTTCGGGGACTTCACGCTCGAGGATGTCTTCGTGCCCGAGGAGCTACGGCTCGGACCGGAGGGGGCGGGTGCCAGCATTTTCGCCCATGTCATGAACTGGGAGCGCAGCTTCATCTTCGCCAGCCAGGTCGGGGTCATGCAGCGGCAACTCGACGAGAACGTCGAGTACGCCCAGACCAGGCAGCAGTTCGGCAAGCCAATTGGACGCTTCCAGTCCGTCTCCAACCGGATCGCCGACATGCAGCTCCGGCTGGAAACCTCCCGGCTGCTGCTCTACAAGGCGGCCTGGCTCATGGATCGGGGTGAAGACGCCCAGATGGCCGCCGCCCTCGCCAAGCTGCACATCGGGGACGCCTTCGTCGAATCGAGCATCGACTCGGTTCGTAACCACGGGGCGACCGGCTACATCTCCGAGTACGGGGTCGAACGCGACCTGCGCGACGCCATGGGCGGCCCCATCCTGGGAGGCACCGCCGACATTCAGCGACGGTCGATCGCCCGCGCCCTGGGCTTGTGATGGGCATGGCGCACCGCCGGATGATCTATCAGTTGCCGCACCTCGTGCGAGAGGCCGCCTGGAAGGCTCCCGACCAGATCGCGCTCCGGTTCAAATCGGAGAGCCTGTCCTACGGCGACCTCTATGAGCGGGCCGGTGCCCTCGCCAACGCTCTGCTCGCCGACGGCCTGCAGCCCGGCGATCGCGTCGGAATCCTTGGGAAGAAGGGGTTGGAGAACGCCGTCGCCCTATACGGGATCATGTTGGCCGGCGGGGTCTACGTGCCGCTCGATCCCTTTGCCCCGCCGGCTCGGACCGGGTTCGTGATGCGTGACTCTGACATCCGGCGGGTGGTGACCTCGGCGTCGCAGGCCGAAACGGTGCAGGCCGTGGCCGAGTCCGGCCTCGAGCTCGAAACGCTGTACGGACCGGGCGAAGAGGATGGGCTCCCGTACCGGAGCGTGTCATGGGCCGAGGTGGCGTCGTTTTCTACCGATGCGCCCGTGGTTTCGACCACCGAGCAGGACCTGTGCTACATCCTCTACACCAGCGGATCGACCGGAACCCCCAAGGGCATCATGCACACCCACCGCAGCGCCCTGGCCTGGGCCGAGGTGACTGCCGACACCTATCGCCTCGGCACCACCGACGTCGTGACCAACTACGCCCCGCTGCACTTCGACCTTTCGACCCTTGACTACTTCGGAGTCGCCGCCGCCGGGGCCACCACCGTGATCATTCCCGAGGAGCACACCAAGTTCGCCGCCAGCCTGGCCGGACTGCTCGAGGCCGAGCAGCTGACCGTGTTTTACACCGTGCCGATGGCACTGATTCAGCTCGGTCAGCCGGGCATCCTGGACGGCCGCGACCTGGGCGGTCTGCGTCTGGTGCTGTTCGGCGGCGAGCCGATGCCTATCAAGCATCTGCGCACCATCATGGCGCAGCTTCCCGGAGCGCAATTCGTGAACGTCTACGGCCCGACCGAGACCAACGGCTGCACCCACTATCCAGTACCGGAGCTACCCGACGCCGGAGGGGAGAGCCTCCCGATTGGATATCCGTACGACAACGTGGAGACCCTGGTGGTCGATGACGACGATGAGCCGGTCGCACCGGGCGAGCCGGGTGAACTGCTGGTTCGGGCACCGACCCTCATGCGGGGCTACTGGGGCCGGGACGACCTCACCGAGGCGGCGTTCTACCGGCGGGCACCCTACGGCGGGCTCCCCGACCTGTTCCACCGCACCGGTGACCTCGTCGCGGAAGATCCCGCCGGAGCCCTGCGCTTCCTGGGACGGAAAGACCGCCAGATCAAGGCGCGCGGCTACCGGGTCGAGCTCGACGAGGTGGAATCGGTGCTCCTCTCCCATGAGGGGGTCCATGAGGCGGCCGTCTATGCGACCGCCGATGCCGACGGGGTGCGTGAAATCCAGGCGGAGGTGATTCTGGAGGCAGGCGCCGAGACGACGGCTGCCGATTTGTCCGGTCATCTGCGAGCGTCGCTCCCCCCGTACGCCGTGCCGCGTGAGGTTCGGATCCGAACGGCATTCCCGCGTACGTCTTCGGGCAAGATCGACCGCATCGCCATGGCGGCGGAGCATGCGGCTCAACTCACCACGGTGGGAGGGTGAACATGGAAGCGGCGCTCATCACGTTCGTGAACGAGGAGATCCTCGCCGGGCATGGGGAAGTTACCGGCGATGACGAGATCGTGCTCGACGGCACGCTCGACTCGCTCGGGGTGGCTCGCCTCATCGGATTCATCGAGGCCGAGTTCGCCGTGACGGTCCCCGCCCAGGATGTCACCATCGAGCACTTCCGAACGATCAATACGATGGCCGACTACGTGCGCCGGCGGGTTGACGCGGAGTCGGTGGCGTGAGCCGACCGGAGGCCGGGACGGGCCTCACCCGGGCCCAGGAGCTCATCTGGGCCAGTCAGCGGATGCGGCCAGAGGCCCCGCTCTACAACATGGCGTTCCGCTGGGACATCGCCGCCGCGCTCGATGAGGACCGTTTTGTGTCAGCCTTCGGCCGCCTGGTGGAATCATCCGACGCCCTGCGCACCGTCGTCTCCGAGGGCCACGGTGTCGCCGTCCAGCATGTGCTGGCCGCCGTCGACTTCCAGTTGCCGGTGGTCGACCTCACGGGTCACGCTGACCCGGAGGCCGAGGCGAGCCGCTGGCTGCACGCCGCCTGCCGGCGACCGTTCGACCCCGCCAAGCGGCTGTTCGATGCCGCCCTGTTGCGACTCGGGCGGGAGCACTACGTGTGGTACCTCAACCAGCACCACGTCGTTACCGATGCGTGGTCATCGGCGCTGCTCTATGAGCGAATGGAGTTGCTGTACCGGACGAGCGGTGAAACCTCACCCGAACCCATGCCGAGCTACTCCGAGTATGTGGCGGTCGAGTCGGCCGCCGCCGTTGCCCCGGTCGACGGTTCGCGTCCGCCGGCACCCGCCCTGTATGGGAGCCGGCCGGAACTGGCCGAAACAGCGAACGAGCGCCGGTCGGTACAGCTCTCGGATGATCAGACGGCCGCTCTCACCGACCTCGCCCGGCACCCGGACCTGCGGGCCCTGACCCCCGAGTTGAGCATGTTCCGCTTGCTGGCAACGGCCCTGTTCGCCTACATCCACCGGGTGAGCGGCCAAACCCGGATCTCAATCGGTGCTCCGGCCCACAACCGCCCGACGGCCGAGTTCCGGCAGACGGCCGGTCTATTCATGGAGATCTTCCCGGTTGACGCCGAGGTATCGCCCGACGACTCCTTCCGCTCGCTGCACGCCACAGTGGCCGCGGCGGCCGATGCGTTCACTCGCCGGGCCGCCCCCGGGGGAAGCTCAGCCGAGACCAACCGGGGCATCAACGTCGTCCTCAATTACATACGTGGCGCCTTCGCCCCGTTCGACGGGGCACCGGTTCAGGCCGAGTGGCTCCATCCCGGCCACGTCGATGCGGAGCACCACCTGCGACTCCAGGTGCACGACTTCAACGACACCGGCCGCCCCACGTTGTCGTTCGACTTGAACGAGGCTGTCTTCGACCCCGACACCCGGGCCCGGGTGCCCGGACACTTCCTTCGAATGCTCGACGCCATGATCGAGGACATCGACCGCCCGCTTGCGGAGGTCGCGCTGGTCGACGCTGCCGAGCGAGCCGATGTTCTCGGCGTTGTGAACCCACCGGCCGGGGAGGATCTTTCCGGCCCCGGGGTAGTGGAACGGTTTGCCCGCTGGGTCCGGGAGACACCAGAGGCCGTCGCGCTGGTCGACGAGGGGCGAAGCTGGACCTATGCGCAGCTCGACCAGGTCACCTCCACCCTGGCCGCCCGCGTCGAGCAAGCCGGTGTCGTCGGGGTGTGCCTCGAGCGCAGCGCCGAGGCTGTGATCGCCCTGCTCGGAGTGCTCCGGGCCGGAGCCGCCTACGTGCCGATCGACCCCACCTGGCCCGATGGGCGAGTCGAGTACGTCACGGCCGATGCTGGGTGTGCGATGGTGATCTCGGACCGCCCTCGCCGGCTCGACGCCCCGGTTGTGACCTTCGCCGAGGCGACCGCCGACGGTCCCGCCATGGCCCCTCGCACGATCGGCCCGGGAGATCTCGCCTACATCCTCTACACCTCCGGCTCGACGGGAACCCCCAAGGGCGTGATGGTCGAGCACGGCTCACTCGACAACTATGTGGGCTGGGCCGGCGAGTTCTACGACCGGGGCGACAAGCTCCACTTCCCGCTGTTCACCCCGCTCACGTTCGATCTGACCGTGACCTCCATCTTCACCCCCCTCACGTCGGGTGGAGCCATCGTCGTCTACCGCTCCGAGGAGGGGGCGGCCGACACCGCCGTGCAGCGGGTGTTCGAGGAGGACCGGGTCGACATCGTCAAGCTGACCCCGTCCCACCTGTCGATTCTGCCGCCCGGCGACTTCACCACGGCTCGCATCCGCCAGCTGATCCTGGGCGGCGAGGACCTCACCACCACCGCCGCCCGCCGGGTGACCGATCGGTTCGGAGGCCGGGTGGCGATACACAACGAGTACGGCCCGACGGAAGCGACGGTGGGCTGCATCGTCCACACCTTCGATCCCGGCCGGGACGATCGGCCGAGCGTGCCGATCGGGCGGCCGATTACGGGAATGCGCGCCTACGTGCTGGATCAGGGCGGTCATCCGGTTCCCTTCGGGGTGCCCGGTGAGCTGTTCGTGGCCGGCGCAGGCGTGGCCCGCGGGTATGCCGGACGGGAGGACCTGACGGCCGCGCGCTTCATCGAGAACCGGCTGCTCGACGAGACGCGCCTGTATGCGACGGGGGACCTGGCCCGGGTGCGACCCGATGGAGTCATCGACTACCTCGGCCGCCGCGACGACCAGGTGAAGGTGCGGGGGGTTCGGGTCGAGCTGGGAGAGGTGGAAGCCGCCCTGGCCGCCCACCCCCGGATCAGCACGGCGGCCGCCCGGCTCTGGCAGCGCTCCGCAGTGAGTCCCGTGCAGGAGGTCATCTACTGCGTCCGCTGTGGGCTGGCCTCGGATTATCCGGGCATTTCCTATGACCGGGACCGGGTGTGCAGCATCTGCACCTCGTTCGACACCTATCGGGACCGGGCCGAGGTGTATTTCAAGCCTGCCGCCGAGCTCGAGGCCATCCTCACCTCGCGCCGTGGCGAGGGGGAGAGCGACTACGACTGCCTGGCGTTGCTGAGCGGCGGAAAGGACAGCACGTACACCCTCGCCCGCCTGGCCGACATGGGCCTGCGTGTGCTGGCGTTCACCCTCGACAATGGATACATCTCAGATGAGGCCATGGCCAACATTCGCCGGGTAGTGGATGCCCTCGGCGTCGACCACGTCTTTGCGTCGACTCCGGAGATGAACGAGATATTTGTCGACAGCCTCCAGCGGCACGGCAACGTGTGCCAGGGCTGCTTCAAGACCATCTACACCCTCAGCTTGCAGACCGCCCGGGATCGGGGCATTCCGTTCATCGTCACCGGGCTATCCCGCGGCCAGTTTTTCGAGACCCGCCTCACCGAGGAACTGTTCACCGAGCTGACCGTCAGCTCCGAGCAGATCGACGCCGCGGTGCTCGATGCCCGCAAGGCCTATCACCAGGTCGAGGACGCCGTGCATCGCTTGCTGGACGTCTCGGTGTTCGACTCCGACGACATCTTCGAAGAGGTCGAGTTCGTGGACTTCTATCGGTACGTCGACGTCGGCCTCGACGAAGTGATGGAATACCTCGAGGAGCGCCTCCCCTGGGTCCGGCCTAGCGACACCGGCCGGTCGACCAACTGCCGTATCAACGACGTCGGCATCTTCTTTCACACTCGCACCAGGGGATTTCACAATTACGCCCTCCCGTACAGCTGGGACGTTCGCATGGGTCACAAGGAACGCGATGCCGCCCTCGAGGAGCTCGACGACGACATCGACGTCTCCGAGGTCCAGCAAATCCTCCGCGAGATCGGCTTCCCGGAGGATGTCGAGGAGGTCGAGGCCGGGCGCCGGTTGGTGGCCTACTACACGGCCCCGGAGGAGATCTCGCCCCAGGACCTCCGCAAGCATCTGCTCGAGGTACTGCCCGAACAGATCATCCCATCCTCGTTCGTGCGACTGGACGAGGTTCCGCTGACCGCCAACGGCAAGGTCGACCGGGCAGCTCTGCCCGACCCCGGAACGGCCCGCCCGGCCGTCGAGACAGTGTTCATAGCCCCCCGCACGGAAACCGAACGGGAGCTCACCCGCATCTGGGAGCAGGTCATCGGCCTGGGCCGGGTGGGGGTGCGGGACAACTTCTTCGAACTGGGCGGCGACTCGATCATGGCGATCCAGATCGTGGCCCGGGCCCGGCACGCCGGCTTGACCGTATCGCTGGCAGACCTGTTCGAGACATTGACCATCGAGGGGCTGGCCGAGCAGGCCACCGCGGCCGACCCGGTTCCCGCTCATGCGCCGGCCGATACCGGCGCGGCCGAGACCGCCGCCGGCGAACTGGAACAGCTCAAAGCCCTGCTCGAAGGTGGACCGCAGTGACGGCCGTGCCCGATCTCGACAATGTCGAGGATGTCTTCCCGCTGACCCCGATGCAGCAGGGCATGCTGTTTCACACCCTGGCCGAGCCTGCCTCAAACGTGTTCGTCAATCAGGCCCGGATCCACCTGGCCGGCCCCCTCGACGGAGACCGCTTCCAAACGGCCTGCCGGGCACTAATTGCCCGCCACCCGGCCCTCCGGACCGCTTTCCTGTGGGATGGCCTCGATCGACCGCTGCAGGTGGTGCGGGAGGAGGCAGTGCTCGAGTGGGTCGAGCACGATTGGAGCGGCTTCGACCAGGAATCATTCGATTCGAAACTCGCATCGTTCCTCGACCAGGACGCCCACCGGGGCTTCGACCTCGCCACCGCACCGCTGACCCGAATGGCCCTCATCAAGGAAGCGGCGGAATCCTGGCACTGGGTATGGACCACTCACCACATGGTGGCCGACGGGTGGTCGGCCCGGGTCATGCTCGACGAGCTGTTCGCCGATTACGAGGCCGGCTCACCGGTAAACCGGCCCGAGTCGTTTCGATACCGGGAGTTCGTCGGCGCGGTGCTGGGCCGTGACCGGGGGGCCGATGAGGCGTTCTGGCGCTCCCGCCTGACCGGCTTCACTAGCCCGCACCGGCTGGTTGTTCCGGGGATCGCCGGCGAGGAGCGCGGTCACGGGTCGGTCGTGGTGCGCCTCGATGACGAGGTCGCCGCAGCAGCCCGCCGGTTCGCCCGCGATCAGCGGGTCACGCTCAACACCGTGTTCCTGGGGGCTTGGGCGGTCGTTCTGTCCCGATGGATGCGGACCGATGACGTCGTGTTCGGAACCACCCTGGCGGGCCGAGACGCGACGGTGAGCGGTATCGATCGGGCGGTCGGGCTCTTCATCAACACGCTGCCGGCCCGGGTGAGCGTCCCCGCCGAGGGATTGGTCGGCGACTGGCTGCGGGGCTTGCAGCGGGCCCAGCTGGACGCCCTCCCGTTCGAGCAGAGTTCGCTCGCCGCGGTGCAGCGCTGGAGTGACATCCCGGCTGGGGAGCCGCTGTTTGAGAGCATCTTTGTGTTCGAGAACTTGCCGGCCGGTGACACCGGCCCGTCCGCCGGCTCAATCGAGGTGCAGGAGGCCGACTTCGTCGAGCACAGCAACTATCCGCTGGCGGTGCTCGTCCATCCGGGAGACACGATGAGTGTCCGGCTGGTGTACGACGCCGACCGCCTACCCCGGGCGGCGGTCGAATCGCTCGGATCGCAGGTGGCCCGGGTGGTGGGCGCCATGGCCGGTGACGCCCACCGCACCGTTGGGCAGCTTCCGCTGGCGACCGCGGCCGAGATGGGACGTCTGGCACGGTGGGGCACCGGCCCCGACCCGGCCGAAGACGACCGGCGCATTCACGAACTCATCGAGGAGCAGGCGCAACGGCAGCCCGACGCGGTGGCCGTTCGTTTCGCAGGGGAGTCGTTGTCGTATCGGGAGCTGAACGAACGAGCCAGGCGGGTGGCGACGGTGCTCAGGGCGGCCGGGGTCGGCCCTAATACCCTCGTGGGCCTGTTCCTGGAGCGCTCCGCGGACATGGTCGCCGGCATGCTCGGCATCCTCCAGGCGGGTGGGGCGTATGTGCCGCTCGACCCGACCTACCCGGCCGACTTCATCACTGGCCTGCTGGTCGACGGCGAGATCGGCGTGGTGCTGACAACTTCCGAGTTGGCCGGCCGGGTTCCATCGACGGTGCGGACGGTTTCCATCGACACCCCGGCACCGTCGGACCCACCGCCCGCCGAGCCGGGCGGGCCCGACGACCTCGCGTACGTCATCTACACGTCGGGATCGACCGGCCGCCCCAAAGGCGTCATGGTCACCCATCGCAATCTGGTTCATTCGACCCGAGCCCGGGAGCAGTACTACGACGGACCGGTGAAGCGATTCCTGCTGCTCTCCTCGTTCGCCTTTGATAGCTCGGTGGTCGGGCTGTTCTGGACCCTGTGCAGCGGAGGAACCCTGGTGCTGCCGGCCGCCGGGGATGAGCACGACCTGGCCACGCTGCGGAACCTGATCCACCACGACCAGGTGACGCATCTGTTGTGCCTCCCCGCCCTGTACGAATTGTTACTCGGCGAGGATGTTTCGGACCTGGGCTCGCTGGAAGTCGCCATCGTGGCAGGGGAAGCCTGTCCACCCGACCTCGTCACCACCCATTTCACCCGGCTGCCCACCACCCAGCTCCACAACGAATACGGTCCAACCGAAGCCACCGTCTGGTGCAGCGCCTACCGGGCATCACCCGCCGACGGAACCCGGCCGCTGCCGATCGGCCGACCCATCGCCGGCACCCGGATCCATCTGCTCGACGAGCACGGCACGGTTGTCCCACCGGGGTTCGCCGGCGAGCTGTGCGTCGCCGGTGCTGGCCTGGCTGACGGCTACCTGAACCGCCCCGATCTCACCGACGAGCGGTTCGTGACGGTCGAGGTGGAGGGTCGGGCGGAGCGGATCTACCGAACCGGTGACCTGGCCTGCTTTCGGGACGACGGGCAGTTGCTCTATCTGGGCCGCGCCGACCGGCAGGTCAAGGTGCGGGGCTACCGGATCGAGACCAGCGCCGTCGAAGCTGCTCTGCGTGACCGTCCCTCCGTTCACGAGGCGGCGGTGGCGGCCGTCCACAGCGGTCGCCGGCACCGGCAGCTGGTCGGCTACGTTGTGGCGGCCGACGGTGAGGTGGATCCGGCCGCACTCCGTGCCGAGCTCGGCGAGTCACTGCCGGGCTTCATGGTGCCCGATCTCATCGCGGCGCTGCCGGCCCTGCCCCGCCTTCCCAATGGGAAGGTCGACCACGGCGCCCTGCCCGATCCCACTACGGTCCAATCCGCTGCCGCTCTCCAGACCGGCCCGACGACCGACACCGAAGTCGCCCTTGCCGATATCTGGTCGGATCTGCTGGAAATCTCACCGGACACCGTGGGAACGGACTCGGACTTCTTCTCTCTGGGCGGTGACTCGCTGCTTGCCATTCGGCTCATCTCGGCGGTCCATCGCACGTGGGGCACCGCCCTGCCGATGTCGGCCCTGCTCGATGCCCCCCGGCTGGGAGACTTCGCCAAACTCATCGATCGCGGGGAGGCTCCCTCGTCGCTGCTCGTTCCCATCGGTGAGGGCACCGGTCCCGCCGTCTTCATGGTGCACGCCGTTGCCGGGCATGTCCTCACCTATGAGCCGATCGCCCGCCACCTGCGAGCGCGGGTCATCGGCGTGCAGGCCTACGGGCTGGACGGTTCCGGCGAACCGGATCGAACGATCGAGGAGCAGGCGCAGCGATATGCGGAGGAGATCAATCGTTTTCAACCCGGTGGTCCCATCAACCTGCTGGGCTACTCGACCGGCGGCCTGGTGGCCTATGAGATGGCGGTCCGGCTCGAGCGCATGGGGCGGCGGGTCGGACGGCTGTTCCTGATCGACACCATGTTCCCGCTCGGGACCCGCCAGCGCGACCGGCTGGTGCGCGAGCTCGAATCCATCCGCCGCGGCGGCTGGGGGGGAATTCGGAATGTGATCGCCTGGCGGTGGGAGTCGGCCCGGGCGTTCGCCGGGCGCCTTCGGCATGGCCCGAAGTGGCGGTATCGGCTGTCCAGGGGCCTGCCGCTCGGGCACGATCTGGCCGGCCGGCGGCTCAAGCACATCGGCCTGCGGGCCCAGCTCGCCTATCAGCCCGGGCCGTACCGGGGACGGGTGACGTTCATCCAGGCGGGCGGGGACGATTTCCAGCGTTTGCAGCATCACCCCGACCGCTGGCGGACGGTGGCCGCCAACGTGGTGGTACGGGAGGCGCCCGGCATCCACTACGGAGCCGGCAGCATGGTGACCGAACCACATGTGCGCCACCTCGCCGACCTCATCGCTGAAGAACTGGCCGCGTCGCGATCGATCGGCTGACCCAGCGGCAGGTGGCATCGGCTCCTCGTCGTCATGTCTCCGTGAGCACGGCCTTGTCAGTTTCCCGGTGAAGCCGGACACAAACCCGGTGAGATCCCGGAAAGCAGCGGAGGCGCACCGTGCAGACAGCTCACCGTCCATCCAAAACCAATCAGCCCGAACCAGAGAGCAGGCCCAGCCGGTGGATACCGCTGGTTGCGGCTGGGGTGCTCCTAGCAGCAGGAGCGATCGGCGCCGTGGTGGCACTGAGCGGCGGCGCCGTGAAAACCGTCGCCGGCGATGGCATCCTCACAGTCGACTTCCGGACCGACTTCGCCGCGCTGCCGTACTCCAACACTACGGGCGACACCGCGATCGGGTTTGAGGTCGACATCCTCTCCGAGGCCGCTACACGCTCTGAACTCGTCATGGAGCCCGCGGAGAGTTTGGGAGAGTTTTCTCCCGCCGCCCTCCATCACCTATGGCTGGCCGAGAAAGGCGATGTGGATGTCGTCGCCCAGGGGCTGTTCCCCGGGCTGTACGCGTACCTGGAGGCCTACGCCGACGACGAGCAGTTCCGCGGCATCGATGCCGCCCGTGCGCAAAGTCCGGCGCTGTTCACCGATCCGTACTACCTCGAGGACTTCGGGTTCGCAGTCAACGTCGAACTACATCCCGAAATCCGCTCCCTCGCCGACCTCGAGGCTGGGATGACGGTGGCGACCTACGAAGACGCCGCAGCCGATCTGTGGGTGGTCGAGAACCTCGTGCCGAACGGAATCGATGTCAGTCGCGTCACCAACGGGAGCGTGCTGAGCCCGCTTTCCGCCGCAGCCTTGGCTGGGAACGTCGTGGGTGTTATCCATAGCCTCCCCGTCATCGAGGTCCTGGCCGCCGACATTCCGGAGATTGAGATTGTCGACGTGATCGATGCCGATGTGCCCGTCGCGTTCGCCGTCGATCCGTCCAATGAGTCGCTGCACGAAGCACTCAACGAAGCGCTGGCGGGCATGGTGGCCGACGGGACCTATCAAACGATCTACGACCGCTGGTTCACCAACCCTGCCGGCAGTGTTGTCCCGTGATCCAGCCAGAGGTGCAGGGTTGGAGCCCGGAATCATGCCAAACCCATGCAACGGGAACTCAACAACGCTGAGTTCCAGTTCCGTGGGCCCACCTGGATTTGAACCAGGGACCTCATCCTTATCAGGGATGCGCTCTAACCGAGCTGAGCTATGGGCCCGAGGACGCGAGAGTGTAACAAGCCTCCATCCCGGTCGGGTGTGAGATTGGCCTGCGGTCCGTCTGCCATCGGATGACCGGATGCGCAGTGGAGATGATCGGATTCGAACCGACGACCCCCTGGTTGCAAACCAGGTGCTCTGCCAGGCTGAGCTACATCCCCGCGGGGCGTCATGATACGGCTGCGGGGCGGGTGCGGCGAGCAGTCGGCCCCCAATACACTTGTTCTCACGAGATCAGAAAGGCCCGTCATGCCACACGCCGTCATCGTCGACGCCGTCCGCACCCCAACCGGTAAGCGGGGCGGCAAGCTCAAGGATGTGCATCCCGTCGACCTGGCCGCCCATGTGCTCAATGCTCTCCAGGAGCGAAACGGCCTCGACCCGGCTCAGGTGGACGACGTGATCATGGGCTGCGTTTCCCAGCTCGGTGAGCAGGGCATCAACGTCGGCCGCAACGCCGTGCTGGCCGCCGGCTGGCCCGAGAGCGTGCCGTCGACGACGGTCGACCGCCAGTGCGGCTCATCTCAGCAGGCGGCCCACTTCGCCGCCCAGGGCATCATGGCCGGCGTGTATGACATAGCGATCGCCGCCGGGGTCGAATCGATGACCCGGATCCCGATGGGCTCGAACGGCAGCATGGGGCCCGGCTTCCCGTTTGGCCCGGCGATGATGGAGCGCTACGACAACCAGATTTTCAACCAGGGCATCTCGGCCGAGATGATCGCCGAGGAGTGGTCGATTCCACGCCAGGAGCTCGACCAACTGGCGTACGAGTCGCACATGCGAGCTCAGCAGGCCACGGAGGAAGGGCGGTTCGAGCCGGAGATCGCCCCCATCAAGGTGGAGACTGAGGACGGCGACATCGAGATGATGGCCGTCGACGAGGGAATCCGGCCCGGGACCACGCTGGAGAAGCTCGCCGGGTTGCAGCCGGCCTTTCAGGAGGGAGGGGTTGTCACTGCAGGCAACTCCAGCCAGATCTCCGATGGTGCCGCCGCCGTGCTCATCATGAGCGAGGAACGGGCAGCCGAGCTCAGTTTGACACCCAAGGCCCGTTTCGTGCAGTTTGCGCTTGTGGGGGTTGACCCCGTGACGATGCTGACCGGCCCGATCCCGGCGACCGCCAAAGTGCTGGAGCGCTCCGAATTGTCGATGGACGACATCGACCGGTTCGAAGTCAACGAAGCATTCGCATCTGTGGTGGCGGCCTGGCGTCGCGAGCACGACGCCGATATGGCGAAGGTCAACGTCAACGGGGGAGCGATGGCGCTCGGCCACCCACTGGGTGCGTCCGGGGCCAAGCTGCTCACCACCCTGGTGCACGAGCTGGAGCGCTCGGGTGGCCGCTACGGCCTGCAGACCATGTGCGAGGGCGGCGGCATGGCCAACGCCCTCATCATCGAAAGGATCGAGCGGTCGTAACCGTCCTGATCGCCGTGGCCATGGGTGCCGCCATCCTGGCCGTCGGCGTGTGGGCGGTCCGCCTGCTGGCCACCCCGGTCCCACCTGAGCCGGATATTGCCGACCTCACTGAAGTGCAGGCCAACTATCACTGCACGGTGTGCGGCATGCGCCTCACCGTGACTCGCGTTCAGGGCGACGAGTCCAAACCCCCTCGCCACTGCCGCGAAGAAATGGATCTGGAGTACTGAAACCCGTCGCCGGTCGCCGGTCGCCGGTCGCCCGTCCCCCCGAGACCGACCGGTTTGGGTCAGTCCCCGTGGGGGCGCAGCGAGCATGGGGAAGCTACCGCCGAGCGAAGCTCGGAGGTAGCAGGTTCGGGACACCACGGTGGAACGTCACCCGCTCTATATGTGTAGAACCCGGGCATCATCCTTCCTGGGCGTTATCACCCGTATTTGGCGATCTCGTGCGTTAGCTCAGTCCTAGGACAGTGAGTAGAGCGGCGTCGATGCCCCATAGCTCCTCGGGAGATACATGACCGGCTAGGTCACCGAGTCCGCCGAGGTCAATGGCTCCTACCTGTTCGACAAGAACCCTTGTTGCTGTGCCGTCGAGCTCGATCTCGGGCCGAAACGACGCCGCCTTGGCACGCGTTGAGGTCGGGGCAACCAGCACGACGGAGCGGGGCAGGAAGGCATCCGATTGCACGACCACTCCAAACCTTCGGCCTTGTTGCTCGTGTCCGGTTCCGCGAGGCAATCGAAGCGCGAACACGTCACCCCGTCGCACGGAGGCGTTCCATCATTTCGGCGACCGCCAGCATCTCGGCCCGGTCGTCCTCGTCGGCTTCCAGCGCGGCCACCTCGGCGGCCAGAGCCTGCTTGTCGCGAAGTCGCGAAGCGGCGTCGACTAATGCCGCCCGGATAGCGTCCGAGCGGGTCACGCCGGTTGCCTCAAGCTGGCTGAGCGCCTGGAGTGCTTCGTCATCGAGTCGAACCGATATTGCCTGAGACATGGCAC
>JABDLU010000016.1 GCA_013002865.1 Acidimicrobiia bacterium
GTGCTCGACGCCGTCAACGCCCTGGTCCCGGATGGCAACCCGATGGAGTTCGAGGAGATCATCGCCGACGACGACGGCAAGATCGCCATCGCGATTGCCCCCGACCTCTGGCGCATCACCACCAGCGGGGTGGGGGTGGAGATTGAGCCGCTGCCCGGCGGCGGCGCCGACGTGGAGACGGTCTTCAAGATCGAGGCGATCTGTGTCGGCCTGTGCGACAAGCAGGACTGGTCGGACTACATGTACAACGACGAATTCAGCCCGTTCGTCGTCGGCGGCGATGTGATGGTTCTCCGCGACGAGCCCCGCACCGACCGGGAGGGCCGCACGCTCGTCGCCGAGCGAGCCGACGGGGGCCGCAGGATCCTGGCCTCGCTATGGAACGACGATGCCACCCACTTCTACCTGTGCGAAGTGCTGCTGGAGCCCGCCGACGTCGCCCTCACCGACGCCTTCACCGCGGCGTGTGAAGGCGCGGTCCCCCTGTGGCTGGGACGGCCCTAGGACTCGAAGGGCACCGAGGTCAGCTCAAAGATCTCGATGGAGTAGTTGCCGTTGCCCTCGCTGAGGTAGGGATGGCCGTCGGCCAGCGCCTGGGCGGCGTCGAGATCGGCGGCTTCGACAATCGAGTAGCCGGTGAGCGACTCCGGGCTGCCGGTTGAACCATTGTCGACCACTGAAACTCCCGTGCCAAACGGAGCGCCGACGTCGCTGAGCGCGCCGCCGACCTTCTCCATCCACGCTCCCCACTTGGCCATGACCTCGCCGGCCTGTTCCTCGGTCATATCCGACATGTCGGTTGCTTCGCCCTTGTAGATCATCATGTACTTGCTCATGCTGTGCTCCTCCCAGGCTGCTTTAGCGGCAACTATAACAAGTCTCCCACTCTATTTCAACCGGTACTAAAATACTTTGCCATGGATGCCCTGCAGGTGATCGCCGAGCCCCGCCGCCGACAGATCCTCTCCCTCATCTGGGATCGGGAATTGCCGGCGGCCGAGATCGCCGCCGAGTTTGACGTGACGTTCGGAGCCGTCTCGCAGCACCTGGCCGTGTTGCGTGAGGCCGAGTTCGTCTCGGTGCGCAAGGACGGCAACAAGCGGTACTACCGGGCCGACCAGGACCGGCTCGCTCCCTTCAAGGACGTGCTCGAAGCGATGTGGGGCGCGGCGCTGCGAGAGCTCGCCGACAACATTGAGTCTGACGAGGGGACCGCATGACCGAGATCGTTCTCGAGCAGCGGATTGCGGCTCCCCCCGCCACCGTGTACCGGTACCTGACGGAGGAAGACAAGTGGGTGCTGTGGCAGGGCGTGGCCGCCTCGTTCGACGCCCGTGAGGGTGGTCTCTTCTCTGCCCAGATGCCGAACGGGATGAATGCCCGGGGCCGGTTTGTTCGGCTGGTTCCCGACCAGCTGGTCGTGTTCACCTGGGGCTGGGTCGACCGGCCCGGCATCCCTCCCGGCTCCACCGAAGTCGAGATCTCGCTGGAACCGGACGGGGACGAAACGGTGCTCGTCCTCACCCATCGTTCCATCCCCGACGACGAAGCATCCCTGCAGAAGATGGGCTGGACCCACTACCTCCCCCGCCTCGCCGCTGCCGCCGAGGGCAAACCAGTCGATCCCGACACCGGTCTCGGCTAGCGTTGTCGCCCGGAAGCTGCCGGGGTTGGGCGAAGTAGCCTGCGAGGGTGAGCTTCTTCGAGCCCCGGAAGCCTCCCGAGCCGCCGTCGGATCCACCACCCGAGCCGGAATGGTCTGGCCCTCCCGTCGGTGTGCTCGGGGGTGTCTCCAGCCTGCGAGCCGTACTGTTCCGCACTGAGGAAGCAATCCTCGTTGCGCAGTATTTCATGGCCTACCCGACCGGTGTCGAGTTCGTCCTCCAGTTCATGTTCCGGACTCCTCGCTCGTCCCCGCGTGGGGCGCGTATGATCCTGCCGCCCCACAACGAAGCGCCCGAAGAGGCGATGCAGTTCGGTGTGCAGTACCCGGACGGCTCCAAGTGGACTAACACCACGGTCTGGATGCCGCGTCGCGGTGATGAGCCGCCGCCGGCGCCGATCGTGTTCCCAAGAGGAGGCGGCGGGGGTGACCGTTCGTGGCGCCAGCGATTCTGGATGTGGCCGCTACCCGACGAAGGTCAGTTGACATTCGTCGTCGCCTGGCCCGAGCTCGGTATCGATGAACAATCCACCGTGATCGACACCACCGACCTCCGACGAGCCGCCGCCGAAGCCGAAGTCCTCTGGGAGGATTGACCGACCTGTTCTGGTCAGTCCCCCGCGGGAGCGCAGCGAGCATGGTGTCGTGCTTTGCGTGGCGATCCGGCAGACCCCCTACCCCCGCCTCCGCTTCGCTCCGGCGGCGGTACCTTCCCCCAGCCCTGCGGGCCGGGGGACTGACAAGACTCCGGCTTCTGGCCGGGGTCGGGGGACGGGCGTCGGGGGACTGTTCTGGCCGGCGACCGGCAACCGGTGACCGGCGACCGGCTTCGCGGAGGGAGAGGGATTCGAACCCTCGGAAGAGCTTTCACCCTTCACACGCTTTCCAAGCGTGCGCACTAGGCCAGACTATGCGATCCCTCCTGGCGCCGAGATTGTATAACGTCAGGCTCGCATGAGTTTTGAACCACATATGCGTCGCGCCCTCGAATTGGCCGGCGAGGCTGCCGGGGCCGGTGAGGTCCCGGTCGGCGCCGTCCTCGTCGACGGGTCGGGCAACACCGTCGCCGAAGCCCGCAACCGGGTCGAGGAACTCCACGACGCAACCGCCCATGCCGAGACCCTCGCCATCTCTGCGGCTGCCCGAGCGGGCACCGACTGGCGTCTGACCGGGCACACCCTGGTCGTGACGCTGGAGCCGTGCGCCATGTGCGCCATGGCGGCGGTGTGGTCTCGTCTCGGCCGAATCGTCTACGGTGCTGCCGACCCAAAAGCCGGAGCGGCGTGGAGTCTGTACAACATCCCCCAGGACAAGCGGCTGAACCACCACATCGAGCTGCAGCACGGCCTGCTGGCCGACCAAGCCGCCAATCTCCTCGAAGACTTCTTCCGGGAGCGGCGATGACCCGGCCAAAGGCCGTCCTGTTCGATGCCGGTGGCACGCTCGTCACCATGGACCCCGGCCTGGTGGGCGACGTCGTGGAGCCGGTCAACGGGCAGCGGCCCAATGAGGGGCGGATGATCGACGCCCACTACCGGGCGATGGCCGCCATTTCCGATAACACCCACCTGCTCGACGAGGGAGCCGACGTGTGGTGGCCGTGGTGGCTCGGCCAGTTCCTGGAGCTGGCCGAGGTTGATCCGGCCCCCGACGTGGTTGCGGCCATGGCCGCCAGCCGTGGCTTGTGGCGCCGGGAGCTTCCCGGCTCACTCGACGGCGTACGGCGGGTGGTCGATGCCGGGTTCCAAGTGGCGGTGGTGTCCAACGCAGACGGGCACGTAGCCGACGATCTGGCCGCGGCCGGCTTCGACGGGGTCTTCGATGTCATCGTCGACTCGACGCTGGTCGGGGTCTCTAAGCCCGATCCCGCCATCTTCGATTTCGCGCTGGAGGCGCTGGGTGTGTCAGCCGAGGAGGCCTGGTACGTTGGCGACAGCCGGGTATTCGATCACGGTGGTGCTGAGGCGGCCGGCCTGGCGGAGTTCGTGCTCGTCGATCCGATCGACCTCCACCCCGACTTCCCGATGCGGGTATCCGAGCTCGGCGAGCTGCTCTCGCTGTTGGGCGAATGAAGCGTTTCGAGTACCTCGTGGATCGGGACTCCTATCGTCCGTCCGGTCGATCACTGCCCGTTTCGATGGGCGTTCGAGAGCCGACCAGGAACGACCGGGACGCCCTGGCCGAGCTGATGATGGACGCGTACGTTGGCACCATCGATTACCACGGGGAAAGCCTCAGCCAGGCAGTTGAGGAAGTAGACGGCTGGTTTGCGAGTGAAGCGCTGTTCGCCCATTCGCGGGTCGCAACAGCAGTGGGCGCCATCCAGTCGGCAATCCTGGCGAGCCTTGTCGATGAGGACGCCTTCATCGGCTATGTCATGACCCGGGCGGCGGTCAAGAACCGGGGCCTCGCCCAGGCCCTGCTCGACCTATCCGCCGGCTCCATCTGGGAGGCCGGCTTCACCCGCATCCGAGCCTGGATCACCGAAGGCAACGTCCCGTCGGAGGCCGTGTTCCTCCGGGCCGGCTTCACCATCGTCGGCGAGAGTCCCACCGACTAACACGACACGCCACGAGTGCGGGGGTCGGGGGACGGGCGTCGGGGGACTACTTCTGACCGGCAACCGGCGACCGGCGACCCTTTCCGCGGAGGGAGTGGGATTCGAACCCACGGAACCGGTTACCCGGTTCAACAGTTTTCAAGACTGTCGCCTTCGTCCGCTCGGCCATCCCTCCATGCCGGTTAGGCCATTGACCGTCGACCATCGACCACCGACAACGCCGCCCGGAGGGCGGTGTTTAGTGTGCACCCCGCCGTCGGACGTTCAAAGGCCAGAGCTCTTCGCAACCACGGCTCCGGCCGGGCACTCCCGCAACACCCGAGAAGCGTCGCTTAGGGCTGCTTCCTCTCGGACCTGACCCGGTTCACGAAACTCTCGCCGTTGCAGGACCCGGCCTTCAACACCGTCGTCCCGCTGCTTTCTGGCCGACGAAACGTCCTCGGGCGGGGGATCAGCCCCGCATGAAGAGGGTTTCGGGTACAGGGCACCCCTAGCGCCCCGCTCAGCACACCGCGAAATCGTAGCGGCCGCGCCGGTTGGCGAAAGAGGAGATCGAATTACCATGTTCGGACACTCGGAGGGGTCGCATAGTCCGGCCTAGTGCGCAGCACTCGAAATGCTGTGGGCCCGTGAGGGTCCCGTGGGTTCGAATCCCACCCCCTCCGCCTGAACAGAGTCGCCGGTCGCCTGTCGCCGGTCATCAGCCAAGCGCTCGGGGTGCGGCGCCTGGCTGCATCGCCGTCATTCTTCGTCGTCGGAGTCGTCCGCGGGGCGGCGCCGATCCCCGCCGCTGCGTCGCTCGTCGGAGCGGCGGTCGGTTCCGGTTCGCTGGTCGTCCTCTACCCAATCGTCCCGTTCGCGGCGCTGGCGGTCACGGCGGTCGCTCTTGCGGCGGTCTCCGCGGCTGCGGCGGTCCGATGGGGGCCGGTCGATGTACTCCACGGGATCATTATCGACCGATCCCGGGCAACCAGGAGGTAACCGACGCCTCTCCCGACAGATTGCGCACCGCTGGTACGCTTTCCGGTCTATGCGGGCCTGCCCGCAACGGAGAGGTGGCCGAGCGGTCGAAGGCGCTCGCCTGCTAAGCGAGTAGGGGGTGTTAAACCTCCTCGAGGGTTCAAATCCCTCCCTCTCCGCCAGACTCAACAGGTACACCCGACCTTTCACTGTCGTGCGAGGTCGGCTACCTTTATCGAGTCCAAGCGCCCGTAGCTCAATTGGATAGAGCGTCTGACTACGGATCAGAAGGTTGGGAGTTCGAGTCTCTCCGGGCGTGCCGAGACCCCCGGCTTCGGCCGATGGAGCCGCAAAGCCGTACACTCCGATCGTATGGCGGAAATACCGCAGGAACTGTGGCGTTACGAGGACGACCTCTTGCGCTTCGCCCAATACCTGTGTCGCAGTCGCGAGGACGCCGAGGACGTTGCCCACAGCGCCCTGCTCAAGGCCGCCGAACACAGCGGAGATTTCCGGGGCGAAGCCAGCATGCGCACCTGGTTGCACACCATCGTCACCAACGAATGCCGGATGATGCGGCGCCACAAGACACCGCTGTCCCTCGACCGCTACCTCGATGGTCTAACCGGCGGAGACGGTCCCGCGGCCGAGCTGCCTGGCGATCGTCCCGATCCCGGCCAGTTGGCCGAGGAGGCCGAACTGCGACGCCTGGCGCTGGCCACCCTCGTTGAGATGCCCGAGCACTACCGCACCGCCCTTTTCCTCAAGGTGGCAATGCGCAAGTCCACTGAGGAAGTTGCCCAAACCCTCGGAAAAACCATTCCGGCCACTAAGTCCCTTCTCTACCGAGCCAGGGCGATGATGCGTCAGGGCACCGCTCCCTATCTGGAAAGAGCCGGCCGGTCCGACACCTGATCGCACAACGTGGGTGGGCAACCGGCCGGGCCGCGCACCGGGTTCTCCGAGCCTGACACGGTGGCCGAACCGGCCAATTATGACGCCCTGCCGCGCCGCCCGTGGCGGTATGCCGGAGCTTTGTCGCATCGCGATTCTCCCTCAGGTGGCACTATCCACAACCCATCGGGCGTGTCGCTCGTGCTCCGGAAGATGGTTCCCTTCGGAGTCCATCCAGCCGCGGCCTCCGCCTCGATCTGGCGGGAGGTCGGCTGCGATCTCGAAAAGCATCCCGGAGCAGTCTGGACCCGCCGGGCAATTCGCGGGCCAGCGCGACGTTTTTATCGCTCGAGCATCAGTGGATACAGAAGGCGAGAAAGAAGCCTCGCCAGAAACGACGAAGATGAGAGGAGGTGAGTCCAATGATCTTGCTGCTCAGATTGCGGTGGATGTTCCTCATTCTTGCGATTGCCTCGTTCGGAGGCGGATGGTTCTTTGCGCCATTGATCTGGCTTGGCGTAATGCTGACCCTGGTTTGGGGCGCCACATGGCTGAGTCGTCCTCGCACACGACAGTACGGAGGGTGACGCATCCGGGGCCAGTCCGAAGACATTGGCCCACATGAGCAAGAGCATCCCTGCCGCACGGGTTGAAGGTGCTCACCACGACAAGGGCGGCCCAGAACGCCACCGAAGAGAGAAAGAAAGGACTCATGGCAAACGTAGCTACCGCGTCGCTCGTGCGGCTCGGTAAAGAGAAGGACTTGAAGCTGGCCGACTCCGATCAGGACATCCGCGGCTTCAAGGTTCTCGACAAAGAGGGCGCGGAGATCGCCCAGGTCGAAGATCTGCTCTTCGACGAAAGCGAGAAGAAGGTTCGCTTCTTGATGGTGGGTTCGGGCGGGCACGGGCCTGCCAAGATCGGCAAGAAGAAGAAGTCGCTCATCCCCGTCGACGCCATCGCGGCGATCGACCAAAAGACCGTCACGGTCGATCAGAGCGGAGCCGACATCATCGGGGCGCCCGACTACGACCCGGAGATCGTCGAGGTCCCGAAGGAGTACTGGGACCGCGTGTACGGCTGGTACGGCTACTACCCGTACTGGGGCCCGTACTACCGCTACCCGCACTGGGGCTATTGGAGCCCGTATACCCGACCCTAGGAACGATCGGGTGGCCGGGGCGGGCAGAGGTCAGCCTCGATCTCGCCCCGGCGGCCCTCCCGTGGGTGGACGGCCGAAATACCAAGCGGATGCTCCAACCGCCGGGGCCGGCTCCCCGACTCAGGACACGTTGCTCCGGCGCCCCCGGACGAGTCCGAGAAATCGAAGCGGAGGCGCGCTGCTCAGGATCATCGTGCGATCGGCGGCCCCGGTGCCCTCGGTATTGCGCTGGCCTGGTTGCTTCCCGTAGAGACCCTGCTGGCGAGATTCCTCAACACCCCAGGTGACTGGCTCCCAGGTCAAGTATTCAGCGATCTGGCGGCCGGCGGCACCGAGCTCGGCTTCGCTCTCGCCGTCGCAGCGACACTCGGATACGTGGCAATCGGCGCCGGCGGGGCTCTGGCAGTTTTGAAGTCGAGGGACGTAGTCGCATGCTCACGCCGCACTCCAGGCAATCGTATTCGCCGATCGGCGCGCCCTTTTCGCCTCTTATGCATCAGTGGGTTGAGACAGCGGAGTTTCCGCTGAACGTTGTCGAGGTTCCCCATACCGAACCCGGCCTGGACAAAGGAGGCATTCATGCCAGTAGATCCCTTGCAAGCAACGACGGCCCTCACCTCCCATCCGATTCGGAAGCAGTCGGGCGGAGGGGGCGAACGCGAGTCGGTTGCCGCCGCCACCCATGACGAGGTTTCGCCCACGTCGACCCGAGCACAGCTGTGCACCGACTGGAGGTCGACGGTGACCTTTTCAGACGAGGGCCCCACCCCTCTTTCGCTCACCGACACGGGCCAATTCAAGGTGGTGTTGGTGGGCCTCAAGGCCGGTCAGAGCATCCCCAGTCATCCATCGCCCGCCGCGATGTACCACTTTCTCGACGGCACCGGCACCATCAGCGTCGACGGACACCTGATCACTGTTCAGCCGGGCGCCACCGTGATCGTGCCCGATGGCGCCCACCGTGGCATCGAAGCAGAGACAGACGTGGTCTTCCTTGGAGCACGCGGTCCCGAGAACGGACCCAAACCGTTTACTGGACGGCAACATGGGCACTGACGCAAATCCTCGCACCGGAGGCAGAGACGGCAGTTCACCACAGAATGGCGAAGGGGGCGCAAGGCGGTTGCTCGTCACAATGGTGCACACCCTGGCCGGGCCCACCGCCTTTGGGTATCTGCACGAGCTAGCCGAAGAACAGCCCACCGAATTCCAACTCATGATGCCGGTGCTTCGACCCGACTACGGGTGGGTCTGGACCGAGGCGCAAGCCCGCCAGGATGCCGAGGACCGGTTGGCGATAATGCTCGAATTCATGACCAGAGCGGGGCTCGTCGCCACCGGTGAGACCCGAACCGAGTCTCCTCCCGAAGCCCTCGATGCGGTGGCTCGAGGCCCACATGGTCCGTTTGATGGGATTGTCGTGATCTGGAGGCAAAGGAAGCACCGCTGGCTCTACCGATCAAAAGGTGAACCATTCGAGGAAGCTCTCGGTATTCCCATGCGTGCGATTCGCGCCGATCCGCCGATCCGGCACAGCAACATCGAGGACCCCGCCGAGCTGCGGGAGGTGTTCGAGCAACACGCCCGTCGCGAAGGTTGGCTATCCGACTGAGGGATTCAAACGATGGCCGCCGGCTCGGGTTCTTCCTCGCCGATCGGGGGCTTTTCGAGGTGATGGAGAGAGATACAGTCGTGTCAGATTGAGAAGACCCTGCTTCCAAGCAGGCAGGACAAGGAGTCTGAACTATGGCCGATCTCACCTTTGGTCCCGAGGGCTGGACGCCCGAGCGACTCGGCTCGCTCGACGGCAAGACGTATCTCATCACCGGCGCCAACAGCGGGACGGGGTTCGAGGCCACACGGACGTTCTTGTCGAAGGGCGCACGAGTGGTGATGTTGAACCGCAGCGCTGAGCGGTCAAACGCGGCGATCGCCAGCTTGAAGAAGGAGTTCGGCAGCGACGCTGCCGTCTCGTTCATTCTCATGGACCTGGCAGACATGGCGTCTGTGCGGAAGGCGGCTGCTGAAGTCGTGGACCAGGTTCCCACCATCGACGCCCTCATCTGTAACGCCGCCATTGCCCAGGTGCCGACTCAGAAGTTCACCGTGGACGGCTTTGAGAGCATGCTCGGCACAAACCACTACGGCCACTTCCTCCTGAGTGGACTGCTCTTCGAGCGCATCGAGGAATCGAAGGGCCGGATCGTGGTCGTCGCCAGCCTGGGCTACAAGATGGGGATCCGGACGATCCAGTTCGATGACATGAACTGGGACGAGAACTACCACCAGAACAAGACGTACAGCCAGA
>JABDLU010000019.1 GCA_013002865.1 Acidimicrobiia bacterium
CTCCCCCTGAGCCGGAAATGCTGATGACCTATACGGTGACGGTGGAGAACCTCACCGGTGGCCAGCCGTTCACTCCGCTGGGAGTGACCGTGCACGACCCGGCCTTCGACATCTTCGAAGTGGGCGAACCCGCCAACGCTGGCATTCAAGCTCTGGCCGAGAATGGCGATCTGACCGGCGTTTCCGCCAGCATCCAGGCCAACCGGTCGCTGCAGAGCGGCGGCTACGCCGGGAGCGCTCCGATAGTTCCGGCTGCCGATCCCGGTGGAACCGGGTTCGCCGGCAGTGACACGTTCACCATTACGGCGCTGCCGGGACACGTGATCTCGCTCGGGTTCATGCTCATCTGCACCAACGACGGGTTTAGCGGTCTCGATTCGGTTGCCTTCCCGGCCGAGGGCGAGACGCTGGTGATCGAGACGAACGCCTATGACGCCGGGACTGAGATCAACACCGAAGACTTTGCCGACATGGTGCCCCCCTGCCAGGGCCTGATCGGCGTGACGTCGGATGACGACGGCACGGGAGCGAGCAACCCCGAGCTGGCCGAGGGCGGGGTCATTGCGCCCCACCCGGGTATCGCCGGCGGTACCGACCTCGACCCTGCCATACACGGCTGGACCGATCCGGTGGCCCGGATCACCATCACGAAGGGCGCCCCGGCGGAGCCGAGCATCTTCGAGATTGCCTCCGGTGACCCACAGTTCTCGACCCTGACGACCGCGCTGGAGATGGCCGGGCTGGATATGGTGCTGGACGAGGACGGTCCGTTCACCGTGTTCGCCCCCACCAACGACGCGTTCGACGGACTACCCCCCGGCCTGCTCGACGAGCTGCTGGGCGATCCCGGCTTCCTGGAAGCTGCGCTCCTGTTCCACGTGACGGAAGGAGCGTTGAGTGCCGCGGAGTTGGCCGAACTCAGCGAGGTCGCGACCCTGCTCGGGCCACCGCTGTCGATAGAGGTGACGGACGATGGCCTACTCATCGACGGTGTCGCTCTCGTTGTGGCATCGGATATCCAGGCGTCGAATGGCGTCATCCATGTGATCGACTTCGTGCTCCTCCCACCGCCACCGCCCGAACCGCTGGCATTCCTCGTTGCCGAATGGCAACGCGGCACCGCCGAGGTCCCGGCCATCGAAGGATCGAGCTCGCTCAGCATCGCGTTCGTCGACGTGTTCGAACATGACCCGGACACTCTCGAGTTCTGCTTCTTCGTCAACACGTCCATTGCTAACCCGGTCGCTGCCCACATCCATCGGGGTGCGGCCGGCGTGAACGGGGATGTCGTAGTGAACACAGGATTCGACGCCGATTCGTTCCAGGTAGATGACCTGGTTCCCACCGACAAGTTCGCCGAGGGGTGCGTCGACGTGGCGCGGACGCTGGGCGAAGAGATCATCGCCACGCCAGGCGATTTCTACTTCAACGTTCACTCCGTTGAATACCCCGGCGGAGAGAATCGCGAACAACTATTCGATGCCAGCATGCTGGCCGGCCCCCCGATCGACTTCACCGTCGCCCCGTGGCGTGGTGACCTCGTCATCCCGGGACCTGGCGACCCCGGAGCCAACGGGCGGATCTCCTTCACGATCCCGCAGACCGATACCGGTGAATGGTGCTTCAACAGCTTCATCTCGCAGGTAGAGCAGCTAGACGGCGGCTATATCGGCGCCGGCGCGATGGGAGAGGCGAGCACCGTGCTCGTCGATCTCCAGATTGGATCGCGCTGGCCGGTCGTACTCGACCCCAATGGGCAGCAGTGGATCGTCAACGGGTGCGAGCGGGTCCCAGCCGACCTGCAAGCGCAGATCACAGCTGCGCCTGCAGACTTCCATGTGCAGGTACGGACCCCCGAATTCCCCGACGGTGCAGCACGTGCCATCTTCGGCCTCGGAGCCGGCGATGAGAACGTCTATCTCGCCGAGCTCTTCCCGGTCGACCCTGCGGTCGAGGGCGGCGGCTTCACGCCGGTGGTGCTGTTCCCGATGCAGAACTACCTCTGCTGGGGAGTCGAAGCAAACGGCATCGGTGAGCCGACCGCCGTGTCCATCAACGACGCCACCGGGCCACTCATGAACTTCGACCTCGACCTGTCACCTTTCCTAGGCGGGCCGTTTGCGGAGTTCACGTCGCTCGGATGCCAGGCGGCCCCGGCGGGTCTCGCAGGCGACATCCTGGCCGCCCCCGGGTCGTTCGAGGTGGTCGTGAGCAACGCAGATGGACCGGCGCTGGCCGGGCCGATCTTCAATCCGGAGGCGCCACCCATCGGTGAGGTCCCCGAGCCGCGCGATCCTGATTCGATTCCCCTCCCCAATGGCTTCCAGCCGGAGGGCGTGGCGATCGGCAATGGCACCGACCTGTTCACCGGATCCCTGGTCTCCGGCGTCATCTACAAGGCCGACATCGCGACCAAAGAAGGCGCCCCGCTGGTGATCCCTACCGACGGGCGCTCTGCGATCGGCATGACGGTCGACACGCGGACCAACTACCTGTATGTGGCAGGTGGTCCGTTTGGCACGGCGTTCGTCTACGACGGTGATACCGGCGAGGAGGTGGCCTTCCTCCAGCTGAACGACGCGGCTCCCTTCGAGACGCTGATCAACGACGTGACCGTGACAGAGAACGCGGCGTATTTCACCGACACGTTCCGGCCGGTGTTCTACGAAGTGCCGTTGGGCGCAGGCGGTGCGCTACCCGACCCAATCGTTGTCAACGAGATCCCACTCGGGGCGCCGTTCCCCTTCACACCGGGGACCATCAACTCGAACGGGATCGTTGCTGCAGGTGACATGCTGATCATGAACCACACCGATGAGGGCCGGCTCTTCATCGTGGATCCGGCCACCGGAGCGGCCACTGAGATCGACCTGGGCGGCGCCACGGTGCCCTTCGGTGACGGCCTGGTCCTGGACGGGACGACGCTGTACGTGGTGCAGAACAACCTCAATCAGATTGGAGTGGTGGAGCTGAGCGCCGACTACTCGACCGGCACCCTTGCCGGCACGATCACGTCGCCGTTGTTCCGGGTGCCGACGACGGCGGGCCAGTCGAATGGCGACTTGTACGCCGTCAATGCGAGGTTCGATGTTGCGCCGCCGCCGTTCCCCGGAACGCCACCGGCCGATCCCGGCCTCGACTACGACGTGGTGCGGGTGAGCAAGGACAGCGTGACCCCCGTGGCCAACATCGTGGCCTCCGTCGTTAGGGCCCCCATCGTTCCCGATGGCGATGTGGCCGGGGCAGTCACCGATTTCGTGATCAACCTGGACCGCTCGCTTGATCCTGCGGTGAATGGGCGGTCGCTGGCGACCGGCAACAAGATCCGGATAACGCTTCCCGACGACTTCATCGACAACGGGTTCGATACTGGAGCACCCGGGTCCGCCACCTGCATGCCGGGACCCTGCAACCTGGGCGTCCTGCTGCAGGGATGGCCGCAACATCCGATTGCGCCCCCGGCCGCGAAGTATTCGCTGAGCCGGGAGGGAACCCACACGTTTGTGTACACGGCGCTCGAGGACCTGGGGCCGGCGGGACCCGGCGAGCCCGGGATCAAGCAAATGCATCTGATCCTGCTCGGTTTCACCAACCCGGCGGCCGGGGACTACGAGATCTTGGTCGAGGCACAGACCGGACCGGGCGGTGCCTGGGAATCTGGCACGGGAACACTCACCATCCGTCCGGCCATCATCCCGTCGATCAATGTGACCAGCGTCTTCAACGACGGCACCCCGAACACGATCTACCAGACCACGCCCGCTGGACAGGCAGCGCCGCTGGCGCACGACTTCCTCCTGTTTGACGCGAGCGGCGGCCCCATGACCGGTGTGACACTCGACGGCGGGGTTCTGATGCGTGATGGCGCCCGGGTTGGCGAAGTGACGATCACGGCACCTGATGGGGCCACCGGGCAGAGCGTGTCGGTGGCGAGCCCGTCGGCGGAGATTGTCGGACCGGTGCTCGGCGCCGCCACCGCTCGCCTTACGGCCACCTTCACCGCCGGCTCACTGCCCGGGCCGTACTCGGTGACCTACAGCCTCGACGGGGGCACCTCCGCCCGCATGTTCGTCACTGCGACCGAGGCACCGGCGGCGGCCGAGCTGGAAGCGACCCTGGACGGCGCTTCCGAGGTGCCCGGTCCCGGTGATCCGGATGGCACCGGGACCGCCATGGTCACTATCGAGGGCACGACGGTGAATTGGCAGTTCACCGTGGCCGGCATCGATATGCCCGCCGCCGCCCACATCCACGTCGGCCCCGCCGGGGTATCCGGTGGCGTGGAGGTCGATCTGCTCACCACGGGGACGCTGACCGACAACGGTGACGGGACCTTCACGGCGATGGGGACCGTCGAAGCCGACCCGGAGGTCGCGGCCGCGATCGTCGCCAACCCGGCTGGCTACTACGTCAATGTGCACAACGCCGCCTTTGGGGCGGGGGCGGTCCGGGGACAACTCAGTCTCGTCACCGGCTGACCGGCGTCAGCCGCGGCCGCCTGCCAGTGCGGCCGCGGCCGGGGAGCGCCGCAGCGCGACCATGGCGGCGATGCCGGCCGCCGGGCCGATGGCCAGTAGCGGAAACGCCCACTGCCACCCCCAGGCGCCGGCCAGGACCGGAACACCGCGGATGGTGACCAGCGTCAGCAGAAACCCCAGCGCGGTTTGCAGCGCCAGGGCCGTCCCGCGCGTGTCGTCGTCGCTGGTTTCGGTGACCATCGTTGAGAACTGGGCGCTGTCGGCCACGACCGCAAAGCCCCACACCAGGAATAGTCCGACGACGATCACGGGAGACAGCCCGAACACCAGCGGCGTCAGCAGGCCTGCGATACCGGATATCAGCAACGAGAGCCCGGCCAGGAGCGTCCTCCCGTAGCGGTCGGCCCACCGGCCAAATAGCCAGGCCCCGAGGCCTCCGGCGGCGATGATGAAGAACGTGGCGGTCGGGACGAACCCGTCTCCCCGCCCGGCCTCCTCCGCCGATGCCGCCAGGAACGCAGCCGTCCACGTCCACATGGCATAGAGCTCCCACATGTGGCCCAGGTATCCGTAGGTCGACAGCCGGAATCCCCGGTTGGCCACCACGACGCCGAGCTTCGTGAGGCTGAACTGCTGCCGTGGTGTCTCGAACGGCCCATCCTCGAGCAGCGTCCACATCAGGACGGCGGCCACAACCGCCAGAAGCGACGCTCCCCCGACGACTCCCTGCCAATCGAAACCCAGGCCGCGGATGAGATGGGGTCCGGCACTCCCGACCGTGAGCGCTCCGACCAGCACGCCGAGGGCGAGGCCCCGGCCCTCCCGGAACCAGCCGGCCATGACCTTGAGGCCCGCCGGGTAGACGCCAGCCAGTGCCGCTCCGGTCAGGAATCGGAGCGCGATAGCAATGGCGAAGTCGTTCGGTCCGAGCACAATAAGACCGGCGTTGACCAGGGCTCCGAGAGCCGCCGCGCTGGTGAACAGCGTGCGGCTGGCGATGGTGTCGGCCAGGTTGGTGACGGCTAGTCCGAGCGCCCCGGCGACGAACCCGATCTGCACCGCCAGCGTGAGCCCGGCGGTTTGACCGGATGACAGATCCCACAGCTCCTCGAGCTGGGGAGCGACTGCGGAAGCCGAGAACCACAGCGTGAGGGCCAGGAGCTGACTGCCGGCGATGAATGTCAGGGCCCGCTTCTGATCACCTGTCACATAGGGGTCAACGTCGTTCCGGCGCCGATTGTTTCGGGACCGGCGTCGGGCGGTTGCTCGGCGTAGAGGCGGGCGAGCGACCACCGGTAGCCGTACCAGCGCACGACGGCGAACCCGAGGATGGCCAGCGGGACGGCGAAGCCTTCGGTGATCGGAGCCGTGAAGGCGATCGCAATCTCGACGACGGCCGCAATCACGTAGATCTTGAAGATGTCGACCTCGCGGCCCCCGCCGATCAGCTGCGCCTCTTCGGAGAAGAGCATTCCCCAGAAGATGTTGACGATGATGGTGACCGCCGTGAGCCCTTCCACGGTATAGGCCTGCTCGACCAGCCAGGCCATCGGGTTGCCGGCCCAGTCAAAGCCCATCCAGGCAAGGAACAAGAACCCGGAGCCGACCACGACCAGCTTGGAGATCCGGGCGATGCGACGGCCCGCCGCCGGGTCGCGATCCCGCCCGGCCATCAACGACGGCGGGTTGAGGACGGCCGAGATACCCGTAACAAACACCAGCAGCGGGCGGGCTGCGACCCGGGACGCCTCGGCAAAGCCGAGGAACACCTCGCCGGCCACGACGGCCACGATCGCCGCGGCCAGGAAGTTGGCACCGACCGGCAGCAGGCCGAAACCGGTCAGCCAGCGCCCGGACACCGCCAGCCCCCGGAATCCGTATGGGTCCCCCGGGGCCCGCTCGGCCGCCCGATGGGCCAGCACAAGGCCGGCGCCGATCGAAAACGTGTTGGCCAGCGCCAGCGAGCCGAACGGGATCCACGCCTTGTCCAGATCGAGCACGACGGCGGCAGTGATTACAGCCCCGGCGACGGCGAGCTGGACGATGGACGTTGCGGCCGCCAGCCAGGACCGGCCCGCTTGATGCATCACCCGGCGCACGTGATCCTGTATCGGTGACAGTATCCCGGTGATCACCGTCGTGATCGCCAGCGGGACCACCAGCGAGAGATCGGCATCCAGGGCGGGGATCCACGCCAGCAGGACGATCAACCCGCCCCCGATCGCCACGGGCAACCCGGCCGGCAGCGTCAGGCGGAAACCACCGAGCTGCTGCTCCTGGGGCAGGTCGAGCAACCGCACCTCGCTCGGCAAGAACACCAGCTTGAACGGCACGATCGCCGCCACCAGGAAGATGGCGAAGAACAGGGCATACACACCCAGCTCTCCCGACTCGGTGTCGAAGAAGCGGGCTGCGTACACCCCGGTGCCGAAGGTGGCGAGGGCGGCCGACCCGGCGTCGAGCAAGCCGGCCGGCAATGATTTCCGAAGGCGCATAGAAGAGGATTATCGGTCGATTGGCCCGCCAGCGTAGGGCGATCTCACCAGGGGCGCTCACGGCTCGGCAGGTTCCTCCAGCAGCCGGGTTGGAATGAACTCCGCCCAGGCTGAGGCCCGGGCCGTCATCGATCCGAACAGAATGACCGGGAACGAGTGCTCGACCTCGATCACAACGGTCCGGGGCTCCCAGGATGGATCGAGCGGACAATGGCACGCCACCAGCACCGAACCGTTCGCCCCGGCAAAGAGAGCGGCCTCCTGCCGGGCGGTACCGTCTGCTCCGAACGGGCGAAAGGTCACCGGGGCCGCCGCCAGGGCGGCCGCGTCGGCCGCCGCCTGGGCGCGGGCACGTCCTGCCAGCAGCTGACCGACGGCCACGACCGCCAGGACCAGCACGACGCCGACCACGGCGACGGCCAGCAGGACGACGCTCACTGCGCCGTCGTCGGATCGGGTCAGCGCTCCACCCGCATGACCGCGGTAGCGCCCAGCTCGACGCCGAGCCCACCGAACAGGGCGGCCGCAAACCGATACGGCACCACTACCTGCACGCGAGCCTGGGCTCCCACCCGGGCGGGCCGGGTGACCGACACCCGGGCGTCACCGGCGATCCGGGCGGGCAGGGTGGCCCGGACCGCAGCCACCGCGTTGGCGGGATCGACGTCGGTGGCGGCCTGACGGGCCCCCTCCCGGGCTGCGTGGGTCACCTCCAGCTGCAGGCGGGCCACCGTCACCAGCTCGACCGCCGCCACCAGGACGACCAGCACCAGCGGGACCACCACGGCGAACTCGACCACCGCCGAGCCCTCGCTACGGTGCTTCAACTGCCGGCGATCTGCAACACGCGGCGGGCCACCGTGTCGAAGATCTCTTCCAGGACCCCGGTCGAGCTGGCCCAGACAATGAGAGCGAGGGCAATCAGCGCCGCCGCCACGATCACCAGGGCGTATTCGGCAGTCGCCTGCCCGGATTCATCAGCGAACATCGTTCTTCCTTTCAGTTGTAATGAGGTCGAGCGCCTCACGTGGAATCAGAGGGGAAGCGCGAGCCGTTCCAGGGCGGCCAGCACCGCCGGTCCGACGGTGAGCAGCACGAACCCGGGAAGGATCAGAAAGGCCAGCGGGATCATCAGCTTGACCGGCAGCCGCCGGGCCGCTTCGAGACGGGCCGCCCGTTGGGCGGCAGTCGCATCACGTACAAAGGCGTCGATAGCGGGCACGAGGGGCGCCCCGGTGGTGGCCGCCCGCGCCACCATCAGATAGAACCGCCGTCCGCGGCCGGCTCCGGACGAGAGCGCCGCCTCCAGGCCGCCCCGCACTGCCGACCGCAGCACCCCTCGGACCTCGCCGGCCAGATCGGGGTGGACTGAGTCGGCCGCCCTCGACAGCGCCGCGGTCAAGCTCAGCCCGGCCGACAGCGCGAGCCCGGTCAACTCGGCCAGCGTGACCACATCGGCCGCCGCCGCTTCGGCCTCCAGCCGGCGCGCCCGCAACCGACGACGCACGACCAGGGCGCCCCCGCCGGCCGCTCCCACCAGCGCTGCCACCGGAAATGCCAATGCCCCGGCGAGGGCGGCTTCGGCGGTGCCGGGTCGGCGGCGCCGCACCACCGAAAGCGCCGCGCCGATCAGCAGTGCCCCGACGAGGCTCATCGATCTCGCACCATCAGCCAGATCACCAGCCCACCCAGTGCGACCAGGCCCATCCCGGCCGCCGCCAGTACGCCACCGAGACGGTCGCCGCCCGGCCCCCGCCCGGCAAGAAGCAAGCCCGCAGTCACAACGGTCGGAAGGCCGCCCACGACGACGGCGGAGAACTGCGCCTGGGCAGTCAGGGTGCGGCGCTCCCGTTCCAGCTCGACGGCGTCGGCCGCCCGCGCGGCCAGGGCGGCAAAGACCACCGCCGCCCGCGCCCCGGTGGTCGCCACCAGCGAGAAGGCCGCTCCGACGGTCCGGCCGTTGACGGGAAGCGCGGCAACGAGCCGGGCGGCGATCTCCGATGGCGGGCGCCCGGCGACCGCCAGCTGAGCGTCACCCGACAGGCCGAGGTCGGGCGCGGCGGCGGCTGCGGTGGCAAGCCCATGCCGCAGCGACGCACCGGCCTCCACCTCCGAGGCCAGCGCCTGGAGGAAAGCCATTTCGACGGCCGGGAGGTCCCGGCGCGCCCGGCGGCGGCGGTGGCCGTGGTAGAGCGCCCACCCGGTGGCGGCGGCCAGGAACCAGGTGGGCCGGGCATAAGCGACAGCGGCGATCAACAGGGCACCCGGGTGTACCCCGTAGAGCAGCGCCAGCGCGGCGAGCACGGCGATCAGCATTGGTAGACCTCGGTCAGATCGCCGTCGACGGCGGCGATGCTGTCGACTCGGCGCCCGCCGTCCGTACGGGCCATCACCACCACGAGGTCGATGCCCCGGCGGATCTGGTCGCGGACCACCCGGGCCGGAACGCGTCGTGTTCCCGACACCGCGAGCGTCTCCAGCCGCCACAGGGCTTCCTCGGCGCTCGAGGCGTGGACGGTGCCCATTGATCCGTCGTGGCCGGTGGTCATGGCGGCAATCAGGTCGAGTGCTTCGGGGCCCCGTACCTCACCGAGCACGATCCGATCGGGCCGGAGCCGCAGCCCGTGGCGCACGAGCTCCTCCACGGTGACCCGGCCGGCCCCGTCGTTGTTGGCGGGCCGAGCCTCAAGACGAACGGCATGTCCGGTGATGTCCAGCTCGGCGGCATCTTCAATGGACACGATGCGCTCTGAGCCGGCGATCTCCTGGGACAGGAGGTTGAGCAGGGTGGTTTTACCCGTCCCGGTGCCACCGGCCACCAGGATGTTGCGCCGTTCGCGGACGGACCGGCGCAGCAGCTCGGCTCCCTCGGAGCGGATTGCCCCGGTCTGTACGAGGGCATCCAGGGAGGGAACGGCCGCCGTGAAGCGCCGAATGGCCAGGGCGGGACCATCGACCGCCACCGGCGGGATGACGGCATGCAAACGTGAGCCGTCCGGCAGTCGGGCGTCGACCGCCGGCGATGCCCGGTCCAGGCGCAGCCCGAGCGGCGCGATCACCCGCTCCACCGCGGCCGTCACCGCGGCGGCATCCGGGAACTGGACATCGGTCGGCTCCAGCCGGCCGGCTCGCTCCACCCAGATGTCGTCGAAGCGGTTGACCAGCACGTCGGAGACGTCCGGGTCGCGAAGCAGCGTCTCGACGGGTCCGAGACCGACCAGGGCGTCGACGGCGCCGGCCACCTCGCCGGGCCCGGCCAGCGGGGCGGAGTCGGGGAGCAGCCGCCGGGCGGCCCCCTCGAGGGCGGCCCGGTTGAGCGGGACGCCGGCCTCCAGCAGCTGCCGGGCCAGCCGGTCGCTCACGCCCATGCGGGCTCCCCGATCGCCTTCCAGGCCCGTACCCACCGGCTGCGTCGGGGCACCGTCCCGGCCAGCAGGGCAGCAGCGGTGGTCCGGCTGAGCGGGGGCAGCACCGGACCGGGTGCCGTCACCCGAAAGCCCAGGTCCTGAAACACCGCCCCCGGTGACGGCGGGAACAGCCCGCCGACGACGAGCGGATGCACCACGACATCGGCCCTTGCCCGATCGCGGGCGGGCAGCCGCATCACCACGACCGGCCAGCCCTCGGCGAGGGCGTCTACGACCTCCCGGGCCGGTCCGGGCTCAACACCGCCGTTGCGCAGCACGGCCAGCCCGGTCCGCAACGGGGTGAGATCGCTGCGTCGGGGGCCGTCGGCGACGAGATGGGCCAGGCTCCCCTCGCCGGGATACCGGGGACCGTGCGGATCGAGGTCGACCACCAGCGCGGTGCCGGCCGCGGCCGCCAGCCCGAGCGGCGCGAGCGCCCCGAGCAGACCGTCCTCCGGGGTTCGGATGGCGAGAACGGCCACAGCACCTCGGATAATCGCCCGGGCACCATGTCACGACCGATCGGCCGATTCAAGAGGTGTGTCTCGGCTCAGGCGTGCTCGGGGATGAGGCGAAACACCAGAACGAGGGCGGCCAGGTTGAGGACGGCCGCCAGGCCGGCGTTGCCGGCGATCCCGTAGGCATCGAAGAGCGGATTGCCGGCCAGGGCCCCGACGGCGCGGGCGCTCGCCATAGCCACCTGGATGAATCCGAGGTACCGGCTCCGGGCGGCCGGCTGCATCTCGCTGGCGAACGGCAGCGCCGAGACGATCGTGATCTCGAAGCCCAGAAAGGCCAGGGCGGCGGCCGCCAGGCCACCGGCCACCGACCCCCCGATGAGGGTGATGGCAACAAAACCGGTGATGGCAACACCGATGCCGATCATGATGGCGTTGCGCTTGCCGACCCGGTCGGCGAACAGCAGCGTCAATCCTTCCCCACTCAATTCCGAGAAGCCGACAACGGCGGCGAACACCCCCAGCTCGATGATTGTCAACCCGAACTCGATCTCCAGCCAGGAGCCGAGTACGACGAACACCAGCTCGGCGGCCAGGCTGAACAGCAAGAACACGATCAGCAGCAAGCGGGCCGACCGGTTCAGCCGCGGGACCGCGCCGGGCGAACCGTCGCCGGGCCGGGCACCCTCCAGCAACCGGAAGCACAACACGAGGGCCCCACCGGCCAGCACCGCAATCAGCCAGAACGGGGCCTCCCAGCCGAATCGGTCGATCAGCCAGCCGCTGACTGGCGCACCCACCAGCAGCCCGCCCGCCCACGTGAGCTCGATAGTCGCCAAGTAGCGGGCCCGGCGCTCGTACGGTGTGCGATCGGCCAGATAGGTCATTGCTCCAACGTCGAAGGCCGGCTTGCCGAGACCCATGAGGATGAACCCGGCGAACGCTCCCCAGAAGGCACTCGTGGCCGACGCGATGGCGGCACCGAGGGCAAACAGGGTGATTGCGAGGGCGATCAGGATCCGGGTGCTGTGGCGGCCGGCGGCTACCACGACCGGGGTGGCCGCACCGGCCAGGTTGCGCACCGATACGAGCAGACCGGCTCGATCGACCGACACCCCCAGCCCGCGGCTGATGGCCGGCAGGAAGGGGTATACCAGCCGGTAGCCGGTGTTGAGGACGAGGCGGGTGGCGGCGAGGAAGCCGAGTGGGGCGGCCAGCCGCCTCAACGACGCCGGGGAACGAAGGCGTGTGCGAAGTTGGCGTCGTCGAAGTACTGCCCCGGCACCGAGCCGGAGCTGGCGTAGTGGTACAGCGCGGTCTGGAAGATGGCGTTGAGGGCGGAGAGGATCACACTGACGGCAACGATCCCGACCACCGCCACGACGATCCCGATAGCCGCAAACGCCCCGCTGCCGCTGCCGACCGCCAGCACCGCCACCAGGATGAAGGGAATGGCCGCCAGGAAGCCGAGCAGGCCGAACCCGACCTGGGCGGCCACGTTTTCACCCCAGGTGCGCTTGAACAGGCTTGCCGACCGGCTCAGGGCGTCGCGCACGCCGACGTTCTCCACCACGAAGACGGGGATGACGAGGAAGGTGACGAGCGTCCAGGCCAATCCGACGATTCCGATCACGATCTGGCCGATGAAGCCGGCCCGCTCCTGCAGCGACTTGAGAATGACCGACACCGTGGCGCTGATCGCCGACCACACGAAGATCTGGGGGAGGTGCTTGGCCGCCCCGCTGATGGCGCTCCCCACCGTCGGATCGCCCCCGCTGAGGCGCTCGTTGGCGGCGTACACGAGCGCGGTGTTGAAGAAGATCGTCACGAACGCCATCGCGAGGTACAGCGCGGCCAGCAGGATGTACTCGACGGTCGAGATCGACTCGGTTCCCTCCAGAAACCCCAGCGGCACGAGAAACGTCAGTGCGACGATGATGCTGGCCACGCCGGACATGATCGGCAGAACGACAAGCTCCTTGTCGGCCTTGAGGACACTCCACGATGCCTTGGCCAATTCGAGGGTTGTTGCGATGCGGCCCACGGATGGGAGGGTAGCCGCTCAGACACCCGTCGACCGGCCTCTGCACCTCGATCGGCTGCCGGCCAATACACTGCGACCATGACACAGGCCGCAGCCTTCTTTGACCTCGACAAGACCATCATCGCCAAGTCCTCGACGCTGGCCTTCCGCCGCCACATGTACAAGGCGGGCCTTCTGAACCGCCGCACCCTGCTGCGGATGGCGGTGGCCCAGTTCTTCTATGTGCTGTTCGGGGCCGACCACTCCCAGATGGAGCGCGTCCGGGAAGCGCTCATGGCGCTGATCAAGGGGTGGGACAGCCATCAGCTCGAGGAAATCGTCGCCGAGACCCTCGAGTCGGTGGTTGCCCCCCTCGTCTATGCCGAAGCGCTGTTCCTCATCGACGAGCACCACCGGGAGGGCCGCAGGGTCGTCATCGTGTCGTCGAGCCCGGTAGAGATCGTCAAGCCGCTGGCCGGCTACCTCGGGGTAGACGATGTCATCGCCACCCGGGCCGGCGTCGACGAGCAGGGCCTGTACACCGGTGAGCTCGAGTACTACGCCTACGGGCCCACCAAAGCCGAGGCGCTCCATCAGCTGGAACAGGACGGCATCGATCTCGCCGAGAGCTACGCCTATTCCGACAGCCAAACTGACTTGCCCCTGCTGGAGGCCGTTGGCCACCCCGTCGTGGTCAACCCGGATCGGGAGCTCCGCAAAATCGCCGAGGAGCGCGAGTGGCCGGTCCGCGAGTTCACCCTGGCCGTCGACCTCCGCACCCGCCTCGCCGAGATGCCCAAACCCGATCCCATCATCTCCAGCGCCGCCGTCGCCACCGGCATCGCCGCCGTGCTGGCGGTGGTTCTGTTGCGGTCGAAACGGAAGGGATAGGGACCCCGACCCCCGGATAGTCGCTGGTCGCTGGTCATTAGTCGTTAGTTGGTTGTTCTGAACCGGCGACCGGCAACCGGCAACCGATTAGTTGCTGGTTTCTGAACCGGCGACCGGCAACCGGCAACCGGCAACCGATAGTTGCTGGTTTCTGAACCGGCGACCGGCGACCGGCAACCGATAGTTGCTGGGTTCTGAACCGGCGACCGGCGACCGGCGACCGATTACTTGCTGGGTTCTGAGCCGGCGACCGGCGACGGGCGACCGGCGACCTTCTTCGGCAGCAAGAAAAACGCCATCAACGCTCCGGCTGCCAGGGCGCCGGAGGCGAGGGCCAGCCAGCCCCAGGAGCGCTCGGGGGGCTGGTCGCCGGCGGGCTGGAACGTCGTATAGAGCAGATCGGCTTCCACTCCCAGCTCCAGAATCGAGACGGTCTCGGAGACGACCCGGCCGTCCTCCCGGCCCGCTTCGAACACGACAGCCCGGTTGAACGGCAGCACGGTGAACAGACCCGAGTGCGCGCCGTCGCCATCTGCGGCCAACGGGAACGTCTCCTGGCCCTCCGGGTTGAGCAAGTGAACGACCACGTAGTCGGCGTTGAAGGAGGGGTCGACCTCGACGGTCACGGTGACGGCGATGTAGTCGCCGTCCGGCTCGGCAACCGCGGACGCATCACCAAATGGGGCACCGAGACTGGCCGCGGCCAGCACGCCAACCAGCAACGTGATCATGGGCCGACGTTAGCTAGCAACTTGCCTTCCGGCCGCGACTACCGTATCGCCCATGGCGCGCACCCTCTTCGAAAAGGTATGGGATGACCACGTCGTTCGCCGTGTCGACGGCCGTCCCGACCTGCTCTACATCGACCTCCACCTGGTCCACGAAGTCACCTCACCGCAGGCCTTCGAGGGCCTCCGCCTGACCGGACGCCCCGTCCGCCGCCCCGACCTGACGCTCGCCACCATCGATCACGGAGTACCCACCATCGGCCGCGAGCACGGCATCACCGACCCGCTTTCTCGCCAGCAGATCGAGACCCTCGTAGAGAACTGCCGGGAGAACGGCATCACGCTGTTCGGACTGGACGATCCCCGGCAGGGGATCGTGCACATCATCGGACCCGAACAGGGCATCACCCAGCCGGGCATGACCATTGTGTGCGGTGACAGCCACACCTCCACTCACGGCGCCTTCGGAGCGCTGGCGTTCGGCATCGGCACCTCGGAGGTCGAGCACGTACTTGCCACCCAAACGCTCCCCCAGAGCCGACCCAAGGCGATGGCGGTCGACGTCACCGGCGAGCTCCCGGCCTGGTCGACGGCCAAGGACATCATCCTCGCCATCATCAACCACATCGGGGTGGGCGGTGGCGCCGGCCACGTCATCGAGTACCGGGGCGACACCATCGCCGGGCTCTCGATGGAGGGCCGGATGACCATCTGCAACATGTCGATCGAAGGTGGGGCGCGGGCCGGCATGATCGCCCCGGACGAGACCACGTTTTCCTACCTGAAGGGCCGGCCGCACGCACCGCACGGCGACGCCTGGGACGCGGCACTCGACTACTGGCGCTCGCTTCCGTCCGATCCCGACGCCCGCTTCGACTGGGAAGTCGTCCTGCATGCCGAGGAGATCCCGCCCTATGTGAGCTGGGGAACCAATCCCGCCCAGTCGGTGTCCGTCGACGGGGCCGTTCCCGCTCCTGGCGACTTCAGCGACCCGGCCGAACAGGAGCACACCGCCCACGCCCTCTCCTACATGCAGCTGGAGCCCCATACCGCCGTGACCGATATCACGATCGACCGGGTGTTCCTCGGCTCCTGCACCAATGGGCGCATTGAAGACCTGCGGGCGGCCGCCGCCGTAATAGATGGCAAGAAGGTGCACGAGAACGTCCACGCCATGGTGGTGCCCGGGTCGGGGCTGGTGAAGATGCAGGCCGAGCAGGAGGGATTGGCCGATGTGTTCACCGCCGCCGGGTTCGAATGGCGCGACGCCGGTTGCTCGATGTGCCTCGGCATGAACCCCGACATCCTGCAGCCGGGAGAACGATGCGCCTCGACCTCGAACCGTAACTTCGAGGGTCGCCAGGGCCGGGGTGGTCTCACCCACCTCGTCAGCCCCGCCATGGCCGCCGCCGCCGCCGTGGCCGGCCGGTTCGTCGACGTACGGGAGTGGAGCGACTGATGGAACCGGTGCAGCGGATCGAAGGAACGATGGCCCCGCTGATGCGGTCCCATGTCGACACCGACCAGATCATCCCCAAGCAGTTCCTCAAGCGGGTGGAACGCACCGGGTTCGGCCCGTTTCTCTTCTACGACTGGGCCTACGACCACGAGGGCGAACTGCGCACCGATTTCGTCCTCAATCAACCCGAGTACGAGAACGCCGCCGTGCTGATCAGCGGACCCAACTTCGGCTCCGGCTCGTCCCGGGAACATGCCCCGTGGGCACTGCTCGACGCCGGGTTCCAGGCGGTGATCGCCCCGTCGTTTGGCGACATCTTCCGCAACAACAGCTTCAAGAACGGGCTGGTGCCCATCATCCTTCCTGAGGAGGACGTCTCGCGCCTCGCCGAAATCGCCGCCGACCCGGCCGCTCGCATTGCGATCGATATCGCGCAAGGGACGGTCACCGCCGGTGGCCAGACCACGGCCTTCTATCTCGATCCGTTCGTGCAGCATTGCCTGCTAAACGGCCTGGACGACATCGCCATCACACTCGAGTCCGAGGCCGACATCAGCACCTTCGAAGGCGCCAGACCGGGGTTCAAACCGAGCCTGGCATGAGGCGATCCCTCATCGCGCTCCTCCTCCTGGTGGCGGCGTGCACCGGCTCCGGCGATGGGGTCGTGACCGTCGGCGAGTCGACGCTCCCGCCCACCACCAGCCCGCCGCCGCCCCCGCGCGGGTCGGTCGAGGTCCGGCTGTCGGAAGCCGAAGCCCTCGCCTCAACCGGCGACACCGTGCGAGTGGGGCCGGTCTCCCTCTCGGGTACCAGCCCCCAGCGGTTCGAGGTCACCGCCGGCCAGCCGGTCATCCTGCCGATCTACTACGTGGAAGACGGGATCGCCGTCGAGCCGTCGTGGACCCAAACGGTCACGGTCGGCGAGGATGCCGTGGTCGAGCTCGTGATCGAGCAATCGTGGCGCGCGCCGGAACCGCCGCCCCCTCCGCTGGTCATGGCCTGGCAGACCGGCGGTGATGCCGAGACCTACCTGGAGCAGCTGGCCGCCGCCCCCGGCCTCACCGTGACCTCGCCGCGCTGGTGGACCCTCGACCGCGACGGGTTCCTAGTCGGAGAGACCGATCCGGAGTTCGTTGCGGCCGCCCAGGACCTGGGCGTTGCGGTGTGGCCGTACATGACCAACGGGTTCGAGCGCCGCCGCACCGGCCTCCTGCTCAACGATCCCGCCAAGCGCAGGCTGGTGGCCGCCCAGCTTTCCCGGGCAGCTCAGGAGGCCGGTGTCGGAGGCATCAACATCGATTTCGAGGCATTCAACGCCGCCGATCGGGAGGCGTTCACTGCGTTCATGGACGAGCTCACCAGCCTGGCCCACGAATGGGGAGGAATCGTCTCAGTCGACGTCACCGCCCGCACCACCTCCCGGCCCGCCATCGCCACCGACCGCTCGCACCGGTACGATCGCCGCGCCCTGGCCGAGGTCGTCGACTATGTGGTCCTCATGGCCTACGACGAGCACACCCGCTTCAACCCGTCGGGACCGACCGCCTCCCCGGCGTGGGCGCAGGACGCCCTGTACTGGCTGTTCCGGTTCGTCGACGCCGACCAGGTAGTGCTCGGCGTGCCCTTCTACTCCCGGGTGTGGGATCCGGTGGAGCTGAATGCCCCGGTGACGGCCACCATCGGCACCGTGGTCGAGTTGAGCACGGCGGGCCGGAGCACCTTCGACCCGGAGTTTGCCCTGCACCGGGTCGACCTCGAAGACGGCCGCCATTTCTGGGTGGAGGACTACGCCAACCTGGCAGGCCGCCTCACCCTCGCCCGCGAGTCCGGCGTCGCCGGCGTCGCCGCCTGGCGCCTCGGCTTCGACACCCCGCGTGTGTGGGAGGTGGTCGAGGAACAGGTCAGTGGTCATTGGTCGGTGGTCAATGGCCCCTGAGGTAGGTCAGTGGTCAATGGCCCTCCAGGTCAGTGGTCAGTGGTCAATGGTCAATGGCCCTTGAGGTCAGTGGTCAATGGTCTCAAGCGGCAGAATCAAACAAGCAATACGTTCGGGAGCCCAAAGGTTCTTGCTACTGACCACTGACTACCGACCATTGACCACACGCCGCAGGCGTGTTGCTACGCCACTTCTCCGACTTCGATGTGGAGGGGGAGGCGGAGGGTGAAGACACTCCAGCCGGACTGGTAGTCGTAGGTGAGGTCGCCACCCATCAGCTGGGCGAGCTGTCGCGAGATGGACAGCCCCAGGCCAACCGACCCGGGCAGCCCCGCCGAGGTGTGGGCTCGCTGGTAGGGACGGAACACGGTCTCGCGACGCTCTTCGGGGATACCGGGCCCGTTGTCCCACACGTAGAGGAAGGCGCCCTCGATGGTCGTCTTGGTCTCCACGCGGACTACGTCGCCTCCGTATCGGACGGCGTTGAGGACCAGGTTGCGAACAATCTGCCGAAACCGCAGCGGGTCGGCGTTGGCCCAGCCGTCTACCCGGCTTACGTCGATCTCCACCGACCGGTCCTGGGCGACGGCCTCCAGAACCGCCGCCACCTCGGCCTGCATCTCGATCGGCATACGGCGCACGACAATGGTGCCGATGTCGGCCCGCGCCGCCACCAGCAGATCTTCGATGAGGTGGGCGAGGTCACGGCTCTCCATGGCGATCAGGTCCAGCAGCTCCCGCTTGGTCGGTTCGTCCAAATCGCCCCACTGCTCCTGAAGGCTCTCGGCCACGCCGAACACCGTGGTGAGCGGGGTGCGGAGCTCGTGGCTGACGGCGGCCAGGAACTCGTCTTTCGATCGCACCAGTTCGGCCATCCGCTCCTCGGCGGCCTTGCGATCGGTGATATCGGCGATCGCCACCAGGACCCTGGTGAGGTCCCGCTTCACGCCGAGCACCGGCGCCCGCCAGTGGAGAATGCCGTCGATGCGGCGGCCGGTGTGCGTCTTAGCGACCATTTCCCGATCGTGGGTGCTCTCTCCGTTCCACAGCCCGACGAACTCCTCGATGACGGTGTCCTTGTCCACGATCTCGTCGGGGACGAGCGGACCGAGGAGGCTCTCGCGCGACTCGGCTTCGAACATCTCGGCGGCGGCATAGTTGGCATCCCTGACCACCACCAGCGAGAGCGCGTGGTCGAGGTCGGACGGGTTGAGGCGCAAGTGACGGCCCAGAT
>JABDLU010000038.1 GCA_013002865.1 Acidimicrobiia bacterium
GCGCTGCGGTCCCCGGGCGGCTGATGCTCTTCGGAGACCATCTCGTCATCGTGCGCGGCGGCGGCGATCTGGGCACCGGGGTGGTGTACCGCCTCCACCGCGCAGGCTTCCCGGTTGTGGTTCTCGAGCTGGCCGAACCGCTCACCATCCGTCGCACCGTTGCGGTGTCGAGCGCGGTGGCGGATGCGTCGATCACCGTGGAGGGCATGATCGCCCGGCGAGTCGATTCGGTGGCCGATGCCCGGGCACTCGCCCGAACCGGCGAGGTGGCGGTGCTGGTATCGCCCGCCCTCCCGCCGGGGGCAGACCCTGCGGCGGTCGTGGACGCCCGGCTCGCCAAGCGCAACCTGGACACCACCCTCGAGGACGCCGCGTTCGTCGTGGGACTGGGCCCCGGTTTCACGGCCGGGACCAACTGTCACGCCGTCGTCGAGACCGCCCGGGGCCACCGGCTGGGCCGCGTGCTGCACCACGGGTCGGCCGCTCCGAATACCGGCCGACCCGGCTCACTGGGCGGTGCAACCGCGGAACGGGTGGTGCGCGCCCCGGGTGACGGCGTCGTGCAGTGGGACGTCGCCATCGGTGACCTTGTAGAGCCCGGACGGCAGCTCGGCCACATTGCCGGGGAGCCGATCGTCAGCGGTATCGGCGGCGTCGTGCGGGGTCTGATCGCCGAGGGCATGACGGTCCCGGCCGGTCTCAAGATCGCCGACATCGACCCCCGGGGCGACCCGTCGGCCTGTTTTGAGATCTCCGACAAGGCGCTGGCCGTGGGCGGCGGCGTGCTCGAGGCGGTGCTCGGGCACCGCAACGAGCAACCGTGACTGAGCTCGGCGAGGTCATTGGAGACCGGGAGCTGGTGGCGCTAACAGGCGGCGGCGGCAAGACGACGCTGCTCTTCAGCCTGGCTGCGGAGCTGGCCGGACGGGGTGGGCGGGTGATCGGAACGACCACCACCAAGCTGGGGGCCGATCAGGTGAGTGGCCATCGTGTGTGCTGGTCGGCGGATCCCGCCGAGGTCGAAGCAGGTCTTGATGGAGACGGGCCGCTCTTCGTGCTGCAGGCGGGTGACGACCGCAAAGTGACCGGCTACGAGCCCGAGGTGGTCGATGAGCTCTACGCCGACAGCTCAGCAACCCACGTCCTGGTGGAGGCCGACGGAGCCCGGAGCCGGCCGCTCAAGGCACCGGCCGCCCATGAGCCGGTCATCCCCGGGGCAGCCACCCTCGTCGTGGTGGTGATGGGCATCGACGCCCTCGGCCGCACGTTGTTCGAAGCGGCCCATCGCCCGCCGGAGGCGGCGGCGCTCACCGGGCTGACCGAGTGGGCACGGATCACCCCGGCAGTGGCGGCGCAGGTGCTGACCCATCCGGATGGGGGCCTGAAAGGCGTGCCGGCGGCGAGTCGGGTGGTGGTCGCCCTCACCAAGGTCGCCCCGGCCGCAGGTGATGCGGCGGAAGAGCTGGAAGGTCTCCTGGCCGGTCACGGCCGGATCGAGCGAGTGATCCGGATTCCCCGGATGGCTAACTGAGGTCGCTCCGTAACATCCGACGATGGATGCGCTCGACGCGTACTCGGAGGCGGTCGTATCGGTGGCCGAGCGGGTGACCCCGTCGGTCATTCACGTCGAGCCGCTGGACGAGAATCGAAGCCGGGTCGGTTCCGGTTCGGCCTTCGCCTTCACCGCCGATGGGCTGGCCGTGACCTCCGCCCATGTGATCGAACGGGCCGGCCGCGGGAACGCCGGGCTGTCGGATGGCCGGGAATACGACTTCGAAGTGGTCGGTCGGGACCGCCTGTCCGACCTGGCCGTGCTGCGACTGGGGGCATCCGACCTGACACCGGTTGAGCTGGGTGACGCCGACGAGTTGCGGGTCGGCCAGCTGGTGATCGCCGTCGGCAGCCCGCTCGGCTTTGCCGGTACGGTCACCGCCGGGGTGGTCAGCGCCACCGGCCGTTCGATGCCGGCCCGGGACGGGCGCAATGTGAGACTGGTTGAAAACGTGATCCAGACCGATGCCGCCCTGCACCCGGGGAACTCGGGTGGGGCGCTGGCCGACAGCCGGGGCCGGGTGGTCGGCGTCAACACCGCCGTGGTCGGCTCACCCATCGGCCAGGGCCTCGGGCTGGCGGTCCCCATCAATCGCATCACTCGCCAGATCATCTCCTCGCTCATCTCTGAGGGACGGATCCGGCGGGCCTACCTCGGCATTGCCGGTGGCATGCGGCCGCTCCCGCCCCGGGTGTCGGAATCGCTTGGACGGCGCGACGGGGTCGAGGTGATCGAGGTGGTTCCCGGATCGCCTGCGGCGGTGGCCGGCCTGGCGCCCGAGGACATCGTGGTCGCGGTGGACGGGGAAAGCATTCTCTCGGCCGGTGATCTGCAAGCGTCGATGACCGCAGCCCGAATCGATCGGCGCGTGGATCTCGAGATCGTCCGCAACGGAGCGCTGCAAACGGTGACCATCGTCCCGACCGAGCTCAACTGACTCCGGTGGCGGCGGGATCGACCCGCTTGGTCATTACGCAGTGGTTCTTGCCCTTGGCGCCCTGGTATTCGAATCCGGCGCGCTCGAAGAGGTTCCGCGTGCCGTTGTAGAGGAACGAGGACGAAACCTTCTCGCCCTTCGTGTCCTGCGGGAACGCCTCCACCAGACCGCCTCCCGCCTGGGCGATGAGATCCAGCGCTCCCTGTAGAGCCACCGCCGAGACACCCTGGCGACGGTATCCGCGACCAACGAAGAAGCAGGTGATGCGATAGTCGGCGGGCTGATGGAGCTCTTTTTCGTATTGCTTGCGGTGATAGATCCGCGGCAGCTCTTCGGGTGTCCCGTACTGGCACCAGCCGACGGCAGCGTCGCCATCGAAGACCAGCGATGCGTGCGTGAGGTCGTCGGCGACCATTTGTTTCTTGACTTCCTGATTGCGCTCGGGGCTCTGCCCCATCTCGGGCGTTCGAGTGTGGAACCAGAGACACCAGCATCCCCCCCACACCCCGTTGTGGCGCTCTCCGAGCTCGGCGAACGCATCCCACGTGTCGATCGCGAGGGGCCCGGTCGTGAGGTTCATTGGGGAGAATCGCCGTCGAACATCGTGAGCAACTCCCCGGGTATCAGCCGAGGGAGGTCCGTTTTCCGCACGCCGGGCATAGATAGTCGGGGCCGACGAGAATCGTGACCCGCTCGGTGGGGCACCAGCGGTAGGGGTGGTTGTCGCCGCGCAAACCCCGTACCCGCATGTTGGCGAGTTGCTCCCGTTCCCGGTCGCGCTGTCGTCCCCGCTTCGTGCCGAACTCGTACGCCATGAGTACCCCTCCTCGGGTAGCCATACCGCCCATTCTCCTGCCAGCCACCCGAGTTTTCCACAGCCTGTGGACAGAAAGCAAACCGGCGGGCTCCGCCCGCCGGGTCAACCGTCAACCGTCGACCGTCAACCGTCAACGGCAAGCCTGCATCGGGCTGTTGACCGTCGACCGTTGACCGTCGACCGGAGTAGGCCGGCTTCGCCGGCCTACTCCTGGTATCCCGGATGTTCGACGAAGGTGCCGCGGGAGCCGTCGGCGGCCATGGCGGGGAGGTGGGACATGGAGCCCTGCAGGCCCTTGAGCAGGATGTACATGTCGGCGGCGGGCTGTAGCTCGAGCGCTTCGCCGTCGGCGGCGCCGGTGGGAGACGCCTCGAGCAGCTTGAAGGTGTCCTTGTCCATGCGAGCGGTGAAGCCCGGCGCCGTGTACTCGACCGCTCCGTTCAACACCAGTCGGTGGGTGGCTCCGTCGACGCGGGACTCGATACTGCCGTTGTCGAACAGCATGAAGGCGTTGTTCTTCTCGGCTTCGAAATCGGTGCGGTCCAGATACAGGCGGGGCTTGTCCACATAGGGAATCCCCGACGTCGGGCAGGCCGTTTCGCAGTTCCCGCATTCGTTGCAGAAGTCGGTGAGGACGGCGATCTGGAGCGGCTGGTCGGCTCCGTAGGCGGAGGCCTCACCCTCGCTCACCCCGCCTCCCGCCGCGGTGAGGGCCGGGAGCTCGAGCCGAACCGGGTCGATCTCGTAGGTCATCAGGGCCATATTCGGACATACCCCGACGCACAGGCTGCAGATCTCGTGACAATCGAGGCAGCGGCTCGCTTCGGCTTTCGCTTGCTCCGGGGTGTAGGTGAGGATTGTCTCGTTGAAGTTGTCCCGGTCGTCGAGCGGGGTGTGAGCGGCCTGCACGCGGTACTCGCGCCGTGAGCGCCGCACCATCATCTCTTGCACGTCGACCCGGGGGACCTCGTGCGGCGGCCGAGCCGTGCTGACCCCGTGCTTGGCAGCGATGGCGGCGGCCACCTGCTTGCCGTCGTCGGCGGCGACCACGATGGAGGACGGACCGTGGGCGGCCACATCACCGGCTGCGTACACATTCGCAACCGAGGTCTCGAACGTCTCGGGATCGGTCTGCAGGTACCCGCTCGGCGTGAGCTCGGGGGTTTCATCCCCGAAGAAGTCGAGGATCGCATGCTGGGAGATGGCCAGGATCAGCGTGTCGAGCGGGATCTCGAAATCGGAATCGGGGACGTCGTAGGGGATCTTGCGGCCAGAGGCGTCCCGATTGCCGCGGTACTCGGTACGGGACACCACCAGTCCGGCCAGGGCACCGTCCTGAATGTTCAGGGCGGCGGGCCGGACCAGCTCCATGATCTTGACGCCTTCTTCGATCGACCCGTGAATCTCCTCCCGGTCGGCCGGCATCTGGTCGATGGTGCGCCGGTAGATGAGTGAGACGTCTTCGCCGCCGACCCGCAGCGCCGAGCGCACGCAGTCCATGGCGGTGTCGCCGGCACCGATGACGCCGACCCGCTTGCCGATCGAGGGCGGATGTCCCTCTCGCACGTTTCTCAGGAAGTAGAGCGCATCCATGATGCCGTCGGAGTCTTCGCCGGGGAGGTTGAGTCGCTTGGCCAGCTGCGCGCCAACCGCAATGACGATTGACCCGTACCCGTCTGAGCGGAGCTCCTCGAGGGTGAAGTCCACTCCGGCGGTCTGGTTGTATCGCACCTCGACCCCGAGCTCGTCGAGGATGGCCATGTCCTGGTCGATGTCCTTCTGCGGGATGCGGTAGGTGGGGATGGCGCCGCCGACCATGCCGGCCGGATAGGGATGGTGCTCGAACACGGTCACGGCGAAGCCCGCATAGGCCAGCTCCTGGGCCGCCGCGATGCCGGCAGGCCCGGCGCCGATGACCGCAACGCGTTTGCCGGTGTCGGGCTTGCGGCTGAACATGACCGGCTGGGCTTCCTGCTCCATGATGAACCGCTTGATCTGGCGGATGGCGAGCGGCTCGTCGTAGTGGGTGCGGATGCAGGTGTTCTCACACAGGTGGTCGCACACCTTCCCGAGGATGGCCGGCGTCGGGTTGTCTTCGCGAGTCAGCCGTACCGCTTCCAGGAAATCACCGTCCCGCACCGCGTTCATGTACTGCGGCACCTTCTGGTCCACCGGGCATTCGTCCAGGCAGGGAGCCTCGATGCAGTCGTAGTAGTCGAGGGTGCGGGGCGTCTTCGAGCGGTCCATCCGGTAGGTCGACTTGATGTACCGGGGGTCGGTGCGCACGGCTGCGGCGTAGGACCGCAGGTTGATGCGTTCGAGCACGTTGAGGACCACGGTGACGAGCTCATCGGCGCGGACGTCGTCGAGGCCGGCCCCGGCCGCCCAGCCGCGGACGCTCTCCATCACCGGTCCCGCCCCGTCGTGGGCGCGCATCGCCTCGCCGACCTCGGCGCATTGCTCGGTCTCGAGCGCCAATCCGCTGTCGGAGAGCACGGCGAGGCGCAGCATGGGGGCGAACTCGTCGAAGCCCTCTTCCAGCAGCGCGGTGCGGGCCACGAAGTCGCCGATGTCGACCGCTCCGACGGCGGCCATGGCGTCGGTCAGGTTCTCGGTGTATTGCAGCATCCGCAGGTACCCGCCCGATTTGAGGATGTCGCTGCAGGTGGTGATGGTTTTCATCCCCGACTTGATGAGGTCGGCCACGTTGAAGCAGTCGGCCCCGCCGGCAAACGACATGAGCAGATCACCGTGGAACTGCTCGGAGATCCGGAGCCCGACGTTGGTGGTGACCGGGTGGAGGGCCCGGCCCGACAGGTACATCATGTCGTCGTTCTCGAACACCGGGCGCCAGTTGTTGACCTCGAGTGTGTTGGTGAGCTTTACGCCGAAGGTGCGGTTCTTGGTCCGGGCGGTCCGCCGCAGCGCATGCAGCATGGGCACCGCGTCGACGTACATGAGGTCGTGCCCGAACGCCTCGTCGGGGACGGGGATGTCGGTGTAGCCCAGCTGTTCGTTGACAATGGAGCGGACCCGGTCGGCTCCCAGCAGCGTCGGGTTGAGCTTGACCGAGGCATGCAGGTTCCGCTCTTCGAGCAGGTAGGTCATGATCTTCTCGATCTCATCGGGCGGGCAGCCGTGCATGGTGGACAGCGTGATGGTGTCCGACAGCTGGCTGGGGATGGTGATGTCCCGCACCTGGGGGTAGCGCCGGGCCACGAGGTCGATGTAGGCCGGCAGGTAGTCGGAGGCGTCGGCCATGGTGTCGAAGTACCACTGCACATTCGGCTTGAGCATCCCCTCGAGGTTGTAGCCGACGCTCATGTTGAAGATCATCCCGGGGGCATCGCCCGGGAATCCAAACTTGTGGTGCAGGGCGTGAATGAGCACCCAGGCCCGCAGGTACTCGTCGAAGGACTCGTACACCTTGAGCTCCTGAGACCACTCGACGTTGTACCCCTCGTCCTGGATGTCGATACACGGCTTGTTGATGTCGAGCTCGTCGAGGGTCTGGATGGTCTTGAGCTCGATGAAGCGGGCACCGACCAGCCACGACACGATGATGTTCTGAGCCATCTGGGAATGCGGTCCGGCCGCCACCCCGAAGGGCGTTTCCAGTTCGACGCCGTATTTCTCGATGCGGAACGGATCGTCCGGCGTGGGGACGAAGAACGCATCGCGGGGGATCCCGAACAGGCCGTCTTTGGTCTCGAGCTCATCGAACACCCAGTCGGTGAGCTGCTCCATCGAGATCAGGTGAAACCGGTCAGACATCGTTCCTCTTTTCGTTTCTCGTACTGGCGGGTCCTCTACAGCCGGGCATGCAGGCGGGCGGCTTGCTCGCGTGCCTTGGCGCGCACCTCATCGGCATCGACCCGGGTAGTGGTCCCGTTCTCGAAGACGATTTCATCATCGACTTTGACCTGGAGCGGACGGATCGACGGCGTGAAGGCGATATGCCATGGGTCCATCGGGTCGTATGACCAGGTCACCTCATCGCTGCGGGCCTCGGGCATGATCTTCCACCCGTTTTCGAGCCACGACCAGGCCGGATCGGGCCCGGCCGTTACATCGACCGAGCGCTGCATCACATAGGCCAGCCGGAATGACTCGATCATATTGGCGCCGATGCCATCCGTTCCCAGCGCGACGGGATTCTCGAACCGGGCCGGGTTGGCGTAGCCGACGCCGTTGTTCAGATTCGACCGCGGGTTGTGCAGGATCGTGCCCGACAGCCCGTGATCGTCCGGCAGGTACACGCAGTGGCTCAGCAGCCAGCTGTCGGCCGTCAGGCCGGCCAGCCGACCGGGTGCGTCGGCGTCGCCGGGACCCTCCGCCACGTGGATGTGCACCCCGACCCCGAGATCGTGGGCCAGCCCGGCCGCTTCCCGGAGCGACTTGTCGCTGCATGTGAACGCCGCATGGACGCCCACAAAGCCCGGACCACCTGCCTTGATGAACCGTTCGTTCTCTTCGAGCCCGCGCCGTGCGCCGTCTGGTCCGTGCCGATCGGTGATGCCGTAGGCGGTGAGGACACGGACTCCCACTTCAGCGCATGCCTCGGCGATGACGTCGAGGCTGCCTTCGATGGCGTTGGGTGATTCGATGATCGACGATGGCGGTCGTCCCCGATTCGAGCGCCTCGACTGCACCCAGCATGGCGGACCAGCGGATCATTTCCAGGTCGAGGGCGGCATCGAGGCGCCACCAGATTTGCTCGAGAATCTCCTGGAAGTTGGTCGCCACTTTGGGGGGCGGTGGCATCCCCCGAGCGAGTTCTGAGTACAGATGATGGTGGGCACACACCAGGCCGGGCGTCACTGCACTCATTGCACCTCCGGGGTAGCTGCTGTCCCCAAGCTACTCCACCGCCGGGCCCGCCCGCCCGCGGGGGGCGGGCGCTGACTTCTACCATGCTGGCCAGTCGAACAGGTAGGTGGGATGTCCGGAGAGGCTTCGGCCGCGCAGATGGTGTCGGGGGGCGCCGATGGGCCCATCACCTGGCGCGATGAGCTCGGTCTGAACGGCTGGGATCTCGTGGTCCTGGCGGCCACCCTGATCGTTGCGATCACCACCCCGCTCAGCCTGGTCTTCGACTACGCGGAGAATGGCTGGTGGATCCTGGCCGACGTTGCGCTGTCCGTGCCGCTGGCGATCGATGTGCGGCGCCGCTTCACCCGTCCGGTGCGGCTGGCAGGCCGACTGCTGACGGATCCTGTTGAACTGCGCCGTCGGTACCTGCGATCCTGGTTTGTCATCGATGTGCTGGCGGCGATCCCCTTCAGCGCTCTGGCTGCCGTCCCGGTCCTCGCCGGAGTGCCGGAAACAGTGGTCAAAGTGCTGGCCCTCACCCGGCTGCTCCGCATGGGGCGGCTGCTGGCGCTGCAAGGCCGCTGGCGGGCCCATACGTCGCTCAATCCGGCTGTGCTGCGTCTCTCGTTTCTGGTGCTGTGGATCGCCGTGCTGTCCCACTGGATCGCCTGCGGGTGGATCGCGCTTGACGGTGACCTGCAGGGTCATCCGGAGCTGCATCCGTACCAGCAGGCGCTGTATTGGACAATTACCACTCTGACGACGGTCGGCTACGGCGATCTGGTCCCCGAAGGATCACCGCAGGTCGGCTACACGATGGTCGTCATGGCCCTCGGCGCCGCCATCTACGGCTACGCCATCGGCAACGTTGCGAACCTGCTGACCAACATCGACCTGCTTCGATCCCAGCATCTCGGCCGGATCGAGACGGTCAGTTCGTTCCTACGCGATCGGCAGGTGCCCCGTCATCTCCAGGCCCAGGTGCGCAACTACTACAACTACATTTGGGAGAGCCGGATGGGCGATCAGACCGAGCTGCTCGAAGATCTTCCCGAGTCGTTGCGGGTCGAGATCGCCCTCCACCTCAACCGGCACATCTTTGCCAAGGTCCCGCTGTTCGCCGGGGCGGGCGAGGCACTCATCCAGCAGCTTGCCCTCAACCTCCAGCCATCGGTGGCGATTCCGGGCGAACCCGTCGTGCGGGTGGGGGAGCCGGGCCACCGCATGTACTTCATCAACAAGGGGTCGGT
>JABDLU010000064.1 GCA_013002865.1 Acidimicrobiia bacterium
CCGAATGCGTCCCGGGCAGTCGTGGCTTCGGTGGTCTCAGGGATGCTCATATTGGACGAGCGAGATGAGCTCATACCCATCCAGCCGCTTGCGGCCGCCCAGATATTCCAGCTCAACCATGACCCCAACCCCGACCACCGTCGCGCCGAGATGCTCGACCAGCTTGGCGGCCGTTATGGCCGTGCCCCCGGTCGCCAGCACGTCGTCGATGATGACGACCCGGTCTCCCGGCTGGACGGCGTCGCGGTGGATCTCAAGCGAGTCGGTGCCGTACTCGAGGTCGTAGTCCTCACGGATGACGTCGTAGGGCAGCTTGCCCGGCTTGCGGATCGGAACGAACCCGGCTTGCAACTCCAGCGCAATCGGCGTCGCAAAGATGAACCCCCGCGACTCGATGCCGGCCACCAGGGAGGCGTTGCTATCCCGATAATGCTCGACGAGCGCTCCGACGGCGATCTGAAGGCCGTTGTGGTCGGCGAGCAGCGGAGTGATGTCCTTGAACATGACCCCCGGCTCAGGAAAATCCGGGATATCGCGAATGAGGTCGGTCAGCGCTTTCACGGAGCGAGTGTAACGGGAGTGGTCGGTGGTCAGTGGTCAGTGGTCTTTGTGAGTTGCCAGTTGCAGGTTCCAAGTTCCAAGTCAGAAGCGGGCGTCCGGCATCAGGCATCAGGCATACCTCCCCCGCCGAAGGTGGGGGAGGCAAGGAGGGGGGTGAGAGCGCGTTCCTGTGCTCTTGTTTGGGGACCACTGACCACTGACCACCGACCACTGACCCTCCTACCGCTTCCGCTTCCCCTTCTTGGGAGGGCGGGGTTTGGGGCCGCTGCCTTGCGCGGAGGGACGGGCCTTTGCTTTGGCTTTCTTGACCTTCTCGGGCGGGGCGGTGTCGGGCTTCGGGGGCGGAGCCGCCTCCACCTCCTGCCACTCGGGCTCGTTGGCCTTCCACGTCGCCAGCAGCGGGGCGGCGACAAAGATCGACGAATAGGTCCCGGCGGCGACACCCACGAACAGGGCGAGGGCAAAATCGCGCAGCGTCGTCGCTCCCAGCAGGTAGGAGCCGACGAACAGCAGGCTCCCAACGGGCAGCAGGCTCGTCAGCGACGTGTTGAGCGATCGCATCAGCACGGTGTTCATCGAGTCGTTGATGATCTGAGCGAGGGTGCGCCGCCCCTCGCTCTTCTGGACGGTCTCGACGATCTTGTCGAACACCACCACGGTGTCATACAGCGAGTACCCGAGGATGGTCAGGATGGCGACCACGGTCGACGGCGTGACCTCGAAGCCGGTTATCGAGTAGACACCCGCCGTCAGCAGGAGGTCATGAAAGAGCGCGGCCAGCCCGGCGAGCGCCATCTTCCATTCGAATCGCCAGGCGATAAACAGCGCCGCCACGATCAGGAAGATGACCAGTGCCCGCACCGCCGACTGAGTGACTTCTTCGCCGAAGGCGGGGCCAACGGCGGTGACCGAAGCGTCGTTCGGATCAACGCCGGCCACCGCCGCGACGGCGGCAACAACGGCTTCTTCCTCGGCAGGATCCTCGATGATCTCAGCTTCGACCCGTATGCCATCGGTGCCGCCGCTCGTCAGCTGGACGGTGGCCGACTCGAGGCCGAACGACCGAAGCGCATCACGGATGTCCTCGACGGTACCGCCGGTGACGTTGTCGACTTCGATGACCGTGCCGCCTTCAAAGTCGACACCGAGATTGAGCCCCCGCGTCACGAGTGACCCGACCGATATGAGGAGCAGGATCGCCGAGATGGTGAAACCGATGCGCTTGCGACCAACGAAATCGAAGGCGGTCTGGTTGCGATAGAGGCGGGACAACACGCTCATGCCGGCACCTCGCGCAGGTCACCACCGGTCGTTCCCCGAATGCTGAACGCGCCACCTTCCCCGAGGCGTGTCTTGGCTACCAGGGCGACGGCATTGCGGGTGAAGAAGTAGGCGACGAAGACGTCGATGAGGGTTGCCAGGCCAAGCGCGAGGGCGAAGCCCTTCACCGGCCCGATAGCGAGAAACCAGAGCAAGATTGCACCGGTGAATGACACGGTGTCGGCGGTCAGGATGGTCCGAAATGCCCGGCTGAAACCCTCACCGACAGCGTCCTCGACGGTCCGACCGCCGCGGATCTCTTCCTTGATGCGCTCGAAGTAGACGATGTAGGAGTCGGAGGTGATCCCGACCGACACGATGATGCCGGCCACCCCGGCCAGGGTGAGCGTCAGGCCCTGACTGGCGCCGAGCAGCGAGTACGCCCCGACGACCAGCGAGCCGAAAATCGACAACCCGACCACGGTGACCAGGCCGAGCACCCGGTAGTAGAAGAGCATGGCGACCGCCACCAGGGCCAGGCCGCCGAATCCCGCCACCAGGCCGGCGTCCAGCGAGTCCCGCCCGAGTGAGGCAGACACGAATTGCACCTGTTCACGTTCGAGCACGATGGGCAGCGCTCCGAACTTGAGGACGATCTCCAGGTCGCGGGCTTCCTGCTCGGGATTGTCGGCACCCCCGAGGGTGATCTGGGCCCCGCCGGAGATCCCGACGTTCGGGTCGACGGTGGCCGCCACCTGCGGTGCGCTTATCACGGTGCCGTCCAGTACGATGGCGAACCGGCGCCGCGGGTCGCCGACCGGGTAGGAGGCGGCCTCCCGGGTGGCAGCGGCAAACTTGTCGTCGCCGGCCGATGTGAAGTCGAGCGATACCACCCATTCAAAGCCGGTGAACAGTGCGTCGGCGCTGGTGATGTCGCCGCCGAGGGCGAAGGCAGCCCCCACCTCGAGCGGGCCTTCCGTCGGGTCGAGGTTCCCGAGTGTGGCGGGCTGGGCGGGATCGTCCTCAGAGGGATCGATCGGCGTACCGACTTGCCCGAAGGAACCGTCGTTCAGCACGGGTCGGAACGAGAGCTGGCCGGTCGAGCCGATGGCTTCCAGAGCTCGCTCGCGATCGGTCACCCCCGGCAACTGCACAACGATGTTCTGGCTGCCGGCCACCTGAATCACCGGCTCCTGGACGTTGCCGAGCGCCTCGATGCGCTTGCGCATCACATTCACGGCTTGATCGAGCTGTTCGCTGCTGGTGCCGGACGGAGCTCGCAGGATCACCGATGTACCGCCGGCCAGGTCGAGGCCCAGCTTGGGGGTGGTCCCGGTCCCATAGACCGCTGCCAAACCGCCCCATCCGAGCAACATGATTACGAGGATCGAGATGATGCGGCGGGACCGCACGTTCTTGACCGGTTGCTCCTCGGGGGCCCGGCCCTCTTGCCAGGCGGTCATTGCTCGTCCGTTCGGCCGGCCACGGCGGCTTTCACCAACCGGAGCCGGGTGCCTTCGGTCATCACGACCACCTCATCGTCGTCCATCGATTCGATCGTGCCGACCACGCCTCCGTAGGTGCGCACCCGGTCACCGACGGCGATGGTGTCGAGGAAGTCGTTGCGCTCCCGCAGCCGCTTGCGCTGGCGGAGGCTCATGAACAGGAACAGCCCACCGAATATGACAACGATCAACAGCAGGTTGATGGCACCGCTGGACTCGCTCGAGCTCTGCGCAATCAGGAACATGAGTGGGTGATCGTACTAAGCCATCCGGTGTGCGGTGCGTTTCCCGACGAACTCCTCGAATTCGTCGGCTTCGATGGCGGCGCGGACGTCGGCCATCAGCCGAATGGTGTAGCGCAGATTGTGGATGCTGAGCAGGCGCAGCGCCGACAATTCACCGGTCACCTTGAGATGCCGGAGGTAGGCGCGGCTGTAGCGCGCGCACGTTGCACAATCACACCCCTCCTCGAGGGGGCGGGGGTCGGCAGCGAACTCGGCACGCTTGATGCTGAAATCGCCGGAGGCCGTCAATACCTTGCCGTGCCGGGCCAGACGGGTGGGCCACACGCAGTCGAACAAATCACATCCCCGGGAGATTGCTGCCAGCACTCCCTCGGTGTCTCCCAAACCCATCACGTACCGGACCTTGTCTCCCGGGAGCTCGGCCACCGTTGCGTCGATGGCCCGGTCGCGGTCGGCGGCCGATTCCCCCACCGACAGCCCGCCGATCCCGAAGCCCGGGAAGCCGGCCCGAGCGGTGGCGGCTGCGCTGCGGGCTCGCAGCTCGGCGTCGACACCCCCCTGCACAATGCCGAACAGCGCTTGGTCGTCCCGGGTTCGGGCCCGCAGGGCGCGCTCGCCCCAGCGGAGGGTTCGCTCCATGGCGGCCTCGAGATCGGGGCGGGGCGCTGGGAGCCCGACCAGCACGTCGAGCTGCATGGCGATGTCGGCGCCGAGCTGTTCCTGGATATGCACGGCCTCCTCCGGGGTGAGGAACACCCGGTCGCCGTCGTAGGTGGATTGGAACGCCACTCCCTCCTCGGTGACCTTGGGAGCGAGCGAGAACACCTGGAAGCCTCCAGAATCGGTCAGGGTCGGACGGGACCATCCGGCAAAGCCGTGTAGTCCGCCCAGGCCGGCGATCAACTCAGCACCGGGCCGCAGCATGAGGTGGTACGTGTTGGACAGCATGATCTGGGCGCCGAGGCCCTCGAGATCGTCCGCGTCGACCGCCTTGACCCCCGCCCGGGTCCCAACCGGCATAAAGGCTGGCGTCTCCACGGCACCGTGCGGGGTCTGGAGCCGGCCCCGGCGGGCGGAACCGCTCGCAGCGAGCAGCTCCCACATCACCGCACCTGCGGGATGAGCATGGCGTCGCCGAACGACAAGAACCGGTAACCCGCCTCGATGGCATGCTCATACGCCGGGCGCCATGCGGGCAACAAGGCGGCCACCATGACTACCAGGCTGGAGCGGGGCATGTGAAAGTTGGTGAGCAGGGCATCGACCACCACCGGGCGGTAGCCGGGCGTTATGAACAGTCCGGTCGCCGACCGCCCGGGCTGAACCGCGCCGGTCTGGTCGGCCGCCGACTCCAGCGCACGGACCGACGTCGTCCCGACCGCCACCACCCGCCCGCCGTCGGCCCTGGTCTCTGCGATGGCGGCGGCGGTGGCCTCGGGGATATCGAACCGCTCGGTGTGCATGACGTGCTCGTCGATGGTCTCCACCGTGATCGGCCGGAAGGTGTCGAGGCCGATCTCCAGCGAGATGGTGCCCAGACGCACGCCCCGGGCGCCGATCCGTGCCAGCAACTCCGGAGTGAAATGCAGGCCGGCCGTCGGAGCCGCCGCCGAACCGACGGTCCGCGCGTACACGGTCTGATACTTCTCGGAGTCGGCCGGTCCGTCGATGATGTAAGGCGGGTAGGGAACCGATCCGGCCGCCGCAATGGTGGCCTCGGGCTCAGTGGTGTTGAGGCGCACCCGCACCCGCCCTACGCCGGCGATCCCGACCACCTCCGCCGACACACCCTCGAAATGCAGCTGCATGCCGGTCCGGAGCTTGCGGGCCGGGCGAGCGAGGGCCTCCCATTCCGGGCCATGCGGCCGCAGCATCAGGAGCTCGACCCGCCCTCCGCCGGGACGGGTTCCGATCAGGCGGGCCGCCCGCACCCGGGTGTCGTTTAGCACCAGCAGATCACCCTCCCGCAGATAGTCGGGCAGCTTCGCAAAGGACGTGTCGACCAGCGGCTCGTCGGCGACGAGCAAGCGGGAGGAGTCGCGCGGCTCGGCCGGGCGCTGGGCAATGGCAGTCGCGGGCAGTTCGTAGTCGAATTCGTCGATCTTCACGACCGGCAGGCTAGGTCGATTCGCTCAGAGGAGGCTGGCCTGGCCGCCCGGCTCGGGAGCGGTCAACCCGAAGTGCCGGTAGGCGGTGTCGGTCGCCACCCGCCCGCGGGGTGTGCGCTTCAGGAACCCGCGCTGTAGCAGAAACGGCTCATAAGCATCCTCGACCGACTCGGGTTCTTCGCCCACGGCGATGGCGAGGGTGGTGAGACCGACCGGCCCTCCGCCGAACTTCTCGATGACGGCGCGGAGAATGGCCCGGTCGACTCGATCGAGGCCGGCGTCGTCCACTTCGAACGTCTTGAGGCCGAGGTCGGCAGTGGACTCGTCGATAGTCCCATCCCCCCGGACCACGGCGAAGTCGCGCACTCGTCGCAGCAGCCGGTTGGCGATGCGGGGCGTCCCGCGGCTTCGACCGGCGATGAGGGCCGCTCCCGGCGTGGTGGTGTCGACCTCGAGGATCTGAGCGCTGCGCTCGATGATCTGCTGCAGGTCATCGGCCGGGTAGTAGTCGAGACGGTCTATGAAACCGAACCGGTCCCGGAGCGGTGACGACACCCGGCCCAGCCGGGTGGTGGCGCCGACCAGTGTGAATCGGGGCAGGTCCAGGCGAATGCTGCGGGCCGCCGGCCCCTTGCCGACCACGATGTCGAGGGCGAAGTCCTCGATGGCCGGGTACAGGACCTCCTCGACGGTACGGGGAAGACGGTGTATCTCATCGATGAACAGAACATCGCCTTGGTCGAGGTTCGTGATGACCGCCGCCAGGTCGCCGGGCCGCTCCAGGGCCGGTCCCGAGGTAATCCGGAACTGGGCTTCCATGGTGTGGGCGAGTATCGCCGCCAGGGTGGTCTTGCCGAGGCCGGGTGGGCCAGAGAACAACACGTGATCGAGCGGCTCGCCCCGGCCCTGGGCGGCCTCGATGAGGATGCTGAGGCGCTCCTTGAGGGACGCCTGGCCGATGAACTCATCCAGCCGGCGCGGTCGCAGGCCGACCTCGAGCGCCTCGTCCTCGGGCAGCGACGGCCCGGCCAACAGCCCTTCCTCCCTCATGACCGGCCCAGTGCCTGCAGTGCCTGCTGAAGCACGTCCTCGGTCGACGCATCGCTCGGCACGGCGCGAAGCGCTTCCCTGATTTCGGGAGCGGCGAAACCGAGCGACTCGAGCGCCTCGCGCACTTCGGCGAGATCGCCGGCCTCACCGGGGAGGTCGCCGTCTCCCAGGTCGAGGCGGGGTCGCAGCTCCAGGATGAGCTTCTGGGCGGTGCGCTTGCCGACTCCCGGCACCGACTCGAGCGCGGCGACATCGTCGGCCGCCACCGCCCGGCGGAGCTCGGCAGGGGCGAGAGTGGCGAGGATGGCCATGGCCAGCTTGGGCCCGACCCCGCTGGCCCCGAGCAGTACCCGGAAGATGTTGCGCTCGTGCTCGGACAGGAATCCGTACAGCGCCTGCTGATCCTCCCGAACGTGGAGGTGGGTGTGGATGACGGCTTCCTCCCCTAGCGACGGAAGCTCGCTGAGTGCCCGGGACGTAATGGCCACTTCGTAGCCGACGCCTGCCGCTTCAACGACGACGAACCCGGGCCCGCGGTGCACCACGGTCCCGCGTACCCGGCTGATCATGTGGTGACTCCCTTCACGAGCTCGCTCATCTTCCCACCTTGCAGGTGGCACAGGGCAATTGCCAGCGCATCGGCGGCATCGGCCGGCTCGGGCCGCGCTTTCAGCCGGAGCCGTGACGTGACGATGTAGCGGATCTGGTCCTTGGTGGCCTTGCCGTAGCCGGCCACGGCGGCCTTCACCGCCGACGGCGTGTACTCATAGACCGGGATGCCGGCTTGGGCCGCCACCAGGAGGGCAATGCCGGAGGCCCGGCCCACTGAGATGGCCGTCATCAGGTTGCGGTTGGTGAACACTTGCTCGATGGCCATGACGTCCGGGGTGTGCTCGGCGACGACCGAGGCGAGGTCCCGGTGCAGCTCACCGAGACGGACCGCCACCGGGAGATCCGCCGCCGTCCTGACCACTCCGGCGGTGATCGGCCGCTCACCGGCCGGTGTCTTCTCGACGACCGCGTAGCCACATATGGCGAGCCCGGGATCGATGCCAAGAACGAACATATGTTTGGGAGCTTAGGCGGCGGCACGGACACGGCCAACGACTACGGGAATAGCGCTCAACCAACTACCAGGAGTGACGAAGGCATACGGATGTGTACCGAAGACTGTGGCCGGCTCGAGCCGCCTGATGAACAAGCACTGATCGAAGCGTTCCGGATCGTGACCCACGATGCGTTTGCGTTTCTGACCCCGGCGTACCGCCTGACACCGGCCCCGCCGGTGTTCTTTGAGCTCGACGGCGATGAACGCCGACCGATCGTGGCCGGGGACGTGACCTATCCGTTCCTGGCCGTGCTCGAATACACCGGCGGCGCCAATCGCCCGGTGCGACTCAGCTACGGCCGGCGCGACTACCAGCTGGAACTCGAGATCGGGGCAAACGGCAGTGGATTTCATCCGCTGGAGAGCTGGCTGGACGTGCTCGGCATCGACGAGGCGCTCGGCGCCAACACCGGCGTCGCCACCCAGCCGGCGCTGGCCCGTCATGCCCGGCGGTTGGCGCGGGCACTCCGGGAGCACTTCCCAGCGATCGCCGCCGCCGACCACGCCACCATTCAGGGTCTTCCGTCGCGGGCGGCCGCCACACCGGCGCGCATCAACCGCACCCGGGATCGGGCGCACGAGGCCTTTACCGCCGGCGACTATCGGACGTTCATCGAGCTGCTGGCGCCCTTTGAGTCAGCCTTGACGGTGACTGAGCGCCGCCGGCTGGAGTTCGCCCGCAAGGCCGCCTGAGACTCAGGCGCCGTCGGCCACGAACACGCCGTCCACGACCTGCCCGGTCACCAGCACGGGCTCGTCCGACCAGGTCACGCCCTGCTCGATAGACAACGTCCCGAGGTCGGCGCCGACCGCGTTGTCGAAGGCGATGGAGGCTCCCCCGCACTGTGGTGGGAATGACTCCGCCAGCGCCTCGCACAGCCGGGCCGACTCGCCGTCGGCGACGTAGTAGCCGCTGATGGCAAAGCCGCCGTCTATCGATGTGTCGACCACCGTCGCCACCGGCACTCCTGGTGCAGGAGGCCCGGTCGGCTCACCCGAGTCCGGGAACGTGTCCTGGCAATCGGGCTCTCCAACCAGACAGGCCCCGGCCGCCGGTGGCGTCGTGGTCCCATCACCCACCGCCGGCAACTCGGCCGTCGATTCCGTGCTCCCGCACGCCGCCACGACGAGGGCAATGGCCCCAACGATCGCAGCGATCCTCAAGCGTTTCATTTCAGCGTTCCTCCGAAGTCTTGGTGTTCCAGAATTCGACGCCCGCCCTGCGAATCCGGTTCCCAACAACGAGCCTGTTTCAAGTTCCAGGTTTCAAGTTCCAAGTCAGAGACAGCCCACGGAGTGAGGACCGGCGACCGGAGACCGGCGACAGGCGACAGCCGATAGCTGACCGCCGACTGCCGACTGCCGACTGCTACACAACCTCTGCCATCACCTCGTCGGAGATGTCGAAGTTGGCGTACACCGCTTGCACGTCGTCGAGGTCGTCGAGCAGGTCGACGAGGCGGAGCACCTTGGGCGCAACCTCGCGGTCCACGGGGACGGTTACCGTCGGCATTTGCGTCACATCGGCGCTGTCGATGCCCAGGCCGGCCTCCTCCAGCGCGGTGCGCACCGCCGGCAGGTCGGTCGGAGCGGTCACGATTTCCCATTGATCGCCCGAGTCGGACACATCCTCGGCGCCGCCTTCCAGGGCGGCCAGCATGACGTCGTCCTCGGGCCCGGCCACCAGCAGGTACCCCTTCTGGTTGAACAGGTAGGCCACCGATCCGGGCTCCCCGAGGCTTCCGCCGTTGCGGGTCAGCGTCGAACGCACCTCGGACGCGGCCCGGTTGCGGTTGTCGGTGAGGCACTGAATGAAGAGGGCGACGCCGCCGGGGGCGTATCCCTCGTACCAGATCTCCTCGTAGGTGACGCCTTCCATCTCGCCGGTGCCCCGCTTGATGGCCCGGTCGATGTTGTCCGCCGGCACCGAGGCGTCCTTGGCCTTCTGGATGGCGGTCGCCAGGGTGGCGTTACCGGCCGGGTCTCCCCCGCCTTCCCGGGCGGCAATCTCGATGGCTTTGACGAGTTTGCCGAACAACTTGCCGCGTTTGACGTCCTTGGCCGCCTTCTTGTGCTTGATCGAGTGCCATTTCGAGTGACCGGACATCAGGACCCCAGCATCAGCTCATGCACCCGGGTCTCGCCGAGCAACTCGGGATGGAAGGAGGTGGCGACGATGTGGCCTTGCCGCACCATGACCGGGTCGCCGTCGACGGCCGCCAGCACTTCGACGTCTCCACCCACCTTCTCGACGATCGGCGCCCGGATGAACACGGCGTGGAGCGGCTCGGCGAAGCCGGCCACGTCCAGCTCGGATTCGAAGGAGTCGACCTGGCGGCCGAAGGCGTTGCGTTCGACCACCACATCGAGCACGCCGAGCTGCACCTGGGTGGGACCGGTGGTTCCGGCGGCGAGGAAGATGAGTCCGGCGCAGGTCCCGAGCGTCGGCAACCCATTGCCGATTACGGCACGGAGCGGCTCGAGCAGCCCGTAACGGTCGGCCAGCTTGCCGATGGTGGTGGATTCGCCGCCGGGGATGACGAGGGCGTCGATCCCGTCGAGTTCTTCCGTTCGTCGGATAAGCACGGGCGTGTGGCCCATGCGGGTCAGCAGCCCGGCGTGCTCGCGGAAGTCGCCTTGAAGCGCAAGGACACCGACACGCATCGGCTCACCAGCCCCGGCCGGCCAGGCGCTCGCTTTCGTCCAGATCCGACACGCCGATCCCGACCATCGGCTCACCGAGGTCGCGGGACACTTTGGCGATGATCGACGGGTCCTCGTAATAGGTAGTCGCTTCGACGATGGCCTTGGCCCGGGCGGCCGGGTCTCCGCTCTTGAAGATGCCCGAGCCGACGAACACTCCGTCAACGCCGAGTTGCATCATGAGGGCGGCGTCGGCCGGAGTCGCGATCCCGCCTGCGGCGAAGTTCACGACCGGCAGCGCACCGGTTTCGGCGACTTCCTGCACCAGATCGAATGGAGCTCCGAGGTCGCGGGCGGTGGACATGAGTTCTTCATGCTTCATGGACGTGAGCCGCTTGATCTCTCCGTCGATGGTGCGGAAGTGCCGGACGGCTTCGACCACGTCGCCGGTGCCGGCTTCGCCTTTAGTGCGGATCATGGCGGCGCCTTCGCCGATCCGACGGAGGGCCTCTCCGAGGTTGCGGGCGCCGCACACGAAGGGAACGGTGAAGGCCCATTTGTCGATGTGGTGCTCCTCATCGGCCGGCGTGAGGACTTCGCTTTCGTCGACGTAGTCGACGCCGAGCGATTGGAGGACCTGAGCTTCGACGAAGTGACCGATGCGGGCTTTGGCCATCACCGGGATGGTGACGGCCCCCTGAATCTGCTCGATCATGCCCGGATCGGACATGCGGGCTACGCCTCCGTCGGCCCGGATGTCGGCCGGAACGCGTTCGAGGGCCATGACGGCGACGGCGCCGGCTTCCTCGGCGATCCTGGCCTGGTCGGCGGTGACGACGTCCATGATGACGCCACCCTTGAGCATTTCGGCCAACCCGCGCTTGACCCGATCAGTTCCTTTGTCCATCCACCAATGGTAGCCGCCCCCGCCCCATCAACACGGAAGTATTTTCGATGACCAACGACCAACGACTAGCGACTATTCAGTCCCAACTAGTTCGTCCGCTCTCCGGCATGATGTGGAACCAGGTCCGGCCGGGCTGGAGGGTGATCGGCTCACCGTCGGCGGTTTCGAACCGGAAGAAGTCCTCGAGCGACTCACGGATCCACTCCCCTTCGTAGACCTTCCCGTTTCGGAACACCAGTGCCGGGCCCGAGCCATCGACGTCATAGTCGGGCACCACCGACCCGGCCGAATCCACCCGGCCGGTCGAGAGTTGGCGCACGGTGACGACGACCACGGTATCGGCTGTGATCGGTGCTCCGTCGGCGTCCACGCTGTCCTCGCCGTCCTGGAAGCGGACATATGTGCCATGGTCGAACGTCCACGAGAACCGGTTGAGCGTGCTCATCCGGATATCGATCTCGGTGGCCGCCTCCCCGCCGCTCGGTGGCCGGGGGTCGAACTCGAGCAAGTCCGGCACCGTGCGGTCCCATCCGCTGGCCGGCAGATCCTCGGTGTCGAACATCATGTCGTAGACCGCCGGTCGGGTGCGATCCCGGTAGAAGCCGGAGATGCGTCCGTCCCCCTCATCGCTGGCGACTCGGCCGAGGGCGGCCCGGACGAGGGCCTGGCCGCCGCTGCTGAGCACCCGGGCGTCGAAGGGCTCGATGAGCTTGGGGTCGACCTCCCGAAGGCTGCGCAGCGGCCCGACGGTCTCGGGGTAGGTCGTTTGATAGACCGCCAGCCACCGCCCGATCCCACCCTCGACCAGGACTTCCATCACCAGGTCGGCTTCGTTGATACCCACCTGGGGGCGGCCCTTTTCGGCATTGCTGATCTTGGCAATGAGCACCTGCTGGTCCGACACATCACCGGTCAGTCCGGTCAGCGGGGCGGGCGGCCCCGGGTCGATGGTGGTGGTCGTCGCGGGCAGGGTGGTGGTGGTCGTCGGCGGCAGCGTCGTAGTGGTGGTGGTCGCCTCAGGGACGTTGATCGGCTCGGTGGTGAGCGTGATCGGATCGGGTGCGGCCGCGGCTCCACTACAGGCAGATGCCAGCAGACAGAGGACGAGGGGAAGGGCGCGAATTCTCACAGTACCGGGGGTCGAGGTTACTCCACCCTCTTGTCGACCGCTTCGGCATAGACCTTGAGGTAGTCGGCCACCGCCCGGGCCCGATCGAAGTCCTGGGCTCGGACGAGAGCTCGCGCTCGGTACTCGGCCTGCACCTGCCGATCCAGCAGCAGTGTTTCGAGTGCCCGGCGGATGGCAGCAGCATCACCCGGGGCGGCATAGAGGGCCGCGTCCTGGGCCACGAAATGGAACGCCGGCAGTCTCGACGCGACCAGCGCGCAGCCCGAGGCCATCGCCTCGAGCAGGATGAGCCCGAAGCTCTCCCCGCCGGTATTGGGGGCAACGAAAACGCTGGCTGCGGCCAGCTCGCGGCGTTTGGCGGCATCATCCACCGGTCCGAGGAATCGCACACCGGGCTGGGCAGGGCGGTCGGCCCCCATCACCACCAGTTCTGCCTCCGGCTGGGCGGCATAGAGAGCAGCGAACGCGTCGAGCAGAATGTCGAGGCCCTTGCGGGGCTCATCGCGCCCCAGAAACGCCACCCGTTTCGGGACCTTGACGGTGTGAGGGTCGAACGCTCCGGTGTCGATGGTGTTGGGGATCAACCGCGGTCGCTCGGCGAACCCGGCGATGGCTTGCGCCGCGACCGGGCTCACCGCAACCGCGATCGACAGGTTGGAAGCGAGGCGGCGCCATTGGCGGCGGGCCAGCCCGTATAGCAACCTGACTCCCCGACCGGGATCGGCGTGAAACGTGCCGACCTTGGGAATGCCGGCGATCTGCAGAGCCCCGGTTGAAACGGCCGGGACGAACGGCTCGTGAATGTGCACGACGTCGGCTCCGGCGACGGCTTCGGTAACTGCCCGGCCGGTCCCCCGTGCCACCCGGATGGGCGCCACCGAGCGGTTGGTGCGCACCCCGACGGTGCCACCCAGATGCACGGTTCCGGGCGGGCCGCCCCGTTCGCCGGGCGCGATCAGGTAGGCGTCGTGGCCCTCTTCACGGAGCCATTCGGTCAGCGCGATCGCCTGGCCTTGCACGCCGCCCGGATGATCGAGCGAGTACGGGGAAACCATGGCGATCCTCACGCCGGCTCCCGGTCCGATGGCCACAGCGGCTGCAGGACGTGCCACTGGGTGGGGGCTACCCGGATGAAGTCCTCGAAATGGCCCGCCAGTTCCTGTGCCATCGCTTCGACGGTGCCTGAAGCCAGCGGTTCGCGCACCACGAAGTGGTGCCCCCGGCCCGGTTTGAAGTACGTCGCGACCGGCAATACGGGGGCGCCGGTCCGCTTGGCTAGCACGAATGGGCCGGCAGGCAGTGTGGTCGCTTCCCCGAAGAACCGCACCGGTATCCCCCGGCCCTTCAGATCGCGATCGGAGGGAAGGGCGAGGGTCTTGCCAGCCTTGAGCCGGGTCAGCAGCTCACCGGAGGCGCCCGACTGCACCAGCACAACGTCGATTCCGAACATGGCCCGCTGCTCGATGAACCACCGGCTGATCAGCGGATTGGGGAGTGCCTCGGCGGCGGCGACCAGATCGAGTCCCAGGCTCAGTGCCTCGACGCCGGCGGCCTCCCAGTTACCCAGGTGCGGAAGCGCCAGGATCAGGCCACCCTGGTCGCGGTATCGCCGGACGATGTCATCGCCCTCGATGCTGGTGTGGGCGGCGATTTCGGCAATCCGGCGCGGCCGGACCCAAAAGGTCTCTGCCCAGTAGCGCCCGTACGACGCGAACGCTCGCCGCGACAACCCCGGGGCGGCTGAGGCGTCGCCGGTCACCCTGGTGAGGTGTCGAATCGACATGCGCCGCCGCTCCCCCGCGACGAAGGACAGGAGCCAGCCCAGCGCCTCTCCGCTGCGCCGCATCAGCGGCTCGGGGAACAGCCCGAAGATCCCGGACAGCACCCGGTAGAGGCCATAGCCCGCCAGATCGCGGCGGCGGCTCACCCCAACCCCACCCACGCTTTCCAGAACCGCTGCCCGACGGTGATTGCCGTCAGCGTCGCCATCGGCCACAGCATGACCTCTGCCCCCCACCAGTCCCAGCCGACCGGCATCAACAGCAGGCAGAAGAGGATGATTCGCTCAGCTCGGCCCATGATGCCGCCTTTCCCGTCCAGGCCTTCTGCCTCGGCCTTGGCACGGGCGTAGGGAATCAGCATCGAATTCCCGAGAGAAATGATGGCGAGGAGCACCAGCAGCGGATCGTCGGCGACGAACCAGGCCACACCGGCGAACATCGCCACCTCCCCAACACGGTCCGACATCGTGTCGAGGAAAGCTCCCCGGCGTGACACCGTGCCGGTGAGCCGGGCGACCGTCCCATCGACACCGTCGATGCCACCCCCGAGCCCGATCAGGAAGGCGCCGGTGAACGGGTGCCCGTTGGCCAGAACAATGGCCCCGGCTACGGCCACGACCAGGCCGAGCATGGTGACCATCGAGGCGGTGATACGCAGCCGCACCAGCACCTTGCCGATCGGGCTGACGATGTGTTTGGTGAGCCACGAACGGCCCCGCTGATCGATCACATGCACCTCGGGAGAGTGGGAATGCCGTCGTTAGTATTGCCGACAGACGACGAAACGTCTCGTCGACCCGCAGTCCGAGGAGTAGGCATGTTCAACACGTCCGAGTCCGAGATCACGCTCTCCGACGGCGAGAAGGAACTCACGTTCCAGACGGTCACCGGAACCGAGGGTGATGTCGGCGTGGACATCAGCCGGCTGCGGGCCGAGCACCAGCGGATCACCCTCGACTACGGCTTTGCCAACACCGCCGCCTGCCGCAGCGCCATCACGTATATCAACGGCGACACCGGCGAACTGCGCTACCGGGGCTACCGCATCGAAGACCTCGCCGCCAGCGCCTCGTTCCCCGAGGTGTCCTACCTTCTGATCTACGGCGAGCTTCCGACCAAGGCCGAGCTGTCGAACTTCGAGGATTCGATCCGCCACCACACACTCCTCAACGAGGAGATGAAGCGCATGTTCGACGCCTTCCCGCGGGGCGCCCACCCGATGGGCATCCTGTCGGCGGCAACGGCGGCGATGTCGACCTTCTACGAGCGCTATCACAATCCCCGCGATGAGGAGTCGGTCAAGGAGTCGACCATCCGGCTGCTTGCCAAGCTTCCGACCGTGGCGTCGTTCGCCTACAAGAAGTCGATCGGCCAGCCGTACATGTATCCCCGCAACGACCTCACCTACACCGCCAACTTCCTGCAGATGATGTTTGGGCTCCCCGTCGAGGATTACGAAGTGGACCCGGTAGTGGCCCGGGCCCTCGACGTGCTGCTCATCCTCCACGCCGACCACGAGCAGAACTGTTCGACCTCCACCGTACGGCTGGTCGGCTCTTCGGAGGCCAATCTGTTCGCCTCGGTCGCCGGCGGCATGAACGCCCTGTGGGGGCCGCTGCACGGTGGCGCTAACTCGGCGGTCATCGAGATGCTCCAGAACATCCACGACGACGGCGGCGACCTCGATAAGTACATCGCCAAAGCCAAGGACAAGGACGACCCGTTCCGGCTGATGGGCTTTGGACACCGGGTGTACAAGAACTTCGATCCCCGTGCCTTGATCCTCAAGGAATACGCCGGCGAGCTGCTCGACCGGCTCGGCGTCGACGACCCCCTGCTCGGGATCGCCCGCAAGCTCGAACAGCACGCCCTCAACGACGAGTATTTCGTTGAGCGCAAGCTCTACCCGAACGTCGACTTCTACTCCGGCACGATCTTCCGGGCGCTGGGGTTCCCGGTCCGGATGTTCACTGTGCTCTTCGCCATCGGGCGCCTCCCCGGCTGGATGGCGCAGTGGAAAGAGATGATCGAAGACCCCAACACCCGCATCGGCCGCCCCCGTCAGGTCTACGCCGGCCACACCGAACGCGACTTCGTCCCCGTCGACGAGAGATAAGGATCCTCCTCCACCGTGAGCGAAGCGAACGGGGGAGGCCGGGAGGGGGGTGAGAGCGCGTTCCTGTGCTCCTGCTCACGGCTCAGTCCCCCGTCCCCTGTCGCCCGTCGCCGGTCGCCGGTCGCCGGTCACCAGTCGCCGGTCCCCGGTCCCCGGTCCCCGGCAGGAAACGGACCTGAGATCTCGTGGTGAGCAGTCTCTGACTGGCAACCTGCAACGTGAAACTGGCAACATTTCTGACCCCCGTCCCCAGAAAGAAACGGACCGGGCCGCCCCGTGTGGGCACCACCCCTACCAGTCTCTGACTGGCAACCTGCAACGTGAAACTGGCAACTCCTCTGACGCCCGACGCCTGATGCCCGATGCCCGTCGACCGCTAGGTCGACGCTTCTGGATTCTTTTCGACGAGGACGTCGCGAACGTCGCCGGTGACGGCGTCGACACGGACCAGGCCGCGGGTGGTCGGGGGGTCATCGGCGGAGAAGACCAGCAC
>JABDLU010000066.1 GCA_013002865.1 Acidimicrobiia bacterium
GCCCTCGGGTCACCATCGGAGTGAACTCGCCATGCTCGGGGACCGAGAATCCCGCCGGAGCCCCGAGCGGGGCCCAGGTATTTATCTCGAAGACACTGCTCGCCACCTGAGCCGCAGTCGCCTCAGCTCGCTGAGCAGCCGCAACTTGGGCAATCGCCCGATCCGAACCAGCCTGCACGCCAACAGCTGCCTGCGCGGTCAACCGGTCGGCCACAGCCGCCTGGCTCTGGGTCAATTGCGGAGTTTCAGCAGCCACCGTCTGGCGACCGGTGTCGATGAGCATGCCGACTCCAACCCCAATCAAGAGAACGAGCGCAACAATGGCGCCCTGACGGACAATTTCCTTCGGTTGGGGGAACCCAACCGGCTGGGACACTGTGGTAGTGGCCATTACTTTCCTCCTGGATCCGAGGGCCCTTTGGGACCTTCACACCAGCAAGAGCACACGGCGAGAGATCTGATACATGGATCCGGCTCAAAGTGACGGGCCGACCGACCTGAGCTCGTGGCCACCAACCGATGCGCGGCACCACCCGGGATCCACCATTTGCTCGCCACGCCGTTACGAAGGACTGCAATGGCCCACCGCTCTTCGCCCGAGCTCCCTGGCGGAGCCCGGCTCATCGCCGGGTTCGACACAACCCCTCACAAGAACAAAGACTCCCAGCAGGACCAAACGCGAACGAGTCCGGCAACGCCGGACTCGCAAGGAACCCGAAGGGTTCCCGTGGAGGTGCGGGGAGTCGAACCCCGGTCCTCTGAAGTTTCAGCGCCGGCATCTCCGAGCGCAGCCGACAGCGAGTTTGTCGGGCCTCAGGACTCTGTCAGCAAGTTTCCTTCAGCCGTATCCGGAGTTGGTCTTTCCCCACCGGTCCCGGACCCCGGCGGGGGCATCCTGCATTGCGACGCCCTGATCCGGCGAGGCAGGCGCCCACCGGGAGGACGAGCTGTCAATTAAGCAGCTAGTGCGAAGTTATCTTCGGCACTTGTATTGTTTCCCGGCTCTTTAACGAGGACTCCGGGGACCTCGGCTCGCTTCCGACACCTCAACCTTCAAAGTCGAAGCCAGTTCACCCCCATAGCGCTCCCGAGGGAGCGCCGCGATCAGCTGTCAGCTATCAGCCTTCAGCTATCAACGGGTTGCCACAAGAATAACGCTCCCCCTGACGGAATCCTTCCCCTATCGACGCGCCTGTCGCATCGCCCGGTCCATCTCGCGCTCCTGCTGGCGCTTCTTCTTGGTCTCTCGCTTGTCGATGGTTCGCTTGCCTTTTGCCAGCGCCAGCTCCACCTTGGCTCGCCCATTGGTGAAGTAGACCTTGGTCGGCACCAGGGTGAGGCTCTGTTCGCGCAACTTCTCACCGATGCGGGTGATCTCGCGCTTGTGGAGCAGCAGCTTGCGGGGTCGAGTGGGCTCGTGGCCGCCGTCCCGGGCGTATGTGTACGGAGGGATGGTCATCGATTCCAGCCACAGCTCACCGTCGCGCTCTGAGGCGTAGGCCTCGTTGATCGAGGCTTTGCCCTCCCGCAGGCTCTTCACCTCCGAGCCGCGCAGCACCAGCCCGGCCTCGTATCGATCGAGGATCTCATAGTCGAACCTGGCCCTCCGGTTGGAGGCGACCACGCTCACAGAACGGTGAAGTACGGCGCCGGGTCGGTATGAGCTCCGTTGATGCGGACCTCGAAATGCAGATGGGGACCGGTAGAGAGGCCGGTGCTTCCCACATACCCGATGAGATCGCCCAGCGAGACTTCGTCGCCCCGGTCTGCCACTAGCGACGATTGGTGGGCGTAGAGGGTGGCCATGCCCCCACCGTGGTCGATGATGACCGTATTTCCGTACCCGCCCCGGTAGCCGGAGTAGATCACGGTCCCGCTGGCCGCCGCGAAGATCTCCTGGCCGTTGTCACCATCGAGGTCCAAGCCGGCGTGTGTCCGCGTGTAGCCGAGGATCGGGTGCAGCCGGGGACCGTAGGCCGAGACGATGCGGGTCGGATTGAGCGGCGGGAACAGCTCGCCCGGGGCGATCCCACCACGGCGCTGTTCGGCAGCCAGCAGCTCGATGAGCCGCTCCTGTTCGGCTTCCTCGGCCGCAATCTCGTTCTCGATGTGGGCGGCTTCGTTCTTGATCGTTTGCAGCAACGCCTGCTGGTTGGTCAGTTCTGCCGCGACGAGCGCGCGGCTCTGCTCGACGCCCTGCTTCTGCTGCTCGGCCTGTGTCTGGGCGGTGTCGAGCTTCTCGAGATGGCCGTTGAGGGTGGCCCGCTCCTGCTCGATCAGCGTCCGCTGCTGTTCCTTTTGGTTGCGCAGCTCCTCGAGCGAGGCCAGAGCGTTATTGGTCTGATCGATGACGGTCGATCCGTAGCGGACGGCCAGGGCGGCATCCTGGACGCTTTGGTAGTCGAACACGGTCTGGATCTGGCCCCCGCCCCGCTTGAACAGCTCAACGGCCTGAGTGACCACCATGGTGTGCGTATCGACGATTCGGGCATTGGTGTCGGCCAGCTCAGCTTCCTTCTGGGAGATCTCGAGCTCGGCGAAAGATATGGCCGCCTGGGTCTCGTTGATCGACACATTGAGGTCGGCCAACACCGCCTCGGCGGCCACCAGATCGGCCAAAACGTCGTTCATCCGGCTGTTGGTCGACGAGATCTGGTTGCGCCAGTAGGAGATGTCTCCCTCCGCGGCGGCCATGAGCGATTCCAGGCGCTCGATCTCCTTGGCCGTCTCGGCCAGCTCGTCTGAGATGGCGTTCTGGGCGACAACCGGCGCCGTGACGGGGAACACGATCGAAGCAAGCAGCACCAGCGCCAGGATCATCCCCAGGCGCTTCACTTCGACTCCTGGAGGTAGCGGCGCAGCCCCACCAGGCTTCCAATCGCCCCGGCCAGCGCCCCGAACAGCAGCACGAGGAGCCCCCGGCTGAGCAGGAAGGCCTCGGGCACCTCGGTGTCGATGATGCCGAGATCGAGGTTGGAGATGAACCAGCGATACCCGAACCAGCCCGCCAGCACGGCCAGCGCACCTCCGACCAGGCCCTCGATGAGGCCCTCGACGAGGAAGGGTGTTCGCACGAACCAGTTCGAGGCACCCACCAGCTTCATGATGCTGATTTCTTCTCGCCGGGCATAGATGGCCATGCGAACGGTATTGGAGATCATCACGACGGCAGAGATGCCGAGCACCACGCCGAGGACGATGCCGCCGGTGTTGAGCAGGCGGGAGGCTTCGAGGGTGTCCTCGACCGCCTCGGAGGCCTCATCCACCCCGTCGACTCCCCCGAGTGAGCCGAGCCGACCAACGATGACGGTGTGCAACTCGTTGTCGACCAGGTCGACCCGCACCGAAGCGGGCATGGCGTTGGGGTCGACCTCTTCGACCAGGGCCGGGTTGTCGGCGAACATGTCCTGGAACTCTTCCCAGGCTTCAGCCTTCCCAACGTAGATGGCCCGCTCGACCTCCGACCAGCCGTTCACCTCGTTGGTGATGGCGGTGTGGGTGGCCAGGTCGGCGTCGTCGAGCCAGGCGATGATCGTGATCCCTTCCTGCCACCGTGAGGCTGAGTTACGCCCGACCTCGTTCACGACCAGCGCCATGTAGGTCATGAACAGCGACACGAACACGGCCAGGATCGCCCCGAGGACCAGCAGGACGTTGCGCCGCAGATTGGTGGCGGCCTCGCCGACGACGTACTCAGCCCTCATCGGTCTCTCCGGGCGCCACGGCAGCCTCCTCGATCGGCGGGGTTTCCGGGGTGTGGCCCTGGCCGTTCGGCGCCGGCCCGTTTGCACTGGCGGCCCCGGCCGGGGTCGCGCCGGCAACCGGTCCCTCGTACACGCCCCGGGACTCGTCGCGCACGATGCGGCCGCGTTCGAGCTGCATGACCCGCCGGCGCATCGCGTCGACGATGGCGTGGTCGTGGGTCGCCATCACCACCGTCGTTCCTGTCCGATTGATCCGGTCGAGCAGGCGCATGATCCCGACCGACGTTGCCGGGTCGAGGTTTCCGGTCGGCTCGTCGGCCAGCAGAATGAGTGGCCGGTTGACAAACGCCCGGGCGATGGACACACGCTGCTGCTCACCACCCGACAGCTGGCGAGGCAGGCGCTCGGCCTTCGAGGCCAGGCCGACCAGTTTGAGCACTTTGGGCACTTGCTGGGCGACGATGCCTTTTGGCCGTCCGATCACTTCCAACGCGAACGCAACATTTTGAAACACGGTCTTATTCGGCAGGAGTTTGAAGTCCTGGAAGACGGTTCCGACCGACCGCCGCAGATATGGCACCTTCCACTCGGGAAGGTCGGCAATGTTGCGGCCGGCCACCCAGATCTCTCCGGCGGTGGGGCGTTCCTCGCGCATCAGCAGGCGGATCAGGGTCGACTTGCCCGAGCCCGATGGCCCGACCAAGAAGACGAACTCCCCCTTCTGGATGGTGGTGGTTGCGTCGCGGATCGCGACGGTCGAGCCGTCATAGACCTTGGTGACGCCGTGCAAGCGAATCATGCGAGAACTCCGGGCAGGAAGTGCCGAGGCAGACGCAAAAATCGTACCAGTTCAAGCATTTTGTGCGGTTTCATCCGAATCCTGTCGCCGCCGCCACTCGAGGTAGCCGTCGGCGAACGCAGAGATGTCCCCGTCCAGGACGGCGTCCACATTCCCTATCTCGACCTCGGTGCGCAAATCCTTGACCATCTGGTATGGAGCGAGCACGTAGCTCCGAATCTGGTGGCCCCAGGCGGCTTCGTTCTGCTCGCCTCGGATCTCCTCGAGGCGTTCGGCGTGCTGCTGGCGGGCCAGCTCGGCAAGGCGGGAATTGAGCAGTTCCATCGCCCGGGTGCGGTTCTGCAGCTGGGACCGTTCGGCCTGACAGGTGACCACGATGTTGGTAGGCAGATGGGTGATACGGACCGCTGAGTCCGTCGTATTGACATGCTGGCCGCCGGCACCCTGGGCGCGCATGACGTCGACGCGAAGGTCCTCCGGGTTGATCTCGAATGGGGCGGCCTCTACCTCGGGGATGACGTCGACCGCCGCGAAGGAGGTATGGCGCCGGTTGGCGGCGTCGAATGGGCTCATCCGCACCATGCGATGCACCCCTCGCTCACCCTCCATCGTGCCGTAGGCGAAATCGCCCCGGACCGTGAACGAGGCCGACTTGATCCCGGCCTCCTCACCCTCCTGCACATCATCGATCTCGACCTCGAATCCGGCGGTCTCCAGGTAACGCCGGTACATACGGAGCAGCATCTCGGCCCAGTCCTGCGCGTCCACGCCCCCGGCGCCGGCGTGTACCGAGACCAGAGCGGGGTTGTCGTCGTACTCGCCAAAAAACAGGCTCTCGCGCTCCAGGTCGGCCAGCTCGGTCTCGAGTCGGGCCAGCTCGCCGGATGCTTCGGTGACAGTGGCCGGATCGTCTTCGGCCTCACCAAGCTCGAGGAGGGTGTCGGCGTCGTCGAGCGCCGCCGCGATGGCATCGACCTGGGCGATCGTCTTCTCGTAGCGGGCGAGGACGCGGGTCACTTTGCGGGCTTCATCGGGGTCATTCCACAGGTCGGGAGCGGAGGCCTGGCGCCTCAGTTCCTCCAGCTCGATCGCTTTCTGATCGACGTCAAAGGAACCTCCGGGCATCGTCGAGGCGGGAGCGGAGGTCTTTGAGTAATGAGCGGGGATCGGACATACCGGGCAGGGTAGTGAGGGTGCAGGTGGTTACCGGAGGGTTTCTTCTTGGGGTCAACGGTCAACGGTCAACCGTCGACGGGTGAAATTCGGCGGCGTAGCGTGAGCTAGGCGGCGGCGCCGTGGCAGCGCTTGTACTTCTTGCCGGAGCCACAGGGGCAGGGCTCGTTGCGGCCGATCTTGCCGGAGGCGTCGGCCTGGGGCTTGGCCGCGCCGGGCGTGTTGGTAATCGTGGTCGTCGGCCGGCCCTGCGGTGATACCTGGGGCCGCTGGTCCTGCTGGACCACCTGCACATGACTGAGATACCGGATGGTGTCGTGCTTGACCGCCACCACCAGGTCAGAGAACATGTCGTAGCCCTCGCGCTGATACTCGACCAGCGGGTCCTTTTGCCCCATCGCCCGCAGCCCGATGCCGGCCCGGAGGTAGTCCATCTCCGCCAGGTGTTCGCGCCACTTGTTGTCGATCACCGACAGAACCACCCGCTGCTCGAGCGTGCGGAGGTTCTCCTCGCCGATTTCCTCCTCGCGCCCTGCGTAGAAGGATCGGGCGTCCTCCTGGAGCCGCCCGATCACGCTGTTCATGTCGATACCGGAACCGGCGGAGAAATCCTCGGCCGTGAACGAGTGCGGATAGAGCTGGGTCAGGCTGGTGAGGAGCTCGTCCCAATCCCACCGGGCGGGCGGCTCAGCGGGATCTATGGTGCCGGCGACGACGTCTTCCATCACCTCGTCGAGCCACTCGTGAACCAGCTCCTGGGCCTTGTCCTCGCGCAGGATGCCGGAGCGCCATTCGTAGATGACCTCGCGCTGGCGGTTCATCACTTCGTCGTACTTCAGGACGTTCTTGCGGATCTCGAAGTTCTGCGACTCGACCTGGGTCTGGGCCCGCTCGATGGATTTGCTGACCATTTTGGCTTCGATCGGCACGTCCTCGGGCATCTTCAGCCGGGCCATGATGGCGGTTACCCGGTCACTGGCGAACCGCCGCATGAGATCGTCCTCGAGTGAGAGGTAGAACCGCGACTCGCCGGGGTCGCCCTGGCGGCCGGAGCGGCCCCGCAGCTGATTGTCGATGCGGCGAGACTCATGGCGCTCGGTGGCGAGGACGTAGAGCCCGCCCAGCTCGATCACCTTCTCGTGCTCCGCGGCACATTCGGCTGTGAACTTCTCCAGGTGCCGCTGGTAGATCTCCTCGTATTCGGGGGTGTCCGGCTCGAGTTCGGGCGTCTTGGCCATGGCCCGCTCGGCCAGCTCCTCGGGATTGCCGCCCAGGCGAATATCCACGCCGCGCCCGGCCATGTTGGTGGCGACGGTGACGGCGCCGATCCGGCCTGCCTGGGCGACGATGGTGGCCTCCCGGGCGTGCTGCTTGGCATTGAGCACTTCGTGGGGAATGCCCCGCTTGGTGAGCACGCCTGACAGGCGCTCCGACTTTTCGATCGACACGGTGCCGACCAGTACCGGCTGCCCGTGCTTGTGGCGGGCCTCGATGTCGTCGGCCACAGCATCGTATTTAGCCTTTTCTGTCATGTAGACCAGGTCGGGCTGATCGGCCCGGGCGATGGGACGGTTGGTGGGTATCTCGACCAGGGTGACACCGTAGATCTGGTTGAACTCGGCTTCCTCGGTCATGGCGGTTCCGGTCATGCCCGCCAGCTTGTCGTACATCCGGAAGTAGTTCTGGAGGGTGATGGTGGCAAGGGTCTGGTTCTCATCTTTGATCGCCACGCCCTCTTTGGCTTCGATGGCCTGGTGGAGGCCTTCTGAGTAGCGGCGTCCGTCGAGCACCCGTCCGGTGAACTCGTCGACGATCTTGACCTCGCCGTCGGACACGAGGTAATCGACGTCCTTCTCGAAGAGGGTCTTGGCCTTGAGGGCGGCCTCGAGGTGGTGCACGAGGTCGACGTTCGAGTAATCGTACATATTCTCGATGCCAAGCATCTCCTCGACACGGGAAACGCCCTCTTCGGTGGTAATGACTTGTTTCTTGCCCTCGTCGACTTCGTAATGCAGCTCGACCTGGAGGCGATCGGCGATGCGCGCAAAATCGCGGTACCACTTGGCGGTGTCGGCCACCCGGCCGCTGATGATGAGCGGCGTCCGGGCCTCGTCGATCAGGATCGAATCGACCTCGTCGACGATCGCGTAGGCGTGGCCTCGCTGCACCATGTCTTCGGGACGCATCGCCATGTTGTCGCGCAAGTAGTCGAAGCCGAACTCGTTGTTGGTGCCGTAGGTGATGTCGGCGGCGTAGGCGGGCCGCCGCTCGGCCGGCTCGAGATGGGCCTGGATCAGGCCGACCTCGAGGCCGAGGAACCGGTGGATGTCACCCATCCACTCGGCGTCGCGCTTGGCGAGATAGTCGTTCACGGTCACGACGTGTACGCCGCGGCCGGTCAGGCCGTTGAGGTAACAGGGCATGGTGGCGACCAGGGTCTTACCTTCACCGGTCCGCATCTCCGCCACCATCCCGCGATGCAGGGCCCCCGCCCCGACTACCTGGACGTCGAAGTGGCGCTGCCCGAGCACTCGCTTGGCGGCCTCGCGGACGACGGCGAACGCCTCGGCTTCGATGTCGTCGACCGTCTCACCGTCGGCCAACCGAGACCGGAACTCGTCGGTCTTGGCGCGCAACTGCTCATCACTCAGCGGCTCGATGGATGGTTCGAGCGCATTGACGGCCTCGGCAAGCGCCTCCAGTTCTTTGAGTCGCTTGCCCTCGCCGAGGTGGAGGATCTTCTGAAATACCGACATGTTGGGGGTCAAATCCTAACGATGGGAGGAGTTTGGCGGTGCCGCCCGGCTCAGGTGAGATTGAGGTGCGGACTCTCGACGAGCGAGGCCGGGTCGAGCCCGACTTCGTCCGGCAGAACCAGATCCCGCACCCGGTCGACCGTCAGCTGGAACGGCTCGGGAGCAGACAAGTGCTCACCGGCCGCCGTGACTGCGATCGCGGCCTGCATCGTCTCACCGTCCTGACCGGCAACGAGGACTACGGCGATGTCCCCCGTGTCCAACCGCAACAGCGATCCGGCCGGGAAGATTCCCAGGATCGAGACGAACACCTGAACCAGATCCGGATCGAGTTGGCTGCCGGCGTTCTCGACGATGATCTTGAGGGCGGTGGCCGGCGGCAGGGCCCGCTTGTAGCTGCGTCGGGTCGTCAGCGCGTCATACACGTCACAGATCGACGTGATGCGGCTGTACAGATGGAGCCTCTCTCGCCGGCCCACTGTGGGATAGCCGGCCAGATCGAACCGGGCATGGTGTTCCAGCGCCACCAGCGCGGCGATCTCCTGGCCTTCGCCACTGCCCGCCAGGATCGCCTGCGCTCCTTCGTGGGGATGGCGCTGGATTTCCTTCCACATGGCGTCGTCCAGCCGGCCGGGATACTGAATGACCTCGATCGGCACCCGGATCTTGCCGAGATCGTGCAGGAGTGCCCCGACCCCGAGCTGCACCAGCTGATCGTTGTCGAGCCCGATGGCCTGACCGACCGTCACCGCCAGCATGCACGTATTGATCGAGTGATAGAAGGTGTACTCATCGTGGGTCTTGAGCGTCGACAGCAGCAGCGAGGCTCCGGGTTGCAGCAGGACCTTCTCGAGGAGCTGTTCGACCGTCCACACTGCGGCGGTGATGTCGGCACCGTCGTCTTCAGTCATCGATTCGGCCACCCCGTTGAGGAAATCGAGGGACGTGGCGTAGGAGTGGCGGATCTCCGAAAGCGATGCCTGCTTGATCAGTTCGGAACGGTTGTAGGGGCGCTCGTTGAGGCGGATGGTGCCGTCGGCCGGAATATCGGACCCGTCCTCGGCCAGAAAGCCGGCCAGCTCGGCCAGGTCCCCCAGGGTCGCTCCGCTCATGATGGTTATCGAATCGAGTCCGTGGCCCCGCAGGACGTGGTAGAGATCCCGATACTCGAGCGAGGCCTGCGGCAGCAGATCCCGATCGAGGTAGAAGGCATTGTCCATCAGAGACAAGACCACCGAGTCCTCGGCATCGACCAGGGTGGCGGTGGTCTCGGCGAGCATGTCGAGTGCGACCTCTCCCTGGGGGTGGCCTGTTGGATAGAGGTGGACGTTGGCGACCGCCCTCCGCAGGGCTCCCATGAAGTCACCGGTGGCTTTGTCAGACATGGTCGGCCCCCAGAGCGTCCCGGGCCGCCGAGCGAAGAGCTCTGGCCGATTGGGAGAAGCGGCCTTTGGTCTCGGCCATCTGCCGGAGCAGCGTTCGGGCATCGTCGGTGCGCCGCTTGCCCAGCACTTCGATGGCGGCCACCCTGACCTCGAGCTGTGTCGACTCATTCCGGAGGGCCGAGCCGAGCGCCGGCACGACCAGCTGATCGTCGACAGTGGCAAGCAGATCGGCGGCGGCCGCCCGGACCCGAACGTGCTCGTCGGCGAGGGCCAGGACCAGGTGATCGACTGCGGCGTCGCCCAGGCAGGGAATGAGCGCCCGCAAGGCCTCGATACGCACTCGATGATCGTCGTGCTGCATGAGCTTCGAAAGAGGTTCACCGGCAGCTTTCCGGCCCGATTTCCCCAACGCAATCGCCAGGTTGCGCACCACGTACCAGCGGGGATCGGCCAGTCCCGGGAGGATCGACCGAATGTCGACACGAGCGATCTCAGTGACAATGTCGATGAGCATCCGACGTCGGCCGGGGTCTTCCTCCGTCGCCAGCTGCTCGATGACACGGGGCCCGGAGCGGCGAGACAGCTCGAGGAGCAACTCGTTGCGCAGCTCCTCGTCGGGCCCGTCGGCCGTCAGGATCTCCATGACGTCTGCGCCGGTCACGTGATTGAAGGCGCCGTCGAGTGCCCGGGAGTCGATGGCCTGGCCCTCGACAACCCGCAGCCACCGAACCGCATCTGCGAAGACGTGCTGCCTGATGGCGAGTCCGAGCTTGGCCACCCAGATCCTCAGCAGGCGTTTCTGACGCTCGGGGCGGTCTTCGATAGAGAACAGATCTCCGAGAACCACCCACCCGGCCCGATCGGCAGTCGCCAGGGCTGCAACCTCGGCGCTCAGTGAATCGGCAACGCCATCGCCGGCCCCGCCTTCCAGGAAATTGGCCAACCGCAGTCCGACCGTTCCGGCCACTACCTGCCGGGTGTCATCGGGCGCGGGGTTCATGACCCGGTCCACTACACCGGAGTCACGTCCCTGCATCTCCGACACCACCCGGGCGTACTCGACGAGCAGCGGAAGGGCGGCATCGTCCAGCTCGCCGGCCAGCTCGGCAAGCTCATCGGCCGAGAACTGATCCACGAAGTTGGTAAACGCCACCTCGTCCGGAGACTTCACGACCTCCTGGAACACGGCAGCTCGCACGGCGTGGTCGAGCCGGAAGAAGGCATCAACGAACGTTTCGACGACGCGCGCCAGCCCGGCGGGGTCGCCATCTGAAACCATCTCATAGGCGCTGCGATACGACCGGATGAAATCCTCGACGGCCTCGGCAGGCGATCCATGGCTCATCACCCGGTCGGCAACCCGGCGGGCGCTGTCGCGCTCGAACAGGGCCTGGACCTCGGGCTCACGCTCGACCCCGTCACCGGGATCGTCTTCTTCCTCGTCGTCACGATCTTCGAGGGCGTCGTGACACTGAATCCGGATTCCGTCCACACCGGCGAGCTGCAGCCGGGTCGGGAAGTCGAGGCCGAGATCGGAGCTCCCGGGGTCCTCGAGCAGCTTGAAGAACTGAATCAGCTGGTCGGCGGTTGGCGCAGCTGACACGACCAGACTCTTGACCCGCTCGGCGAAGAGTGCCTCGACCAGCCGGTCGGCGGCGGAATGGGAGACGTCGACGGGCTCACCCCGCCATTCAAACCCGTCGAGCGTGATCGTGATCACCGGCGAGTTGCCGGCGTACTCGCCGATGGTCTCGACGGCTTGTGTGAACGCCGGAACGGCTTTGGGATCCGGATAGAGGTGGACTCCGCCCCAGGCAACGGCCAACGCTTGGACGAGTTTGGCCGGGTCCATCAGCCGAGGTCGATCAGGTTCTCCCGCAGTGCGTAGAGCACAGCCTCGTTTCGGGAGTGGAGTCCGAGCTTGTCGAGGATGTTGCGCACGTGGTTCTTGACGGTGTTCTCAGAGATGTAGAGGCGTTCGCCGATCTCCCGGCTGGTGTAGCCCTGGGCTACCAGTTGGAGAACTTCGATCTCCCGCCCGGTGAGGGTGGGACGGCGGCTGGCGGCCAGCTCGCGATGGCGCAGCATCTGCTGCACCACATTGAACAGCTTGGCTGCCATCCGGGGTGAGACCACGGCACCGTTCTCGACCACATCCACGATGGCGGTGGCCAGCGACGGGAAGGGCGTGTCCTTGATGACGTAGCCCCGGGCGCCCGCCTTGATCCCGGTGAGCAGGTCGTCTTCCGACTCGCTCACGGTCAGCAGAACCACCTTGGTGTCCGGTGCCGCTGCCAAGAGCTTGTCAACCACTTCCAGCCCGGACTGACCGGGCATGAGCACATCGAGAACGATCACATCGGGCTGCAGACGCTCGGCCTCGATCACCGCCGTCGGGGCATCCTCTGCCTCTCCGACCACGTCGAATGCTGCTTCCGTGAGTGCGGCCCGCAGGCCCGTCCGGAACAGGGGCGCATCATCGACTACGAGGACCCGGGTCATCTGGATTCAATAAGTCCTAACTGCCCATCACGGCGGCGGTAGAGCACCGCATGCCCGTCGGTTTCAGAGTTGAGGAAGAAGAAGAAGCTGTGACCAAGCATTTCCAACTGCAACGCAGCCTCCTCGGGGCTCATCGGTTTCATCGTGAACTGTTTGGTGCGCACGATCGAAGCGCTGGGCGGCGATTCCTCATCTTCTTCGGCGGGCAGCGGACTTTGATTGAGTCGTTTGTTCCCGTTGCGGCTTCGATCGATGATGCGCTCTTTGAGGCGGCGCAACCGCCGCTCGAACTTGTCGACGGCAGTGTCGACGGCGGCATGCTGATCGTGCGAGGTGGCATGCACGCGAACGATGTGACCCGCCACGGGGGCGGTGATCTCGACGCGGAATTTGTCGTCGCTGACCCGGGGGTTGGCCTCTTCGCTGAGTTCGACGTCGGCGATGCCGATCTTGCCGTCCCAGAACCGACCAGCGTGTTCCATCTTGTTGACGATCAGCGTCTGAATCGAGTCGCTGACCTGCGTCTTCTTGCCGTGAACCTGAATTTCCATGAATCCCTCTCGTTTGCACGCGTCAATGTCGATCGCACTGAAGCGGGCGGAGGGCGGGGCTCTGGCAAGCAGTCGGTCCTCTCCGAGGTGTCTCTTTCCACTATACGCCTGCCCCGGTGGCCGTCACGGCTCCGACCACACCGGGCCCCAGGGCCCGGACGGCCGACTCGAGCGTTGCCCCCGTCGTCAGGACATCATCAACCAGGATGACCCCCGGCGGTGGCTGCGCCCTTGGCCGGAAGGCGACCGCGGCCCGGCGACGGCGCTGCTTGCCGGCGTGGTTGGCCCGCCATACCGGCGGTCGCAGCACCCGGGCGATCGGCATCCCGGTCAGGCGCCCGACCGCCCGGGCCAGCTCGAACCCGGGATCGATCCCCAGTCGCAGATGGCGAGCAACCACCCTCGGCACGGGCACGAGCAGCCGCCCGCCCGCCGGCAGGAATTCTGCCAGGGACGGGGCCAGCAGCGCGGCCACCCTGACCACACCCCGGTATTTGAAATCGTGGATCAGTGCCCGGGCCAGGCCCTCATGCCGGAACGCCGGGCGGGCCACAATGCAATCCGCAATCAGACGCGGCCCGGCAGTCACCAGCTGGCGCCGGCACGTCCCGCACAGCAGTTCGTGACCGATGGCGTGGCACCCGAGGCACAACATGCGGCGACCGTATCGGGGCCGTGTGACACAGACTCCACCGGACCGGGCTGCCGCGACCCGCAAAGGGCGGTCGACACGACCACAGAGAGTGGTTATGTTGATGGCACGGAGAACAAAGGGGACCTTTTCATGCTGGACGTCGCCGGCCACAAGGAACAGCACCGACTGAAGCGCCTGCGGCGTCTCGCCATCATCCTGGCGCCGATCGCCGCCTGGGGATGGTGGCGGCTGCTCACCGACCAGCCGTTCATCTCGTTCCCTTCGCTCCCCGAGGACGCCGGGCTGTGGATGCCGTTCACGCTCCTCTTCGTGCTCATCGCGGCCATGATGGTGGTTCCGTATCTCGTCAACGGACGCTCCCCGCATGTCATCTTCATGCCCGAGCAGATCGAGGTCGGCTTTGCAGACGTCAAAGGACTCGGCAACGTGCTCAAGGAAGTGCAGCACACGCTGCAGGTCTTCCTCGACCACCGCAAGTTCTCCGGCAAGCTCGGCGGCCGGCCGCGGCGCGGGGTTCTGTTCGAGGGCCCTCCCGGCACGGGAAAGACCCATGTCGCCAAGGCGATGGCCAAAGAGGCCGGCGTCCCGTACCTGTTCGTGTCTGCCACTTCGTTCCAGAGCATGTGGTACGGGATGACCGGCCGCAAGATCCGGGCGTTCTTCAAAGCCCTTCGCAAGACCGCCCGCCGGGAAGGCGGCGCCATCGGCTTCCTCGAGGAGATCGACGCCATCGGCACCAAGCGGGGCGGCATGGATGGCTTCAGCGCCACCCAGGTCGACGCCAGCGGCCGCGAGGTGAACCGGGCGATGTCGGAGGGTGTCGGCGGCGTGGTCAACGAGTTGCTGGTGCAGATGCAGAGTTTCGACGAGCCGCCTGCCGGGATCCGGTTCCGCAACTGGGCGGCCGGCCGGGTCAACCGGTTCCTGCCCTACGACCGGCGCATCAGGCTGCGGATGCCCGAGCCCTCCAACATCCTGTTGATCGGTGCCACCAACCGGGCCGAGTCTCTCGACCCCGCCCTGCTCCGGCCGGGCCGATTCGACCGCATCCTGCACTTCGACGCTCCCAGCCGCTCCGCCCGTCGGGAGCTGATCGATTACTTCCTCGATCGCAAAGCACACGACCCGGCCCTCGACAACGACCAGGCCCGCGATGAGCTGTCGGCCTCGACGATGGGGTACACGCCCGCATCGATGGAGCGGCTCTTCGACGAGGCGCTCCTGCTGTCGCTGCGGGAAGGCCGGGAGGCACTCACGCTGCCCGACCTGCGCCGGGCCCGCATGGAGGTCGAAATCGGCCTCGCCCAGCCGACCGAATACACCGAGTTGGAGCGCCGCACCATCGCCACCCACGAAGCGGGCCACGCCGTGGTTGCCCACCTCGTCGGGGAAAGCCGCCGGCTTGAGGTGCTGTCGATCATCAAGCGCCGCAGCGCGCTCGGCCTGCTAGCGCACAGCCCGACCGAGGAGCGCTTCACCAACACGGCGACCGAGCTGCTGGCGTCGATCCAGATCTCGATGGGCGGCATGGTCGCCGAGGAGATCTTTTTCGGTGAATCCGGCAGCGGGCCGGCCGGCGACCTGAAGGCGGCGACCGACGTGGCGGTGGCCATGGTGGGAAGCCTCGGCCTTGGCGACTCGCTGGTGTCGTTCACGACCCTCGACGGGGGCCTCTTCGGAGGCAACATGGCGAACAAGGTGCTGGGCGACGGACCATCTCGCCGGGCCGTCGACCGGATCCTGGAGGAGAACAAGGAGGCGGTGACCCGCTTGTTGTCAGCCAATCGTCATCTGGTCGAGGCGCTGCGTGACGCGCTCCTGAAGCATGAGGAGTTGATCGACGACGAGATCATCGATGTGCTCAACCAGGCCCATCGCACGGTCACGGTCGAGCCGCCCTCGGTGGTCGTCGACCTGCGCCCGCCCCTAGATGTGACGCACGAGGGCCCGGCGCCGGTGCCGGTGGCTACGTTCCGTGACGCCACGATTCCAGATACTCAGCCTGTTCAGGAGTAAGCACTTCGAGACCGCCCCCGAGTGACTTGAGCTTGAGCGCCGCCACCTCCTGGTCGAGGTGCGTGGGCAGGCGGTAGACACGGGCCTCGAGCTCGTCCCGGTTCGCCAGGATCCACTCGGCCGCCAATGCCTGGTTGGCAAACGACATGTCCATGACGTCGGCGGGGTGGCCCTCGGCGGCAGCCAGGTTGACGAGCCGGCCCTCCGCCAGAACGAGAATGCGGCGTCCATCGGCCAACACGTACTCGTCCAGATTGGTTCGCAGGTTGCGCGTCTCGGTGGCCAACTCCCCGAGCCGCTTCAGGTCGATCTCGATGTCGAAATGACCGGCGTTCGACAGGATGGCACCGTCTTTCATGACGTCGAAATGGCGTTCTCGCAACACGTGCATGTTGCCGGTCACGGTCACGAACAAGTCACCGACCGCGGCAGCATCGTCGGCGGTCATGACCTGGTAACCCTCCATGGCGGCCGACAAGGCCCGAACGGCGTCGACTTCCACCACGACGACCTTGGCGCCGAGCCCATCGGCTCGCTGGGCGACTCCCTGCCCGCAATCGCCGAAGCCGACCACCACGACGGTGCGCCCGGCGATCAGCATGTTGGTCGAGCGGAGCACCCCGTCCAGCGAGGACTGCCCGGTGCCGTGGCGGTTGTCGAAGAGGTGTTTCGTGTCCGAGTCGTTCACGGCAACCACCGGGAACCGCAACTCGCCTTCGGATTCCATCGCCCGGAGCCGAATGACCCCGGTGGTGGTCTCTTCCATCGAAGCCAGCGGCGTGATGTCGGTGCGTTCAGTATGCAACAGCGTGACGAGATCGGCCCCATCGTCCATGGTGATGTTCGGTTCGGTGTTCAGAACGGTCTGCAGGTGCTTGTAATAGGTGTCGGTGTCCTCCCCCCGGATCGCGTTCACGGGGATGCCCTCCGCCACCAGTGCGGCAGCAACGTCGTCCTGGGTCGACAACGGGTTTGAGGCACACAGGCTGACCTCGCCCCCACCGGCGCGCAGGGCGAGCATGAGGTTGGCGGTTTCGGTGGTGACGTGCATACACGCACCGAACCGCATGCCGACGAACGGCTTTTCTTCTTCGTATCGCTGTCGGAGCGAGCCCAGCACCGGCATGCGGCGCGCCGCCCAGGCGATGCGGCGGGCCCCTTCGGCAGCGAGGTCGGGATTGGCGATGTCGTAGTCCATGAGTCTCCTAGTCGGGGGTGCCACCATTGGCGACGATGATCTCCCGGACCCGGCCGACCAGATCATCGACTCCGGCCCGGTCAGGTGCTTCCACATTGAGCCGCAACAGCGGCTCGGTGTTGGACGGACGAATGTTGAGCCACCGGTCAGGCCAGCTCAGCGTTAGACCGTCGAGGTGATCGGCTTCGCCGTCCATTCCCGCCGCGATGGCGTCCATCATCCCGGACTGATCCTCGACCACGAAGTTGATCTCGCCGGACGCGACATACGGCTCGAACTCCCCTCGGATCTCCGACAGGGGGCGGGGATCTTCGCTCATGAGCTGCATGAGCACCAGCATGGCGAGGGTTCCCGAGTCGGCCCGGTAGTTGTCGCGGAAGTAAAAGTGGGCGGAATGCTCGCCGCCGAAGATGGCGCCGGTGTCGGCCATCACCTGCTTGATGAACGAATGCCCGACCCGGGTCTTGACCGGCTGGCCGCCCCATTTCTCGATCGTCTCGGGCACCGCCCGGCTGCAGATGAGGTTGTACACCACTGTCGCACCCGGGTTGTGGCCCAGAAACCAGCGAGCCACCATGGCGGTGGTCGTACTGCCCGACAGGGCGACACCCTCGTCGTCTACGAAGATGGCGCGGTCGGCGTCGGCGTCGAAGGCAACCCCGAGGTCGTGGGGCTCGGCTTGCATGGCGGCAATCAGATCGGCGAGGTTCTCCGGCCGGGTCGGGTCGGCCGGATGGTTGGGAAAGCTCCCATCGGGCTCGAGATAGAGCGCCGTGAGGTCGACCGGGATGCGGTCGAACACCGGGCCGGACACGACACCGGCCATGCCGTTGCCGCCATCGACGGCCACCTTGAGGAGACGGAAGCTGGCGGCGTCCACGATCGAGTACAGGTGGTCCACGTATTCGTCGAGCGTCGAGACTTCCGTGACGGTGCCGGGGTTGTCGGCCGGTGGTGGCGGCTGGGCGGTGAGCTCCTTGATCCGGGCCAGGCCGGTATCACCCGAGACGGGGCGGGCCCCCGCCAGTGAGAGCTTGATGCCGTTCCAGTTGAGCGGCAGGTGCGAGGCGGTGATCATGGCCGCCGGAACGTCATGCGCTCCGGCGTAGTAATAACTCATGTCCGTTGCGATCAGCCCGATGTCGTCGACGTCCACTCCCTGGCCGACCACTCCCTCGATGAAGGCGGCGGCAATCTCGGCCGAGCTGGTCCGGATATCGCGCCCCACTGCGATCCGTTCGGCACCGGAGAACTCGGCAAAGGCGGCTCCGATCTGGCGAGCTACGCCGGCGTCCATGTCTCCGTTGTCGATGCGTCCGCGTATGTCGTAGGCCTTGAAGATGGCGTCGAGGTTCATGGCAGCGATGTTACGGCTCGCCCGGAGCGGAACGAAGCCACTCCCCTACAATCGCACCACCATGACTTCCCCGAGTCTCACCATCGTGATACCCGTGCACAACGAGGCCGGGTTCGTCGGCCACGCCATCGAGCGGCTCGAAGCCGAGCTGGCCGGTCTCGACTTCGTGCTGTACCTGGTGGAGAACGGCTCGGTGGACGGCACCGGTGCCGAAGTCGAGGCTCTCGCCACCCGTTACCCGTGGCTCGAGGCCATCCGGCTGCCCACGGCCGACTACGGCGCGGCGCTGCGCGAGGGCTTCCGGCTGTCGGACACCGACTGGATGGTCGCCTTCGATATCGACTACTTCTCGCGCCGCTTCATCGACCAGGTCATGGCCGAGGCCGGAGGGGCCGACATCGTGCTGGCATCGAAGCGGGACCCCGATGCAGACGACCAGCGCGGGATAGTGCGGCGCCTCGGCACCCGCGTCTTCAACCTTCTGCTGCGCGGCCTGTTCGGATCCGCGGTGACCGACACCCATGGGATGAAGGCGGTGAGCCGCAAAGTCCTCGATGACGTGCTTCCCGACGTGAAGAGCACGGAAGACCTGTTCGACACCGAACTGGTGCTGCGAGCCGAGCGGGCCGGGTATCGGATCGCCGAGGTGCCGGCCGTCGTGGAGGAACTGCGCCCGGCTCGTTCGTCGTATCTCAAGCGGGTACCCCGGACACTGCTCGGCCTCTTGCGGCTGCGCCGGATGCTCGGGCGGCAGGCGTAGCTCAGCCGCCGTCGCGAGCGTCCGTCAGGCTGCGCTTGAAGACGACATCCCGGTAGGCGGCAAATTTCGGGATGACGATGATGATCGACGCAACGATCTGCGCGCCGAGGAACTGAACATCGCTCAGCTCGCCGAGGACCGCCCCGGCCAGCCAGACAAAGCCAACGGTGAGGGTGCCGGCGACGACGTTGACCACGAAGAAGTGCGACGTCTCCCGGACGTTGGCGCCGGCGGTGGCGAGCGAAAACGTCCACCGGCGGTTCATGAAGTACGAGAGCAGCGTGCCGATTATCCACGCCAGCGCCACTGCCGGCTCGTCCGCCATTCCGGCCCGCCGAAACAGCAGGGAGAGGCCGAGGCTGACGACGGTGTTGAACCCGCCGATGAACCCGAGCTTCATCATCTGAACCATCGCCTCGGGGTGGACCAGGGTCTTGAGGTAGTTCCTCATGCGTCGACGTCCATAGGGGCCTCATCGGCGCCCGACCGGCCTTCCTTCACTGCGCGCCGCTCTCGAACCAGCCATACCGCCAACCCGGCTGCCGCCGCCAGGCTGATGAAGAACGCCGTGCTCTCGTACCAGCGCCGCTGGAACGTGAGCTCTACGGTCGATTCGGTCGGCACGACGACCATGAAGGCCGGGGCGGCCCGGTACGGTCCCTCGGCGCCCTCGGCGTGCCAGTTGGGGAAGAAGGAGACCTTGACGAGATGGGGGACGCCTATCGCCGTCGTCTCGAAGCTGATCCGGTCGTCCTCCAATATCACATTGGAAACGGCGCCGGTGCCGGCGAGCGGCGCCATATCGGCCAAGCCGGCCAGGCCCTCCGACACCCGGGGCCACTCGTCGGGCCCCGACTCCACCAGCCAGTGGTCCAGTGTCTCCACCTGGCTGTGCCACTCGACGGCGCCGTTGAAGAAGTCGTCGAGCTCCTCATTCTCCCGGAAGATCAGGGAGGCCCGCTCCAGAACGCCGACCTCGTCGGATGGCTCGTATACCGCCGGCGTGAACTGCGCCACGTCGACCAGTGACGTCGTCGGCAGCTCGAAGATGGTCCACGGCGGGGCCTCGGCGATCTGGGTGTACTCGGGATGGAGCCGGGCGGCCGACGTCGCCATCTCGGTGAAGGCGACGTAGTAGCGGACATTGAACAGCTTCATATGGGCCAGCCCGCGATCGAGATCAAATCCGCTGTAGGGCAGTCCCGGAATCGGATTGGAGGGCCGCTCGCTCATCTCGGCCGCGTTCATGAAGTGGAACGGGGTCGTCAGCGACGACTCGAACAGCAAGCCCTCCATCGACGGGTGGCCATCACTCCAGTAGGGGAAGAGCATGAGGGCCATCGGAGTGCCGTACTTGTCCATCTCACTGTTCGCCTCCCACATGATCCGCCCGGGAGGGAGGGAATCGACCGTGGCCATCAGGTTCTCGTACTCGGGGTAGGGACCCTTGTCCTCATACCCGCTGTAGTTCCAGCGTGCCCAGCCGCTGCTCTGCTCGAGGCCGGAGGCAGGCGGGATCACCAGCAGCAGTGCCCCGGCGGCGGCGATGCCGGCGAGGGCGGCGGGCCGGGCGGGCATCCGCCGGTAGAGCGCCAGGGCGGCCAGGCCGACGGCGAGCCCGGCGAAGAAGAACACGCCGAAGAACCAGTACGGCAGCAGCCGGCCGTTCCACAACTTGCCGCTCAGGAATGGATAGGCCAGCAGCGGTGCGAACGTGGTGAGAAGGAGGATGGCGACCGGGTAGCGCTTCCACAGCGACCAGACCATCCCGATGGCGGCCAGCGGTAGCAGCGGCCACAGCTCGGTCGGCAGCGGACCGCCGGTCTGGGCGCCGAAGCCCCGCAGTGGCGAGAAGTTCATGTCGGTCGTGAACCCGATCGTGGCGACCAGCGGGATCACCCAGAACGCCGCCAGCGCGACGCCGAGGCCCCAGGTGATGAGGGCGCGGGCCCGACTCCGATGCAGCAGGTAGATGAGTGAGGCGCTGCCGACGATGGCGGTCGGGATGATGTGAGACAGCGCCATTCCCGCCAGCATGACGGCTGCCAGCGGGCTGAAGCGGCGTCCGGCCCGGGAATCTCTGAGCAGGGCCCCGATGTAGAAGAGGCTGAACGCCATCGCCCACGAGTAGGAGTATTCACCCGCCAGGGTCGACTTGATGTTGCCGCCATAGATTGCGTAGCTCTCCATGAGGACGAACGTTCCTCCGGCCACCCCGGCCAGCGTCGCCACCAGCCGCGGCGCCTGCATTTGCCGGGCCAGGAAGTAGGCCCCGAACGGCATGGCCAGCAGACCCAGGATGGTGGTGAGTTTGAAGGCGATGCCGTAGGGGAGGATCACGTCCAGCGCCACGATCGTCAGCGCCGGCAGCGGGAAGTAGAAGTAGAGGATCGGGAAGCCGGCGAACCAGTCGTTGCTCCACCCCGAAATCCTGAGGGAGGGAAGCAGATTGTCCCGCAAGAAGGCAGGCACCAGCACATGTGCTCCCATGTCGCCACCCGACGGTGTTGTGCTGGACAGCAATTCGGCGGGCTGCATGATGAAGAAGACCAGCAGGCTGAGCAGACCGGTCAGCCCGAGCGCCACGTACCGGCTGGGTGTCGACCGTCTTAGGGGTGTGAGCTGCATCGAGCCCTCGCGGGTTCCGAGGTCACGCCTACGTCTTGCGGGCGAGTTTCAGGACGTCCTTCAACGGCATCGGCTTGCCGTCCCGGTTCCACCAGCGGTTCTCGCACCGGTGGCATGAGCAGAAGGTCACGCCGGCATCATCGGACAGCGTCAGATCGATCTCGATGAAATCGGACGCACCACATTCGGGGCAGGCCTGGTCGCTCATGGGCGGCGAGTCTACCCCCGGGCCGTTTTTTCGCTTGCCACCACCGGTACATCTTCCTCGTCGAGCCTGCCCAGGTAGCACGAGCGGCGCCGGCCATCCTCCGTCCAGTAGGCGTACCAGTAGGGGCCGTGCGGACAGCGCGTGCAGTTCTGCTTGCCACACCTGATGAGCTGCTCCCGGTACCGGACCCGTTTGGCTTCGGCGCCGATTGCCACTCCCCGAGCTTCGAGCCGGGCCCGCGCCAGCATGAGGAGGCGCCGAAGATCCGGCTCGTCCATCTCCCGGACGGCCTCAACGACGTCCGGATCTAGCGGCATGCGGGGAAGGACATGGCGGAACGGTCGGTCAGGCGGCGCCGGCCGGCTCAAGCGGAATGAACAGATGGCGGTCGCTTGCGCGCCTGCGGTCAACCATCGTCCAGCCATTCGGCGCCGTACGAGAATCGGCGTGGCGCGAACACAGCTCCATGCCAACCCCTCCAGCGAGGGGGGCGGCAATGTCGTCCAGGTAGACCTCGGCCCCCGCGTAAAAGAACGTCATGACGGCCGCGGCCGGCGTGCCACATGCCCGGCACAATGAGATGAACATGCGGATGAACTTAGAAGGCGCGTGGCCGCGTGTCGGGTATTTCAGCTCATACTGGCCGCCGCCCGCCGCAGCAACCGCGCCGGCGGCAGGCCTGCGAATTGCCGGCGAGACCGGCCGGCGGAATCGACGAATACGGTTACCGGCACCCCGGTGATCCCCCGCGACCGGAGCGCCTCAGGATCGTCCTCGGCTCTGATCTGGCGAATCGGCAGGCCGAGCGCTCCGATGCGCTCGAGGGTCCGGGCGCAGTTCGCACAGTCATCCTTGGTGAACACGACAACGGCCGGACCGGCGGTCAGCCCGGAGACATCGACCACGGCCACCCCGCGCCGGGCCCGCACCCGAAGGAGCCACGCCACGACCAGCGCCCCGGCCGCGACGGCGGCGACGATCAGGACACGCTCGATCACGGGCCGGCCGCCTCGATGGGGACGGCAAGTGCCAGGCCGGGATCAGATGCTCCCGTCACTGCCCACGCCACGCTGACGGGGCCGGAAGCGCTGATGTCGGCTCCCCGCCCGGCGACGAGGACCCGGGCGGTGGCACGGGCCGGCACCTCGACGGGATCGCCGGGGTCCCCGCCGATGGCACCGGCCGTCACCGTCACCGGCTCATCGCCGCTGTTGAGCACGAACACCTCGAAGGTGAGGTCCGGCGCCGAGTTGTGGGCGGGGACCAACCACCGGGTCCGGGGACGAGCCGCCCCGGCTGCCGCCGCCGTCTTGCCCTCGGCGTCGGAGCGAGCAACCGCCACCACTGCCCCGCTGGAGGTGACGACCGCCCCGACGCCCAGGGTGGTGACCTCAGAAACGTCGAAGCGCTCCTCACGACCCGGAGCCACCTCGATCTCGAAGCGCCCAACCGGTCCCCGCACGCCGTTGAGCTCGATGCTCACCTGTGCCGGGTCGGTACCGGGATTCCAGACCGAGATCAGCCCGGAGGTGCCGTCGAGCTGGGCGCGTGGAAACTCCCAGACCGCGGAGGGGCTTTCCCCGGGCCATACGGCCAGCCCGGCCGGGCTCGTCTCATACATCGAAGGAATTACCACGCCCTCGATGACGGTCACCCGGACCGCAACCTGCTCCCGGGTGCCGAGCGCCAGGGACAACGACACGTCCTCCCACGACCGGGGGGCGATCCCCACACTCTCCAGATCGAGCAAGGGCTCGAACCCGAACTCACTCACCACCTCGAGCTCAACCCGGCCTTGCTCGAGAAGCGGGTTGAACAGGCGGAGTGTCAGCGAACGGGAGGTGTCGACCGAGGCACCGTTCAAAAACCATTCCTTGGCAGCCGTGTAACAGCCGTCCGCCCCGAGCCGGCCCGGTCCACGCAGCAGCACCGAAGCCGCCGATGGGCTGCTCGAGGTCTCAACGGTGGCGGGACCCGGATGAAAGAACAGTCCGTCGCCCACATCCCACTGGGCGACCCCGGGCTCGACGCGACTCTGGAAGCCGTCCAGGATCTCGCCATCCATCGGCAGGGAGAACCCAACCAGGCCGGTCGACAGGACCGCGGCCGTGAGGATGGGGTCGACTTCGCCCGCTGCGCCCGGGCAGAACCACACGCCGGCCCGGGTCCCGGCCGGAATATCGACGACGGGAGCCACCTCGCCGGCCCCGGTATCGGGCGCCGGAAGCGCCCAGGCCGCAACCGCCGTCAGGGCGGCGAGGGTGGCGACGAGAACTCTCCTCACGCTCGCTCCTCGCGGAACGCCGCCGCCCCGACCACCAGCAGGCCGGACCACACCAGGCCGACAAGGGCGGCACGGCGCAAGGTCGCGATCGGGCCGAATTCGATCATGCCGGAGGCCTCGGTAACGAGGTTCTGCCAGCCGGCTTGCTCCCATTCGCTTCCCCACCGCACGTCGGCGTTCTCGGCGAGACGAACGGTCCGCTCCCCGCCCGGACCGACGTAGGTCGTGCCCACCTTGAGCCACTCCGTCCCGGTGTTGTCGATCGCCCGCGGTGCGGCTGGCTCCACCTGGTAGGCCGAGACGTCGGGAATGGCGAGCGGGATCAGATCCAGCTGGGCATCGAGCGCGCTCAGGGCCGGGTCTTCCCCGAAGGTGACGATCCAGCCGATTCCGAAGTCGGCGAGTTGCTCGCCGAGCCGGAACCCACCACCGGAGAGGGCGTCCATCAGGGCCTCCTCGAGGGCGATCTCTCCGGCCAGCGGGGGTGTGGTCCAGGCTTCTGTCATTGACGGTTCGGGTGTGGACACGACCCGAAAGGCGAGCGTGTCGGTAAGGCGATGTCCGCCCCCCGGCATGGGCTGCTCATCGCCCAACAACAACGCTCGCCCCGGAGTGGCTTCTGAGGTGAATACCAGCGTCTCGGTGAGTCCCGTGCTGGGGAAGCCGAGTCGTCCCGGTAGCGCCAGCGTGGTGGTGCCGACCAATAGGGCAACTGCGAAACCGGCCGCACCGAGCAGGAGGTAGCGGGGAGCACCGGCCTGCTGAAACGCGCCGGCCCCGGCCTCCAGGCCACTTCCGGCGATGATCGCGATGCCGAGACCGGCCGCCGCCATCCCCGCCGAACCGGCCTCGGTGCCCCACCCGAAGCTGCCGGTGCGAGCCAACAACGCCCCGCCGGCCGCCAGCAGAGCACCCCAGCCGGCCAGCCGGTGCATCGCGTCCGAGCCGGCTGCCATGACCGCGCCGGCCACGCTGGCGGTTGCGACCACCACCCACATCGACGGAGACCAGAAAAAATCGGGGCCCGACCGCACCAGGAATCCGAACTCGTCGATCGTCCCGATCCAGGGCAGGAGGGCGGGAATCGCCAGTCCGGCTGCGGCGAGGGTACGCCCGAGCAGACGGGCCGGATTGCCCCGCTGCACCAGCGACCACACCAGGGCGACCACCGTCGGCAGCAGCAGGAATGCTGGAGATAGTGCCGCCGCCAGCGCAGTGAGGAGGCCGGCCGATGCGATGGCCGCCCGGGTGGAGCGCCGATGCATCACCACGGCCAGAATCCACGGCAGCAGGGCCATCGCGACCAGCCCGGTCCACAAGCCATCACCGGCGAACACCCGAACGGCGGGGCCGGCAATGAGCAGGATCCCTGCGCCGTAGCGGGCGGCCGGCCGCACGCCGAACGGACCGAGTAGCCGGGACATCCCGACAACCCCGGCTACCGCTCCGCCTACCAGCAGCACTGCCATCGTGAGCGACGCCCGACCGAGCAGGACCGTCTGGACGAGCGAGACCAGGCCGATGACCGGTCGGAGGGGCTCCGGGCTACCCAGGTCGGCCGGGTTCCAGCCGCCGGCGTAGGCCTGCACGGCATCGGAAACGGATCGAGGTGGCGACAGAGCGTTGCCGGCGGCGGCAATCCCGTTCAGCCACAGCTCCCGGGAGGCGAAGACGGCAAACGCGACCCCGGCCAGCAGCGAGGCCACGACGGGCCGCCGAACGGTGTCCTGACCACTCTCTACGACCCGGCCGAGACTGCGGGCTTGCTCGGAGCTGGCCAGCCGGGCCATCGATTCGGCGACGCGCTGCCAAAAGCGCGTGAGCCGTGCAGAGCCCCGAACCTGGAACCGGAAGAGCTCGTCGTCGCCGGCCGACCGGACGACCTTGCGGCGCGCCGCCAGCGTGCTCGGCAGTCTCCAGATATTCCACACCCAGGCTCGCAGGAAGGCGAACAGCCGCCACCGGCCATAGAAGGGGCTGACGATGGCCTCGAGCAGGCCGAGGACGAAGTTGAACGGCACCACCCAGGCCAGGGTCAGGGGGCTGTAGGCCTTGAGCATCGCCCGCAGGCGCCCGGCTTCAAGGCGCCACGGCTTCGATTCTGCGGCACACGTCCCGTCGTGCAGCACTTCTGCGCTGGGAACAACGACCACGCGGCCGCCCGCCAGCCGGACCCGCTGGCAGAGATCGACGGCAGCGGTCACGGGCTCGAGCAGCGGATCTGCACCCCCGACCCGGTCGAGCATGCTTCTGCGCATGAGAATCGAACTGCCGGCCACAAAAGCGACGTCCCGCAGGACGTCGTACTGCTCCTGATCCACCTCGTCGGAATCGAGACCCGAGGCGGGGACCTCGAACACATCAGTCGCCAGGCCGACTGATTCGAGCCGGCCGGGGCGTCCGGCGACGAGGATCTTGGATCCGACCAGATCTGCCTCGGCCCGGCGGCCTTCCCGCAGCAGCGCGCCGAGCGCATCCGGGCGTGGAATGCTGTCGTCGTGCAGCAGCCAAACGTCGGTGATGGAGTCGTCGAGCAACTCTTGGGCCTCCGCCAGGTTGGCGACCCAGCCCGGCGGCGTTTCCTGACCGTCGGGAATGGCACCGCCGACGACGAGGACCACCTCCGGCTCGTACACTTGTCGCTCGACGGCTTCGAGGGCATCGCGTAGCGCAGAGCCCTCGTGGATGAACACGAGGACGGCCACAGAGGCCGGGGCCGTTGGAGAGTCCGACCGCGCCGGGTCGAGGAGCGCCATGCAGCCATTCTCTAGCCAATGACCGACTATCGCAACGACTCGCCGATCGCGGTGCTGTCGGGCGGCGTCGGCGGGGCGCGGATGACGCGCGGTTTCGCGGCCATCTGCAGCCGGCTCACCGTCGTGGTGAACGTCGGCGACGACGATCTGGTCCACGGGGTCTGGGTCTCCCCCGACCTGGACACCGTCATGTATACGCTGGCCGGAGTGGAGGGCCCGCACGGCTGGGGTGTCTCTGAAGACTCATTCACCGTGATGGACCGGATCGATGCCTTAGGCGGCGATACCCGGTTCCGAATCGGAGATCGCGACCTGGCCACCAACCTCCTGCGGACGGCCTGGCGCCAGGAGGGGATGCCGCTGTCGGAGATAACTCGCCGGCTCACCACCGCGCTGGAGGTCCGCGCCCACGTCACTCCGGTCAGCGACGACCCGATTCCCACCCGGGTGCGGTCCGGCAACGAGTGGATGGCCTTCCAGGACTATTTCGTCCTTCGACGCCACGCCGATCCCGTCGACGAGGTCCGGTACGAGGGCGCCACCGAGGCCTCGCCCGCGCCCGGGGTGATAGAGGCGATAGAGGGGGCATCGGTTGTCGTAATCGCACCTTCCAACCCCCCACTGTCGATCTGGCCGATGCTGGCGGTACCGGGCATTCGGGCCGCAATCCAGGCGGCCCCACGGGTCGTCGCCGTCAGCCCGCTGTTCGGCGGGTCGGCACTGAAGGGCCCGGCGGCCGATGTGATGCGCCGCCTCGGCCTTCCTCCCGGCAATGAGGGAGTTGCCGAGGCCTACGACGGGCTGATCACCGATCTAATCGTGGACGAGGCCGACGGGGGCGAGGAGTTGGCAACCCCGGCCTGCGTCCACCCCCACCCCACCCGAGTCGCCCGGCCACAGGCGGCGGCGGCGCTGGCCAAGATCATCCTGGAGCTGTCGTGATCGGCATCTGGCCCCTGCCCGGAATCCCTGAGATTGCGGCCGGCGATGACCTGGCCGGGCTGATCCTGGCCGCCACCGATCGGGCCGGGCTCACCCTCGAGCCGGGCGACATCGTCGTCGTCACCCACAAGGTGGTGTCGAAGGCAGAAGGGCGAACCGCGGTCGCCCTCACTGATGCCGACTACCGGCGACTCATCGAGGAAGAGGCCGCCGACATCATCCGTCGCCGGGGCGACCTGGTCATCACACGGACGGCGCACGGCTTCATCTGCGCCAACGCCGCCGTCGATCGATCGAACACACCGGCCGGGACGGCTGTGCTCCTCCCGGTCGACCCGGACCGGTCGGCCCACCGGCTGCGACGTGGTCTGGAACGGGCCAGCGGAGTCTCGCTGGGCGTCTTGATCACCGACACGTTTGGCCGGGCGTGGCGCCGCGGCCAGACCGACGTGGCGATCGGGATGAGCGGCGTCGTGTCCGTCCTCGACCTGCGAGGCAGCACCGACCATGAAGGACGCGAGCTCTCGGCAACCGAGCCGGCCGTGGCCGACGAGCTGGCCGGGGCCGCCGACCTCGTCATGGGCAAAGCCGACCGGATCCCCGCCGCTCTCATCCGTGGCACCGGCCTGCTCGGCGACGGGCGGGCCGCTGATCTGGTCCGCGATCCAGCGGAGGATTTTTTTCTCTAGGCATCGGGCGGCACGGAGTTGCCAGTTGCAGGTTGCCAGTTCCAAGCAAGACGGCATCGGGCATCAGGCATCAGGGGGAGTTGCCAGTTGCAGGTTCCAAGTTCCAAGCAAGACGGCATCCGGCATCAGGCATCAGGGGGAGTTGCCAGTTGCATGTTCCAAGTTCCAAGCAAGACGACATCAGGCATCAGGCATCAGACATCAGAATTACCTCCCCCGCGAGCGCCAGCGAGCGGGGGAGGCAAGGAGGGGGGTGGGCAACCCTCCGGGTTGCCTAGCGCGTTCCTGTGCTCGTGATTGGAGTTCCAAGTTGCAGGTTCCAAGTTCCAAGTCGGCGGAGCGCTCTGCGGCAAAGGGGTTTCTCTGGGCCTGGCGCCGGCGGCGCCGGCCGTCGATGCGGTCGGTGAACGCGGCAGCAGTCGATTTCTCGGCCCGTGCCACGACCTTGCAGGAGGCAAGGCCGAGAAATGACAACGGGTATCGCCCCGCTCACGCGCCCCGAAACGACTCCACCGTCTTGGCGATACCGCGTTCGAGGGGGGTCCAGGGCTCCCAGCCGAGGTGGGATTTGGCTGCGGTGGCGTCGATGACCGAGCGGGCCAGATCGCCGGCC
>JABDLU010000094.1 GCA_013002865.1 Acidimicrobiia bacterium
TCGCTCCGTCGGGAGCCGGGTGCGTGGAATGCCTCGAGATGGGTGCCGAGTGGGTCCATCTGCGCATGTGCGTGGCGTGCGGCCACGTCGGCTGCTGTGACGCCTCCCCTCATCACCACGCCCTCGGACACTTCATCGAACAACCCGACCACATGCTCATGCGGAGCTTCGAGCCCGGCGAGGCCTGGTGGTACTGCTGGGAGGACGACGTCGCGTTTGAACTGGAAGGCGTTGGGCCGCTGCGGACCTGACCTCAGGAGTCGACCCAATTGACCACCGGGGCGGACCGCCCCGGGACGGGGGCCTCACCGGTCGGAACGCCGATGTAGTTGATCCCGACGATCGCCGTGTCCGGCTCGAAGCCGCAGAGCTGGTTCACCTCGGCGAGGTCGGCGGCAATCCCGGTGCCCCAGTACGACGCCAGGCCTGCTGCGGTTGCGGTCAGGAGCAGGTTCTGAATCCCGGCCGCAACCGCGTCGCGATCTTCGAGACGACGGGCGGGATCCTCGTTAGCGGCGCACCCCACCACCAGGATCACGGGGGCTCGTTCGTACTTGTGGCGGGTCTTCTCCAGCCGGGCCGGGTCGGTCACCCCCCGGTCCATCAAGCCCCGCGCCGCCGCTTCACCGAGGCGCCGCCGGGCACTACCGCGGATCACGGCGAAGCGCCACGGCTCGGTCAGCTTGTGGTTGGGGGCCCACACCGCCGCTTCGCATAGTGACGCGATCAGCGCCTCGTCGATCGCGCCGTCGGGATCCATCCTGAGGTTGGTGCGCCTCTGCCGAATCAGGTCGCCCACGGAATCGGCGGAAGGGAGCTCGGTCATCCCGGAGACTGTAGGGCCGGAACACCACGAGTTCGAATAGTGTTGGCACAGCGACAGATCGAGGAGACCGATGCCAAGGCTGCTACGCCGGATTGCTGTGGTTGTGCTTGGCGTGAGCATTCTTCTCGTCGGCGGGGCGCTCCTCTTCCTGCCGGGGCCCGGGTTGCTGACGATCATCGCCGGTCTGGCCGTTCTCGGTACCGAGTTTGAGCGGCCCCGCGCCTGGGTGAGCTCACTGCGAGATCGGGTGAAGCCGAAGAGCTGACCTCACTCGGCTCCGAGTGCCCGGGGCTCGATCGTGAATCGGGCGGTCCGCCCCGCCGCCCCGTACAGGGTTTGGAACGCTTCGGTGTATTCGCGCAGCCCGGGCGCAGCGCCCAGGTCCTGCACTGCGTCTTCGACTGCCGCCTCGAGCAGCACCAACTCGTCGCGCCATCGATCAAACTGAACCCGAGCGAGGAGCACTTCATCGGCGCCGATTCCCTGGGCGGCCGCCAGCCGGCGGGCCTCGTAGTGGCGTTGCCGGTGAGATCGCTTGCAGAAACGCCGCGGCCGGCCGGGCCCTCCCCTGCCGGGGATGACGGCCGAACACCAGGCACAGCGAGTTGTCAATTCCGTCACTGTGATGATTCTAGAGCGCAGGCGTCGGACCGGACGGTAATGTCCGGGCATGCTCCACCCCGTGCTGGAAGAGGCCGTCGACACCCTCCTGACTGTGTGGCGGCACTACGACGATGTGACCCGGCGACGGGCCGAGCATCGCGTGCGGGCGGCTGCCCGTCACAAGCTCGACCTGGAGCGCAGCCGGGTCAACCGGCTCCGCCGGGGACTGCATCCCGAAACCCGCGAACTCGAAGAGGTGGCGTTCAGTGTGCGCTGCCCGTCTCTCGACGCTCCGGTGTTCATCCGTGAAAGCGATCGCACGGGCGACGATTACGCCTGCCCGTGCGGTGATGTCGTTGCCCGCCCGGTTGCCGTCTTTCCTCCCGCCGAGATGACGTAGCCAACCCCATCCGGTAGTGTCCTGCACCACACGGAGTGGGGGCGACTCGGGTGCGGATCATCAAGCATCATTACAACCATGCCGACGCTGTCAATCGCACGGCGCGGGTAGTCGTCGTCGCGCTGGCGGTCATGTTGGGCGGCACCGCCCTTGCCATGGCAGGCGGCAACGACTCCACTCCCCCACCGGAGGTGTTGTCGTCGACCGAAACCACCGCCGAATTGGTCGAGGTGACCCCGGTCACGCTGACACCCGCGACGACGTCTTCGACCACGAGCACAGTGCCGGATCCGAGCACTCCCGGTACCGTCCCCGGCGCCACCACTACATCTACCGCGTCCCAGCGCGCCATCCGGGCCGCTCTGCCGCCCTCAACCACCGCGCCTCCCCCGACAACAACCACAACGCGTCCGCCGACCACCACCACCACGACGACGACGCCGCCTCCGACGACCACAACAACCACGACGACCACAACGACCACGACGACCACGACCACGACGCTTCCCCCGACCACAACGACAACCCTCCCGCCGACACTCGGCAGTGTGCATCTCCACGACCTCGACGCCGATGTGCGGGGCTCGAGGAAGAACCCGTCGGTGCGGGTCGAGGTTCGGGTGCGCAACGACTCGGACGACAACCAATCGGGCGTCCTCGTGCTCGGCCGGTTCTCAGGCGGATACGAAGGCAGTGTCGCCGAAGTAACCGACCGCCGCGGACGGGTGACCGTCGAGGTCGACGTCGAGCCCGGACAGGTCACCTTCACGGTGCTCGGCTTAGAGCACCCCGATTACGTCTACGCGCCGGACGACAATCGCCGCGACACCTCAATCACCGTCTCCGTTGGTGGAGATGACGACGATGACGACGACTGACTAGCCGCGGGGCCCCGACTCGGCCACCGCCTGGTCCATCGTCGACGCGTACTGGCCGAAGTTGTCCCGGAACATCGCCGCCAGCTTTCGCGCCTGGGCGTCGAAGGCGTCGGTGTCGGCCCATGTGCCGCGGGGATCGAGAATCTCGGATGGCACGCCGTCGATGGCGACCGGGACCTGCAGCCCGAATACCGGGTCTTCACGAAATTCGGCGTTGTCGAGGTCTCCCGCCAGGGCGGCGTTGAGCATGGCCCGCGTGAACGGGATGCGGATTCGTGAGCCAATCCCGTAGGGGCCGCCGGTCCAGCCGGTGTTGATCATCCACACGCCGGGCTCGAACTCCGCGATCTTCTCCTTCAGCACATCGGCGTAGTAGGCGGGTGGCAGCGGGAGAAAGGGGGCGCCGAAGCAGGCCGAGAAGGTGGCTTGTGGCTCCTGGATTCCTCGTTCGGTCCCCGCCAGCTTCGATGTGTAGCCGCTAACGAAGTAGTACATCGCCTGTTCGCTTGTCAGGCGGGCAATCGGCGGCAGGACGCCGAATGCATCGGCCGACAGGAACACGATGTTCGATGCGTGTCCGCCCCGAAATCCCGGCGCGATGTTGGGTAGGTGGGCAAGCGGATACGACGTCCTGGTGTTCTCCGTCTTGCTGTCATCATCGAACTCGGGCCGGCGTGACTCGGGGTGAACGACGACGTTCTCGAGAATCGACTCGAAGAGGTTGGCCGCCTCGAAGATCAGCGGCTCGTCGTCGCGGCTCAGCCGAATCGTCTTGGCGTATGAGCCGCCCTCGATGTTGAACACACCGTCCTCGCCCCAACCGAGCTCATCGTCGCCGATCATGAGCCGGGTCGGGTCGGTCGCCAGCGTCGTCTTGCCCGTCCCCGACAGGCCGAAGATGACGGCGGTATCGCCGCGCTCGCGACCTACCGAGCCGGACGCGTGCATGCTGAGAGCACCGGCTTTTGGCAGCAAGTAGTTCATGACCGAGAACACCGACTTCTTCATCTCGCCGGCGTATTTGGTTCCGCCGATGAGGAGAATCTTGCGCTCCAGGCTGACGCAGATGAAGACCTCACTGCGCGTCCCGTCCTCTTCGGGGACGGCTTCTAGGAAGGGGGCGTGCACGACGCTGAAGTCGGCGGTGAACGGCACGGCCTCGTCGCCCGACTCGAAGACGCGAGGCAGGATGAACATGTTGCGGACGAACAAGGCGTGCCATGGGCTCTCGGTGACGATGCGGACGCCGAGGCTGTAGCGGGGGTCGGCACCGGCGTAGTTGTCCTGCACGTAGAGCTTGTCACGGCTCGACAGATACTGCGCCGTCTTGGCGTATAGGGCATCGAAGACATCAGGCTCCATCGGATGGTTGACGTCACCCCACCAGATCTCACCTTCGCTGTCCGGATAGCGAACGACGAACTTGTCCTTGGGGCTCCTGCCGGTGTACGGGACGGTGTCAACCACGAGCGCGCCCTTGTGGGCAATCGATCCGGTACCGGCCGCCAGCGTATGCTCGTACAGCACTGGAGAGGGTGAATCCCAGTACACCTCTCCTTGCGGGTGGATGTCCAGACTGTCCAGCGTCTTCATGCTCGGTCCTCGCTCCTAGAAAAACAGGGGCCGCACCCAGCGTCCCCCGCTGCCCTCGCAGCCTATCGCAGGCCTTCGGAGCGCTTCCCGGGCCTAAAGGCCCGACCTGCGGCGGTAGTCTGCCCGAATGCCAACATTCGACATCGTCTCAGAAGTAGATCAGCAGGAAGTCCGCAACGCCGTCGACCAGGCGTCTCGGGAGCTCGTCAACCGGTATGACTTCCGGGGCACCGACTCCACCATCCGTCACACCGACGAGGAGATCGTCGTGGAGTCGTCGACCGACAACCGGCTCGACGCAGCCATCGATGTGTTGAAGGAAAAACTGGTGCGGCGCAAGGTCTCCCTGAAGGCCCTCTCCGGCGGCGAGCCCCGCCAGGTCGGCGGGGGCCGCTACCAGGCCACCTTCTCGCTCAACCAGGGCATTGCCCAGGACGCCGCAAAAGAGCTGTCGAAGACGGTCCGCGACTCCAAGCTGAAAGTTCAGGTGCAAATCCAGGGAAATCAGCTGCGGGTACAGGGCAAGAAGCGTGACGACCTGCAGCAGGTCATCGCTCTGCTCAAAGACCTCGACTATCGACTGCCGCTCCAGTACGTGAACTTCCGCGACTGAAGTGGAGTTTGCCCTCCAGACGCGAGGCGCCTACGACCACCTGCGCACGGCCGCCCACTGGGTGCAGGATCAGGGTTTGGCCGCCCTGGCGCTCCCCGATCACTATCTGGCCGGCCGGGCCGATGATGGCTACGACACGAAGGCGGCCGACATCTACCCCTACCTGGGTGGCCTGGCGATTGAGACGACGGTTCCGCTGGTAGCGCTCGTTTCGCCCGTTAGCTACCGGCATCCGGCCGCCCTCCTCAAGCTGGGGCTCGCCCTCGACGAGATGAGCGCGGGACGGTTCACCCTCGGCGTCGGGACAGGCTGGTTCACGGCGGAACACTCGATGTTCGGGTTCGAGTTGCCGGACTGGCCGGCCCGGTTCGACCGGCTGGAAGAGGCACTCGGCTACCTGGCGGCTGCCCTCGGTGAGGGGTCGGAGGGGTTCGCCGGCGAGTACTACCGCCTCGAGCCGATCGACCACCTCCCGAAGGCGATCAACCTGCGAATCCTCATCGGCGGGTCGGGACCGCGCCGGACGCCTGATCTGGCCGGAAGGTTCGCCGACGAGTTCAACGTCTACTCGCTGCCCCCGGCCGAGCTGAGTGCTCGGATCGAGCGGGCCCGTCAGTCGGCGGCAGAATGCGGCCGGGATCCCGACGCCGTTGCGATCTCCTGCGCCGGCCCGCCCATCATCGGTGTCGACACCGCGACCTATCGAGCCCGGCTGGAGGCCGTGGCCCGTGACCGGCGCGTGGATATCGACCGGCTCGAGCAGGGGGCGAGAGATATCGGGGTCCCGATGGGAACCCACGAAGAAGCGCGCGACACCTTCGGGCCGCTGGAAGGCCTCGGGGTCGGCCGCTACTACCTCCAGATCCTCGGCAGCAGCGGGCTCGACTATGCCGCCGAGCTGGTTGAGGTGCTCGGTAACGCTTAGGACCGGACAACCAGCTCGTCGAGCATCTTGCGGCTCGACCGGCTGATTTCACGCACGGCCCGGTCGAAAACCTCCTGATTGGCACGGGATGGAGCGCGATAACCGGAGATTTTCCGCACGAACTGCAAGGCGGCGGCTTCTATGTCCTCCTCGGCGATGATCATCTCGGGATTGCGCAGGGTCTTGATGCTTCGGCACATACGGGTCCTCTCGACGACCGCATTGTATGGCCGGTGACAACGCTCGAACCGGCAGTGCGATATTGTGATGCCGTGACAGATCGGATTCGGCTCGGGAAGATGACCAACCCGGTCCGCGGCTTCATGCACGGGTCTGCGGCCGTGATCTCGGCCGCCGGCATGGCCCTGCTCGTTGCCCGCTCGGCTCCCGATGGCGTGCGGGTGTTCAGCATGACCGTGTTCGGGATCAGCTTGATCGGCCTGTACACCGCCAGTGCCCTCTACCACTCGGTTCCGTGGCGGGCTGCGTGGAAGAAGCGAATGCAGCGCCTCGACCACTCGATGATCTTTGTGCTCGTCGCCGGTACCTATACCCCCATTGCGGTCAATGTGCTGACCGGACCATGGCGAACGGTGACCCTGTCGGTGGTATGGGGCGCGGCCGCCATCGGCATCATCCAGAAGATCGCATTTCCCAGGATCCCGGACTGGGTCTCGATCGCACTGCAGACCACGATGGGCTGGTTCGCCATCGTGCCTTTCCTGGAACTGGTCGAAGCCCTCTCGAACGGGGCGATCGCCCTCATGGTGGCGGGAGGGCTCTCCTACACCATCGGCCTCGTCTTGCTTGCCACCGAGCGTCCGCAGCTGTTCCCCCGCATCTTCTCCCACCACGAGGTGTTCCACGTCCTCGTCGTGCTCGGAAGCCTGTTCCATTTCCTCATGATCCTGTGGTACGTGGTGCCGCACGACCGGCTCTAGACGGGCCGCGTCTTCCCGCTACCCTCTCCCCTTCCCAGCAGAGAGGAATCCTGGAATGGCCGAGGTGTTCTATGAAGCAGACGCCGACCCCAGCCTGATCCTTGGCAAGACGGTTGCCGTCATCGGATTCGGCAGCCAGGGCCATGCCCATGCCATGAACCTGGCCGAGTCCGGTGTGCGGGTGGTGGTTGGCTTGCGTGAGGAATCGAACCGCCAGCGCCAGGCCAAAGAAGCCGACCTCGAAGTGATGACGCCGTCCGAAGCCGCCCGGCTCGCCGACGTCACCATGATCCTGGTGCCCGACCAGCACATGGCCGGGCTTTACCGCGGCGACGTCGCCCCCCATCTCGAGCCGGGAGACACCCTGCTGTTTGCCCACGGGTTCAATGTGCATTTTGGACACATCACTCCCCCGGCCGACGTCGATGTGGCGATGGTGGCCCCGAAAGGCCCCGGGCACCTGGTCCGGCGGACCTACTCGGAGGGAAGTGGCGTCCCGTGTTTGCTGGCCGTTCATCAGGACACGTCCGGCACGGCCGAGGCACTCGGCCTCTCGTATGCGTGGGGGATCGGCGGCACCCGGGCCGGTGTCCTCAAGACGACGTTCCAGGAGGAGACTGAAACCGACCTTTTCGGCGAGCAAGTGATCCTGTGTGGCGGCGTGTCGGAGCTGATCAAGTCGTCGTTCATGACGTTGGTCGATGCCGGCTACCAGCCCGAGTCGGCCTACTTCGAGACCCTTCATGAGCTCAAGCTGATCGTCGACTTGCTCTACGAGGGCGGGCTGTCGTGGATGCGGTACTCGATCTCGGACACCGCCGAGTACGGCGACTACACGCGGGGGCCGCGAATTATCACCGATGAGACCCGGGCCGTGATGCGACAAGTGCTCGAGGAAATCCAGTCCGGAGCATTTGCCCGGGAGTGGCTCGACGAGACATCGGGCGGCGGAGAGCGGTTCCGCGCGATGCGTGAGGCCGAGCGCCGGCACCCGATCGAGGTGGTGGGGCGCGAGTTGCGAGACCTCATGCCGTTCCTGACCCCCAAGGCACCGCCTGAGTAGCGGATTCGGTTCCGGGACCTAGACGGATCCGTCCCGGTATGGCATGCTGATAGGCAGGTAGGGAGGGGCTAACACGTCCGACGCCGCGACGTGGAGGTCCGCATGAGACAAGTCCGCCCCCGCACCACTCACCCTGCCGTGTCCTCGACCGACATCACCGTCGATCTGCGGCCCGACGTACGACCTGATAGCCGGCCCAGCCGGGAGGTCACCGAAGCCCGCCGCGCCGTCGAAGAAGCTCGCGCCGAGTTGGCGGCGCTCGTAGCTGCCCGCGACGCGCTGCTCAGCGAGCTGATCGAACCGGCCCATCCTGCCGATCCCGATGATCAGTCCATCGTGCCGTGGGGCTTCTACGACGAGGGTGCTGCCTGATCGTTTGGGTCTGCGCCCGGTCCGTACCAGGCTGGGCGGATGCTGTCGCGACGCGTCTTGGTGATCTTCCTGGTCTGCCTGGGCGTGACGGCGTGCTCCTCTGATTCCGCCGACACGACGGGGCCCGACACGGTGCCGTCGACGACGGTCGCCCCGACTACCACCACGACTCCCCCGCCGACGACCACGTCGAGTTCGACCACGACAACGGTGCCGCCGACGACTACCACAACCGTTCCACTCGATCCCCTGCTCGGGCTCGGCCTCGAACCGCTCGCCGGCGGCCTGGAGCGCCCCACCTTCGTCGTAGCCGTACCCGGCACCGAGTGGCTGGCCGTCGGGGAGGCCATCGGGCGCATTCGGCTCCTGGAACCGGCCGGGGGCCTCCTCGCCGAACCGTTTTTGAACATCCGCAACAAGGTGGGCTCGGTCAGTATCGAGCAGGGCCTGCTCGGGCTGGCGTTTCACCCCGGCTACACCGAGAACGGGCGCCTTTTCGTCTACTACACCAACCGGTCCGACGACTCCGTGCTGGCCGAATATCGGGTCGGGGAGGACCCTGCACAGGCGATCGAGACCGAAGAGCGGATCATCCTGCAGATCGAGCAGCCCGATATCCGCCACAACGCCGGAATGCTCCAGTTCGGCCCGGATGGCTACCTGTACATTTCGACGGGCGACGGCGGGGCAGGCGGCGCATCGGTGCACGGTCAGGACCCCAGCACGCTGCTGGCCGCCATTCTGCGCATCGACGTCGACGGGGGCGATCCCTACGCGATCCCGCCGGACAATCCGTTTGTGGGCGGAGGTGGAGCGCCCGAGGTCTGGGCCTATGGCCTCCGCAACCCGTGGCGGTTCTCCATCGATCCAGTCGAGAACCTCCTCTACATCGGCGACGTCGGACAGGAGTCACGCGAAGAAATCAACGTGGTGGCGCTCGAGCCGGCAGGCTACAACTTCGGCTGGCCATCGGTTGAAGGGACCCGCTGCTTCCTGGAGCGAAACTGCGATCCGGCCGCCTACACCCAGCCTGTCCTCGACTACAGCCATGACGACGGGCTGTCTGTCACCGGGGGGTATGTGTACCGGGGCGCAGCGATCCCGGAGCTCGTCGGCCACTACTTCTATGCCGACTGGGTGCGGCAATGGATCCGCAGCTTCCGCTACGACGGGACCGGGGTCGTCGATCAGCAGGACTGGACCGGCGATCTGACTCCGGGTCAGATCAACAGCTTCGGCATCGATCACGCCGGCGAGCTGATGATTGCCACCTGGGACGGTGACGTTGCCCGCGTCATCGCCCGCCGCTAGCCGCACGCGAGAAGGGCCGGGTCGAAACCCGGCCCTCCGCACTGTTGGTGGCTGTCGTCAGCGGCGGCCCTGTCGCTCCCGGGCCTCGTTGACCTTCAGTCGCCGGCCGCCGACCTCGGCGCCGTCGAGGGCTTCGATTGCAGTGCGAGCTGCGTCCGACGCCTCCATCTCGACAAAGCCGAAGCCCCGGGAACGACCGGTTTCCCGATCCATGATCACCTGAGCGGACGTAACCGTCCCATGCTCAGAAAACAGATCCTCGAGCTCTGCGTTGTTGACGCTGAACGGGAGGTTCCCAACGTAAATATTCACACTCACCAGTCAATTCCCTTCTCGGTCGAGCCCATTCTGGCGGCCCAACGAATACCGGGTAAACGCTAGTCGGTTTGTGCGGCGACGGCCGATCTGTTCAGCGGCGGCGTCGGCGCCGGCCCCCAGCACGCCGGGACAGATCAGCCAGGGACGGCTTCTTGAACTCCACGGCCTCGGGCTCGAAGTCGACGAGCTCGGCGAGACGGGGGTCGTTGGAGTACATCTTTGTGATCTCGGTGTGGAGCCCGGCAGCCCGCTGCAGCCGCTGCACGTCGTCGACCTGATCCCACAGGACGAGCGTGACCACAAGGCCGCTCTCCCCCGCCCGGGCGGTGCGTCCCGACCGGTGAATGAAACTCTTGTAGTCGTCGGGCGGGTCATAGTGAACCACGATGTCAACATCATCGATGTGGAGTCCCCGGGCCGCCACGTTGGTCGCAACCAACACCGGCACGGTCCCCTTCGAGAAGTCGCGTAGCGCCCGCTCACGAATCTGCTGGCGCAGATCGCCGTGGATAGCCGCCGCATTGGTGCCTTCCCGCTGCAACTGCTCGGCCACCCGGTCCGCACCGCGCTTGGTTCGGACGAAAATCAGCGTGCGGTCCACCGAGTCGGCGATGGCGGCGGCCACTTTCACCTTATCCAACTGATGGACGGCGATGAACCGGTGCTCCTGGGTGTCGACGACCTCTCCCTCGGATTCCACTTCGTGGCGGACGGGGTCGGTCAGGTAGGCATTGATCAAAGAGGCGATCGCACCATCGAGCGTGGCCGAGAACAGCATCGTCTGGTGGCCGCCCTTGACGTCTCGCATCACGGCGTGGACCTGCGGGAGGAAGCCCATGTCGGCCATCTGGTCGGCCTCGTCGATGACGACGGCCGAAACGTCTCCCAGCGTCACCTGCTTGCGATCGATGAGATCGATGAGCCGGCCCGGGGTTGCCACCAGGACTTCAACTCCTGCCTCGAGATCCTGGATCTGGCGCCCCATCGACACCCCGCCGTACACGGTGGCGAGACGCAGTCCTCTGCCCTTGGCCAGCGGGGTGAGCTCTCGAGCCACTTGCACGCAGAGCTCCCTCGATGGCACAAGGATCAATGCCGTTGGGCGATGGGGCTTGGCCGGCGCCGTCCGCTCGATGAGCGGTATGCCGAACGCCAGGGTCTTTCCGGAGCCGGTCTGGGCCTTCCCACAGACGTCGCGGCCGGCAAGAGCGTCCGGGATGGCCATGGTTTGGATCGGGAAAGGCTCGGTAATGCCTTTGCCGGTCAGGGCATCGACGAGATCGTCCGACACGCCGAGCGCGTCGAAAGTGGCCGTGGCGGCCGTGATGGGGGCTTGCATGTGTGTTCCATTCCGTAGTCGTTGGTCGGCCCCCGGCACAACTCAACGAAGCGGTGGAGCGGTAGAGGCCCGGCGAGCACGATTCGGTTCGTGCACTCGCCGCTATCACGGTACCACCAATCGGATCGCTCGCGGTGGTGCTAGCCCCCGCTGGCGGAAAAGTGCATCCAATCCTTCAGCGAGTTCCACTCCCCACCCCACGCCCATCCGATGGCCGCGAAGGCTTCGACGACCACATCGTCCGCCTGAATCATCCCCGGCCGGAGCAACGCGCGGTCGGTGTAGGCACTGGCCAGCTCGGGAATCACCAGGTCGCCCTTCTCATACGGGTTGTGGAACGGGTTGACGTCGATGGCGAGCCCGTAGGCATGTTGGGACCAGCTGGTGTTGCCGACCGCCGGCCGGCACACAAATGAGGTGGTTTCGTTCCAATCCCCCGTCGGCGGGTCGTCGACCTCGTCCAGTCGGATCACCCGCATTTGCTCGATCGGGAATCGGGCTTCGAAGATCTCTCGGAACACACCGACGATCTCCTCAGCCCAGGCCGCGTTGACGAGCAGCTCACCGGTGTGGACCCCGCCGTCGAACCCGACATGCGAAACCGTGACATAGGCGAGCCCGTCGACTCCTACCGGGCAATCCGGTGTCCAGCTCGATCGGGCCAGCACGTCGTCGGGTACGGGTTGGATGGTGAACTCGAACTCTCCTGACGCCGGCGGTGGGAGCAGCCGCACGGTTTCCAGGCGGCGATCGACCAGCTCGGTGGGGGTTGCCAGGACTGCACCGTGGCCATCATCTCGCAGCGGCAGGGGCCGGGTGCCCAGCCAATCGGGGCGGGCAAACGGCGACACGGTCGTTGTCGTCGTCGTCGTCGTCGTGGGGGGCTGCACCGTGGTGGGGGGCGTGGTCGGCGCCGAACTCGTCGTCGTCGGAGCCGGCAACAGCGTGGTCGGTGCCTCGTCGGCCCCCGCCGACCCGCCACAGGCGGAGAGGGTCACGGCAATCGCCACAGCCGGTGCGAGGACGGTTCGATTCATGGCGCGACGGTAGCGGCGGGCCTGAGTTGTCGGGATGGCATCACCCGAGTCCCTGCAGTAGCCACAGGAGGGCCATGCCTACGACGATGACCGCGGCGACGTTCCGGAGGCGCCAGGCGATCAGCCCGGCCGCGGCGGCGGCGAGGAAGCGAGGATTGCCGAGGGGGGTCAGGTCGACCGACCCGTCGACCAGTGTGACCGCCGGAAGCACCAGGGCAGCCAGGACCGCCGGGGCGACGTATTTCAGCGGGCGCTGCGCCCAGATTGGCATTGCCCGCGTGCCCAAGACCCCGATGAACGACAGCCGGAGCAGGTAGGTGCCAACGCCGATGACTG
>JABDLU010000095.1 GCA_013002865.1 Acidimicrobiia bacterium
AGGGTCAGCGTCGCAAAGCCCTCCCGGACCGCGTCTGCGTCGAGCGCCCGTCCGAGCAGCTCCTCGGTGGCGGCGACCGCCACCGCGGCGTTCTCGAGCTGATGGCGGCCGTGTACCGGGATGTGAACCTCGTCGTACTGTTCGTAAACGCCGTCGATAGTGATGTCCCACCCGCCGACGGCCCGCACCTCGTCGACCAGCCGGAAGTCACGTCCGTAGACGAGATGGGGGGCGCCGAGCTCTTTGGCTCTTGCTGCCATGACCGGCTTGGCCTCCTCGGGGAGGCTGCCTGTCACCAGGCTGCCGCCCGGCTTCAGGATGGCAGCTTTCTCCGTGGCGATCTCGGCGAGCGTATCGCCGAGATACTCGGTGTGCTCCAGTGCGATCGAGGCGACTACGGCAACGGCCGACTCGACCACATTGGTGGCGTCGAGCCGGCCGCCGAGGCCGACCTCGATCACCCCGAGCTCCACCGCCCGCTCGGCGAACCAGGCGAACCCGACGGCGGTGGCGAACTCGAAGTACGTGAGCCGCGTGTCGGGATCGTCGTCGATCAGCTGATCGAATGCGGCGGTGTCCGCCACCGCCTGCGCAAACTCGGCGGGCGAAGCTTCCACCGAGTTGTAGGCGTAGCGCTCCTCTACCGATTCGAGGTGCGGGCTGGTGTAAGTGCCGACGGTCAAGCCGTGGGCCACGGCCAGCGCGGTGACCACGCGGGATACCGAGCTCTTGCCCTTGCTGCCGGTCACATGCACCACGGGAAAACTCAGATGCGGATTGCCCATGAGGTCGAGCAAGCCCGCGATCTGCCCAAGGCCGGGCCGGATGCCGCGACCGGCGTGTTGTTCGAGGTAGGAGACAGCCTCCTCGTAGGTCACCGGGCGCCCAACTCCGCGAGCTGGGCGCGCAGCTTCTCCATCCGGGCTTCGGCGTCCGAGCGCTTCTGCTCCTCGCCGGCGACGATGTCGGCCGGCGCTTTGTCCCGAAAGCTCGGGTTGGAGAGCTTGCGATCGGCCAGGGCGAAGTCCTCTTCGGCACCGGCCAGGGCCCGCTGCAACCGGGTCGTCTCGGCTTCCAGGTCGACCACTCCCTCCAGCGGGATGAACGCTTCGACCGGCCCGGCAACCACGCGAGTGAATCCCTCGGTGCTGGGCGGCTTGCCGGCGTGCACGGTGGCGGCGACGAGCGAGTCGAGTTGGGGAGCCCACCAGTCCTCGATGTCCTCCCCGCCTGCGACGTGCACGGCGATCTGTTGGCGACCGGGGAGCTGGTGCGAAGCCCGGAACCGGCGGATGCCGCTCACCAGTTCCTGAAACACGCCCATCGAGGCGGGACCGGCGACCGGGGGCGGCTCGGGCCAGCTCGATCCGGCGAGCAGGCCATCTCCGACCACCTCTTTCCATAGCTCTTCGGTGAGGTACGGGATGGCGGGGTGGAATGCCTTGAGGAGGTCGCGAAGCACCACGCCCAGGGTCTGGCGGGTTTCGGCGGCGGCTTCGTTGTCGAGCGCCGCCTTCGACAGCTCGAGGTACCAGTCGAACACCTCCGACCAGGCGAAGTTGTAGAGCATGCCGTAGGCATCGCTGAAGCGGTAGTCATCGGCAAGCTCATCGAAGCGGGCCAGCACATCGGTGAGCCGGGACAGAATCCACGCCGCTTCGGGCCCGGGCGTCTCCGGATACCCGCCGTCGGCGGGCACGCTGCCGGGCTCAATGTGGCCGAGCACGAACCGGGTGGCATTCCAGAGCTTGTTGCCGAATTTGCGAGCACCCTCCACCCACTCCATGTCGAACGGGACGTCCTGGCCGGGAGCGGCCGCCTGGACGATGGCAAGCCGGAGCGGGTCGGCGCCGTGGGACTCGATCACATCGAGCGGGTCGATGGCGTTTCCGAGCGACTTGGACATCTTCCGGCCGTCAGAGGACCGGACCAGCCCGTGAATGACCACATCGCGGAACGGGACGTCGCCCATGAACTCGAGACCCATCTTCATCATTCGGGCGACCCAGAAGTAGATGATGTCGAACCCGGTGACGAGCACGGCGTTGGGATAGAAGGTGGCCAGATCCGGGGTCTCGTCCGGCCAGCCGAGCGTGCTGAACGGCCACAGCGCCGACGAAAACCAGGTGTCGAGCACATCGTCGTCCTGCCGGAGCTTGGTACCCGCACAGTTCGGACACCCGGTCGGGTCCTCCCGGGCGACGATCACCTCGTCGCAGTCGGTGCAATACCAGGCGGGGATCCGGTGCCCCCACCAGATCTGGCGGCTGATGCACCAATCCCGCAGATTCTCCATCCAGTGGAAGTAGCTGTTCTCCCATCGTTGGGGGACGAAGCGGGTTCGCCCCGCCCGCACGGCGGCGATGGCCGGCGTGACCAGTGGCTGTACCTTCACGAACCACTGCAGCGACAGATACGGCTCGACGATGGTGTTGCAGCGGTAGCAGTGACCGACCGAGTGGGTGCGTTCCTCGATGTGATCGAGGTGGCCCTCGTCGGCCAGCGCCTGTTTGACGGCTTGCCGGGCGGCCATGCGGTCCATCCCGGCGAAGCGCCCTCCGTTGTCGTTGACGACCGCCTCGACGGTGAAGATGTTGACGGTTTCGAGGCCGTGCCGGCTGCCGATTTCGAAGTCGGTCGGGTCGTGGGCAGGCGTGACCTTGACTGCCCCCGTCCCGAACTCGGCATCGACGACGTCGTCGGCCACCACGGGAATCTCCCGGTTCATCAGCGGAAGCACCACCGTCTTCCCGATAGCGTCCCGATAGCGCTCATCGTCGGGATGCACCGCCACGCCGGTGTCGCCGAGCATCGTTTCGGCCCGGGTGGTGGCAACAGTGATGTGGCCGGAGCCGTCGGTGAACGGGTAGTTGATATACACCAGCTCACCGGCGGTCTCTTCGTACTCGACCTCGATGTCCGACAGGGCAGTGTGGTCCTGCGGGCACCAGTTGATGATGCGGTTGCCCCGGTAGATGAGGTCCTTCTCGTACAGGCGGACGAACACTTCCCGCACCGCCGCCGACAAGCCCTCGTCGAGGGTGAAGCGCTCCCGACTCCAGTCCACCGAATCTCCGAGGCGGCGCATCTGGTCGGTCACCGTGGCGTGCGACTTCTCCTTCCACCGCCAGACTTGTTCGACGAAGGCGTCCCGCCCAAGATCGTGGCGGGTGAGGCCCTCCCGGGCCAGCTCGCGCTCCACCACCGTCTGTGTGGCGATCCCGGCGTGGTCGGTCCCGGGAAGCCACAGCACCTGGAACCCCTGCATGCGCTTGCGCCGGAGGATCACATCGTGGATGAGGTGATTGAGCGCGTGCCCCATGTGCAGCACGCCGGTGACGTTCGGCGGCGGCAGAACGATGCAGAACGGCTCGCCGTCCGGATTGTGCTCCGGCATGAAGACACCGGACTTCTCCCAGACGTCGTACCAGTCCGCCTCAACGGCTGCCGGGTCGTAGGTGGACTCCATAGAAGGAGGATGATAGGACCTCGGCATTCCCGCCTCGGTCCGTCCCCGACACCGGTGACCGGTCAACTGGTGCGGTCACAATGCGGCCGAGTGAGGTTCTGGCCGACAGCTGATAGCCGATAGCTGATAGCCGGTAGCTGCGGCGCCGCCACGCGAAAACACTCCCCGATGCCGTGGGGAGTGTTTTCGCTTCTGCGCCCGCTGTCTGAGGTGCTGTGCTTCCCGCCAAACCTTCTACTCCAACGATACGACCACCCAGAGTGGTTGTCTCACGGTTTCGGCGTCATAGCAGCCGGTGCATTTCGGACTAGTCAGCCGACCCGGGCGTCGGGAGACCGGCGACCGGCGACCGGCGACCGACAGTCGACCGCAGCAGCGAAGCTGCTGCGCTAGGCGCTCCGTTCGGAGACTTCGGGGCCGTCGGTGGGTGGGAGGCCCTTGAGGGGGACGAGGGTCGGGTTGACGCGCTGGGCGACGACGTCCTCGTCGATGACGACCTCGCCGATGTCGTCACGAGAAGGAAGGTCGTACATGGTGTTGAGTAGGACCTCTTCCATGATCGCACGCAAGCCGCGGGCGCCGGTACCTCGCAACAGCGCCTGATCGGCGATGGCGTCGAGCGCCGGTTCAGTGAACGTGAGCTCGACTCCGTCCATCTCGAAGAACTTGGCGTACTGGCGGACGAGGGCGTTCTTGGGCTCCTTGAGGATGCTGATCAGGGCGTCCCGGTCCAGCTCATCGACGGTGGCCACCACCGGGAGCCGGCCGATGAACTCGGGTATGAGACCGAACTTGATGAGGTCCTCGGGCAGCACTTCGGCGAGCATCTCGTCGGTCCGGTTTTCGTCGCGGCTGTGGATCTCGGCGGCGAATCCAACGCCCTGCTTCCCTACCCGGCTGCTGATGACCTGCTCGAGCCCGGCAAAGGCCCCGCCGCAGATGAACAGCATGTTGGACGTGTCGATCTGAATGAACTCTTGATGGGGATGCTTGCGCCCACCCTGGGGGGGGACCGACGCCACGGTGCCCTCGATGATCTTGAGCAGTGCCTGCTGGACGCCCTCACCGGACACATCCCGGGTGATCGACGGGTTCTCGGCCTTGCGGGCGACCTTGTCGATCTCGTCGATGTAGATGATGCCGGTCTCGGCCCGCTTCACATCGAAGTCGGCGGCCTGGAGCAGTTTGAGCAGGATGTTCTCGACATCCTCTCCGACGTAGCCGGCCTCGGTGAGGGCGGTGGCATCGGCGATAGCGAACGGCACGTTGAGCTGGCGGGCCAGCGTCTGGGCGAGCAGCGTCTTGCCGCACCCCGTGGGGCCAACCATCAGAATGTTTGACTTCTGGAGCTCAACGCCGTCGGTTTCCTTCATCCCGGCGTTGACCCGCTTGTAATGGTTGTAGACGGCGACGGAGAGCACCTTCTTGGCCCGTTCCTGCCCGACGACGTAGTCGTCGAGGAACTCGAAGATCTCCCGGGGCTTGGGCAGCTCGGTGGGAGCTACCTCAGCGGTGGTGCCGAGCTCTTCCTCGATGATCTCGTTGCAGAGATCGATGCATTCGTCACAGATGTACACGCCGGGGCCGGCGATGAGTTTCTTGACCTGCTTCTGGGACTTGCCGCAGAAGCTGCACTTGAGAAGCTCGGATCCGTCGCTGAATTTCGCCACTAGCTAGTTAGCTCCCAACCGATGCGAGTCGCCTTGGCATGAGTACCTCGTCAATAACGCCATATCCCTTAGCCTGCTCGGCCGTCATCCAGAAGTCACGCTCGGTGTCCTTCTCGATGGTGGCGAGGTCCTGGCCGGTGTGGTCGACGAGGATGTTATTCAGCTCGAGCCGGAGTCGGACGATTTCCTTGGCCTGGATCTCGATGTCGGTCACCTGACCCTCCACCCCGCCGTGTGGCTGGTGGAGCATGATGCGAGCATGCGGCAGCGCAAAGCGCTTGCCGGGGGCACCCGCCGCCATGAGCACCGCTGCCGCCGAGGCCGCCTGTCCCATGCAGAACGTGCTCACGTCCGGCTTGACGTGCTGGATGGTGTCGTACATCGCAAAGAACGAGGACACGACCCCGCCCGGTGAGTTGATGTAGAGGGCGATGTCCTTGTCGGGATCCTCGCTCTCGAGGTGCAGCAGCTGGGCCATGATCAGGTTGGCGACCGTATCGTCGATCGGCGTGCCGAGGAAGATGATGCGGTCCTTGAGCAGCCGGCTGTAGATGTCAAACGCGCGCTCGCCCCGGCTGGAGGTCTCGATCACGGTTGGTACTAGGTAACCCATTTCAATCTCCGTCTTCGGTTGCGGCATCTTCGGCCGGGGCCGAAGCCTCAACCTCTGTTTCGGCTTCGTCCGTCCTGTCGGCGTCGTCCCGCTCCCCTTCAAGGGAAAGCTCGGCGCCGTTCTCGTCAACCGGAACGGCTACCTCTACCAGTCGGTCAATAACCTTGTTCCTCAGGATATCACCGGTCAGGATCTCTATTTGACCACTCTCCCGAAGTGCCTGTTCGTACTCCTCCGGCTCCTCCTCGCTCGATGCGGCGAGGGCAGCCATGGCTTCCTGTAACTCCGCATCGGTCACTTCAATTCCCTCGGACTCGCCGACCGCGTCCAGCAAGATGCGGACCGACAGCGACCGCTCGGCGTTGGCGCGAGCGTCGGCCACGAACGCCTGCTCGTCCTGGCCGGTGATCCGCAGGTAGTCGGTAAACGGAATGTTCTGCTCACCGAGGCGGTGCAGGAACCGGTGGATCTGGAACTCCATCTCGGCGTCGATCAGCCCGCCGGGGATCTCGATCTCCATGTCATCAACCAGCTCGGCGAGCACCTTGTCGGCGAACTCGCGCCGGACCGACGCCAGCTTGTGCTCGGCGAGGCCCCGGCGAAGCTCGTCGCGCAACGCGTCGATGGTCTCGAATTCCGAGACCTCTTCAACCCACTCGTCGGTGACCTCGGGCAGCTTCTTGGCACGCACCGCCTTGACGAGCACCTGGAAGGTGACTTCCTTCCCGCCGTATTCGCCCATGCCCTCGGGCAACGTCTCGTTGTATTTGACGATCGAGCCTGCGGTGGATCCCATCAGCTGGGCGTCCAGGCCGGGCACGAAGCTCTCCGACCCGACCGGATACGTGAGATCGGTGGCGGTCAAGTCTTCGATCGCCTCCCCGTTGATCGAGGCGGTGAGATTGATGACGGCGTAATCGCCCTCGGTGACCGGATGCGAGACATCTTCGAGCTCGGCGAACTGGTCACGCAGGCGGTCGATCTGCTCATCGATGTCCTCGTCCTCCACCTGCGGGGCGTCGACGCTCACCTTGCGCCCTTCATAGAGGGGCACCCGGTCGAGGGTGGGCCAGAGCGTGACCTTGACGTCGACCTCGACACCGGCGTCGGTGTCTCGCAGGTCCTGCACCGACGGTGTGGCCGCCGGGCGGATATCCGCTTCGGTGAGTGCCTCGGCGACCAGGCCGGGCAGCGCCACATCGATGGCCTCCGAGCGCAGCTTGTCGGCGCCGACGGTGGCTTCGACCACCTTGCGGGGCACCTTGCCGGGTCGGAACCCCTTGACCTTCAGGTCCTTGGAGAGGCGTCGGGCCGCCTCGTCTTTGGCGGTCTCCAGCGAGCTGTTGTCGATCTGGACGGTGACGACCCGCTCGAACGGTCCCGCCTCTGCAATGGTGGTTTCCACGAAGCTCCTCAGTTGGTTGTGAAAGTGGGGTGGCTGACGGGACTCGAACCCGCGACCTCCGGGACCACAACCCGGCGCTCTAACCAACTGAGCTACAGCCACCATGCCCTATGTGAGCCGGCGCCCCCGGAAGGATTCGAACCTCCGACCAAGAGCTTAGAAGGCTCCTGCTCTGTCCACTGAGCTACGGGGGCAGAGACGAGCGGGTGAAGGGAATCGAACCCTCATAGCCAGCTTGGAAGGCTGGAGCTCTACCATTGAGCTACACCCGCGGGAGACCAATAGATTAGAGCGGCAGCGGGCGATGCGCGACTCGCTACCAGATGGCCTGCCGGCGGATGCTGGCGGCAGCGTCGACGCTCACCCGCCATCCCACCCAGCCGAACAGCGCACCAAGGGTGTTGAAGATGACGTCGTCGATGGTGCCGAGGCTGCCCAGTCCGAACAAGAGCTGCGACAGCTCGATCCCTCCGCTGACGGCCGCTCCGGCCATGAGGATGCGCTTGGGATCACGCATGTGCTGCCAGCCGAATGCGGCCAGAAAGCCGAGAGGGAGAAACAGCACGGTGTTCCCGATGGGGTCCTTCAGCACGACGGACAACCCCGGGCCGTGCACCTTGCGATCCAGGTTGACCGTCTCGACGGGCACGCCCCGCGCGTCGGCGATGGCCTGCCGCTGCCGCATCCAGGCGTCTTCATCCATCCAGTAGCCGTCGGCATCGGCGATCGCCTCGATGGTGCCCCACAGCGGCACGATGCTCTTGATTTCAAAGCGGTCGGCCCTCGGCGCCTCCAGCTCGATGGGATAGATCGTGATGGCGAACGCCGCCACCAGCCACACACCAAGCCCGGCGATAGCCACCGTCTTCATCATGTTGAGGCGACCGTCACGGCGGTAGGCCAGGGCGATCCAGAGGGCGGCACCGATGAGCACCAGCCAGCTGAGCGGCTCGGTCCACATCAGGTCGAGGGCGTCCGAGGCGTTTCGCCACCAGTTGCGCAGGGTGGTAGTCATCGCACGGTGAGACGCCGGTTTGCTGCGGCCGGTTTCACCTTTCCTCCCTCAGGTCGAACACGCACAGCACCTGTGCTGAGAATACCGGCATCCGTATCCGGGAGTGGTCCGTAGAAAGCGTGTCGCATCCTCCAAGCGATCACCCGGGCGAGGAAGACGGTTGACCCCCCAACTGCCTTCCTTGCTCGGGTCTTCTCTTTATTGGGTCAACTGTCGACTGTCGACTGTCGACGGCCAGAGGGCCTCATCCACATCGAGCGTCGCAACGAATAGTTCACATGGACCACACGCTGTTTTTCCCCGAGGTTTCGGCGACGTCGCTGGCCGGGGAGTCGTTCGAGTTCCCGGACTCATTCGGCGCCGATCTGACCCTCGTCCTCCTGGGCTTCCGGGGCTGGCAGCGGCCCGCCATGAAATCGTGGGTCAGGACGGCACGGATGCTCGAGCTGCAGGCCCCCGGATTCGAGTATTTCGAGATGCCGGTGATCCAGGAGGCGTCGCCGGAGGCGCCGCAGGCCGCCGAGACGGAGCAGCTTGACGCCGCCCCCGACCGGCTCACCCGCGAAAAGACCGTCCCGCTCCACGTCGACACCGCAGGGTTCCTCCGCCGGTTCGGCCTCCCCACCGACGAGGAAATGTACGCAGTGCTGCTCGACAGCCACGGCCTCATCCTTCGAATCTGGACCGGCACCGCTACCGACCGCTCCCGCACCCAGCTCGTCGAGTTCGTCCGCACCGCCGAAGTCGTCGTTGAACCAGACCCGCCTCGGCGGCAGAGCGTTTACCCTTCCCCCTGACAGCCGACGGCCGACCGCCGGACGCTGCGACGGGCTGTGGCGCAGTTTGGTAGCGCACTGCGTTTGGGACGCAGGGGTCGCCGGTTCAAATCCGGCCAGCCCGACCCACATTCTCTCCCCCCGGAGGGGGGAGTCCGGCGTAGCCGGGAGGGGGGCGCTCACTTGCGACCATTCGACGTTCCCACCACGAATTCCCGACCTCGTCAGTCCCCCCTTCGGGTGTAGGGGCGCGCGCTTGCCAGTAGAGTCGCGCCCGATGCCGTTCACCATCCCTGATACGCCGTTCGGCGAGCGTGTTCGCCGCCGCCTCGAGGCCGAGGTCGTCGGCTGGCTCACCACGGTTGACAAGGACGGCACGCCCCGCCCCTCCCCCATCTGGTTCCTCTGGGAGGGCGACTCGATGCTCATCTACTCGAAAGACGGGACCTCGCGCACCCACAACCTGGAGCGCAACCCGGCGTGCGCGTTCAACTTCGACGGCAACGGAACCGGCGGCGACATCATCGTGCTGGAGGGAAGCGCCGTCGTCTCCGAGGATCCGCCCTCAACCGACGTCGCCGATTACCAGGCCAAGTATCGAGA
>JABDLU010000125.1 GCA_013002865.1 Acidimicrobiia bacterium
GTGCGGTGTGGTTCGCCAACGCTCAAACCGCGCTCGTGGAGGCCGGCCAGCGTCTCGGTGCCGTTCATGATGGCGACACCGAGTTCGGACGCCCAGCCGGCGTATCGATCGGCGCGGACGTCTTCCAGCGCTCCATCCTCGAGCAAAGCCGCGGCGACCAGCAGGGCGTGGGCCATGGTGTCCATCCCGCCGATGTGGCCATAGAAGAGGTCGGACCGATCGATCGACTGGCGGCGCAGCTTGGCGTCGAAGTTCAATCCACCGGTGGTGAAGCCCCCGGCTCGCACTATCTCGTACATGCCGAGCGTCATCTGCTCGACCGACACCGGGAAGCGGTCGACATCCCAGCCGAGCCGGTCGTCGCCGGCGTTGGCATCAACGCTCCCAAATATCCCTGCTGCGGCGGCCACCGCCACCTCATGGGCGAAATCGTGCCCGGACAGGGTGGCGTGGTTTACCTCGATGTTGACCTTGATCTCGTCAGCGAGGTCGTACTGCTGCAGGAAGGCGTGAACGGCCGCGACGTCGAAGTCGTACTGGTGCTTGGTGGGCTCGAACGGCTTGGGCTCGAGGAGGATGGCTCCCTCGAATCCGATGCGATGCTTGTGCTCGACCACCATCGACAGGAACCGGGCGAGCTGGTCGAGCTCCCGCTTCAGGTCGGTGTTGAGAAGCGTCTCATACCCTTCCCGGCCGCCCCACAACACGTAGTTGGCTCCGCCGAGGCGGTGGGTTGCCTCCAGGCAGTGCGCCACCTGGGCGGCGGCGTAGGCGAATACTTCCGGGTCGGGGTTGGTGGCTGCGCCCGCCTGATACCGGGGATGGCTGAACAGGTTGGCGGTGCCCCACAACAGCCGTGTCCCGGTGCGATCCATGTGCGCGGCAGCTTCATCGACCATCGTGTCGAGCGCGGCGAACGACTCCTTCAAGGTGGTTCCTTCGGGGGCGATGTCCCGGTCGTGGAAGCACCAGAAGGGGATGGTGAGCTTTTCGAAGAACTCGAACGCCGCCTGCATCTTGACGCGGGCGGCGTCCAGTGGGTCACCCGTCCCTGCCAGCCACGGACGATCCAGGGTGCCGGCGCCGAAGATGTCGAAACCATCCCAGTTGAAGCTGTGCCAGTAGGACGTGGCAAACCGGAGATGCTCCGCCATGGTGCGTCCGGCGACTTCCCGCGACGCGTCGTACCAGCGAAACGACATCGGATCTGTGCTGTCGGGCCCGGCGAATGTGATTGGCTCGGTGACTTCCGTAAAGAACGGTTCGACCATGGGGGCTCCTATACCTTGACCGTCCGATTCTGGCACGAAGCGCCGGTGGTGTGGTCAGCGACGGAACCGGCGCAGCCGAACGCTGTTGCCCACCACGGTGACGCTCGAGAACGCCATCGCCAGAGCGGCGATGCTGGGATCGAGCCGCCCGAGTGCTGCGAGCGGGATGGCGGCCGCGTTGTAGAAAAACGCCCAGAACAGGTTCTGGCTGATCGTGCGGTGGGTTCGCCGGGCCAGCCGAACCGCGGTGGCCACCTGGCCGGGGTCTCCCGTCAGCAGGACCACGTCACCGGCCTCGATGGCAATGTCGGTGCCGGAGCCGACCGCCATGCCGAGGTCGGCCTGGGTCAGGGCGGGCGCGTCGTTGACGCCGTCGCCTACGAACGCGACGATCTCGCCCTGCTGCTGCAGTTCGGCTACCGCGGCGGCCTTCTCCGCTGGTTTCACCCGATCGAGCACGCGGGAGATGCCGACCTCCCGAGCAACGGCGCCGGCCGTCGTCGGATTGTCACCGGTCACCATGACCAGGTCGATGTCCATGGCGGCCAGGTCGCGCAGCGCCCCGGCGACTCCGGGGCGGGGGGCATCGACGACTGCGGCCAGTCCTCGCACGGCGCCGTTCCAGGCCGCCAGAAAGACGGTCCGTCCGGTTGATTCGAGTACCTCGATCCGGCCGAGCATCTCGGGCGGGATCTCCAGACCCTCCGCGGTCATCAGCTCGGTGGTGCCGATCACCACCGCGGTGTCGTCGACCGTGCCCCGGATGCCACCGCCGGGGAGTTCTTCGACGTCGGTCGGGCTGAACAGCTCGATATCACGCTCTTCGGCGGCCAGCGTCAGCGCCCGGGCGACGGGATGGCCGCTGGCAGCTTCGAGCGACGCCACCAGGGTGAGAAAGCGAGTCTCGTCGACGATCGGCTCGACCGCATCGAGCGTCATGCGGCCTGAGGTGATGGTTCCGGTCTTGTCGAAGGCGATGGTGTCGATGGTTCTGGTGCGCTCGAACACCTCAGCGGTTTTGAAGAGGATGCCGAGCTCGGCGCCCCGGCCCGAGCCGACCATGATCGCCGTCGGCGTTGCCAGTCCGAGCGCACACGGACAGGCGATGATCAGCACGGCGACGGCGTTGCGCAGGGACGTCTCGACCTCGCCGCTCGCGGCCAGCCATATCAGCCCGGTTGCCACTGCGATGACGATCACGATGGGAACAAACACAGAAGACACCCGGTCGGCGAGGCGCTGCACGGGGGCCTTGCTGGCCTGAGCCGCCTCGACCATGCGGGCGATCTGGGCCAATGCCGTGTCCGCTCCGACCGCGGTGGCTTCCACCACGACCCGTCCCTGGTGGTTGACGGTGGCGCCATAGACCAGATCGCCGGGACCGCGATCAACCGGTACCGACTCACCGGTGAGCAGGCTCTCGTTGAACGCCGACCGGCCGGCGTTGATGCGACCGTCGGTCGGGACCTTCTCTCCGGGATTGACCACCATGAGATCGCCGGGTCGAACCGACTCGGCGGGCACCATGGTCTCGGTGCCGTTGCGCAGGATGCGGGCTTCTTTGGCGCCCAGCTCGAGCAGGCGGCTGATGGCCGAGGAAGCGCTCCCTTTGGCGCGGGCCTCGAAATAGCGGCCGAGCAGGATGAAGGCAACGATGAGGGCGGCGGTTTCGAAGAACACCGGTTCGTCGGCGAAGACCGCCCACACCGAGTAGCCGTAGGCGGCCAGCGTCCCGAGCGATACCAGCGTGTCCATGCTGGTGTCGAGCGCTCGCAACCGCAGCAGGGCGTTGCGATGGAACTGCCACCCGAAGACAAACACCACGGGCGTGGCCAGTGCCCACATGGCAACCATCGCGCTTCGCGAACCGTCGCCGAGCAGCATGACCAGGATGAGCGGGATCGTGAACGCTGCCGCCCACGCCACATTGCGCCGCTGGTAGACGACTTCGCGGTCGTGACGGTGGGAGGGAGCTTCCCGTTGGTCCTCCGCAGTGATCTCGGTGAGGTGGTACCCGAGTTTGTCGATGGCTGCGGTCAGCTCGTCGACATGGGCGCTCGGGTCGAGTTGGACGACGGCTTCGGCGCCGGCGTAGTTGACGACGGCCGATGCCACCCCGTCCTGCTTACCGAGCACCCGCTCGATGCGTACCGCGCACGAGGCACAGGTCATCCCGTCGACTTCGAAGGAAACCGGCCGGGTCTCGGCCGACTCTTCGACGGCCGGTGATTCGATCATTCGGCTACTTCGTAACCCTGATCCTCGATCGCCGAGACGATGTCGGTGAGCCCCACCCGGTCGGCCTCGTACATCACGGTGACCGTTTTGGCGGGGATGTCGACCCGGGATTCGGTCACCCCGTCGAGAGCGCCGGTGGCGCCCTCGATCGAGACTTTGCAGTGGTCGCAGGAGATATCGGGAACGTTGAGTGTCTGTGTTTCCATATGTGTAGAGGATATCCGCGAAAGCTCGCTTCTTATTCCCGGCTCGTAGACTCGCCCGATGGACATCCGCGCCAGCATCGTCGATGCCATCGGCAACACCCCGCTCGTCCGACTCTCTCGTTTGCACCCGCCGGGCAACCTGGTCGCCAAGGTCGAGTACGTGAACCCGGGCGGCTCCATCAAGGACCGGATCGGGCTGATGATGATCGAGGCGGCCGAACGAGCCGGGAAACTCGAGCCGGGCGGAACCATCGTCGAGCCCACCAGCGGAAATACCGGTGTTGGATTGGCGATGGTCGCCGCCATCAAGGGATACCGCCTCATCTGTGTGATGCCGGACAAGATGTCGCAGGAGAAGATCGACGGGCTGCGCGCCTACGGGGCCGAGGTCCACGTCGCCCCCACCGACGTCGAGCCGGACGACCCCCGCTCGTACTACTCGGTCGCCGCCCGCCTGGTCGAGGAGACACCGGGGGCGTTCAGCCCCAATCAATACGCCAACGAGGCCAACCCGGAATCGCACTATCAGAGCACCGGGCCCGAGATCTGGGAGCAGACCGACGGCAC
>JABDLU010000196.1 GCA_013002865.1 Acidimicrobiia bacterium
TGACCCGGCGCAGGATGGCATTGACGAAGCCTGCCCCGCTCCGGCCCGCCACCGGACGGGCCGCTTCCACGGCCTCGTTGACTGCGGCATGGGGTGCACCGTCCCCGAATTGGAGCTCCCACGTGCCGATCCGCAACAGGTCGAGCAACTCGGGCTGGATGTCGGCGAGGGGTCGATGCGACGCCCGGGCAATGAGCTGATCTATGGCGGGCAGGTGGCGCAGCGACCCGTATACCAGGCGCCGGATGAGGGCATCATCGGGTGTGCCACCGAGGGTTCCAAGCAGGACATTGCTGTAGGCGCCGGTCCGGATCACCCGCCCCAGGATCGAGGCCGCGGTTGCCCGGCTGCTCACTCCCAGTGAAAGGCGCCGCGGTGGCCCCGGGCCCACGTCGCGGCGGTCATGCGGCCCTTGCCGGCGGCCTGGACCTCGATCAGCTCCCAGGCCCCTGCCGGCGTGCCCACCAGGACCCGGTCGTCGTCCCGTCGCGTGACGCCCGGCTCCAGGTCACCGGCCTCGGCAACCCGGGAGCGCCACACCTTGATGCGGCCACCATCGACCATGCCCCACGCCCCCGGGTTGGGGTTGAAGGCTCGTACCACACGGTCGCATTCGTCCGCCGACATCGTCGATGGATTGAGGCGGCCGGCAGCCTTTTCGAGTTTGGCGGCGTGGGTGATGCCGGTCTCCGGCTGCGGGGTCCGGATCGCCGAGCCGTCGAGGATTCCCGGCAGGGTCTCCAGCAGCAGTTCGGCGCCCCGCCCGGCCAGCCGCCCGGTCAGCGTGCCGGTGGTGTCGTCGTCTTCGATGTCGACCTCCCGACGGGCGATGAGGTCGCCGGTGTCCATCCCGGCGTCGAGCGCCATCAGGTCGACACCGGTCGTTTCATCGCCCGCCAGAATCGCCCGGGCAACCGGAGCGGCCCCCCGCCAGCGGGGCAGCCGTGAGAAATGAAGGTTGACGAATCCCCGGTGCGGTATCTCCAGCATGGCCGCGGGAAGGATGTGTCCGTACGCGACGACAACGCACAGGTCCAGGCCGTCGAGACGCGGCGCGACGTCGGCCGCCCGGGCGGGTTGCTCGACCGGCAGGCCCCAGGCCAGGGCGGCTTCTTTGACGGCGGGCGGTTGCGGCGTGCCGGATCGTCCGCGGGCCCTGTCCGGCCGCGTGACCACCAGTTCGACTCGGGTGGCCGCGCACAGCGCCGCCAGCGCCGGCACCGCAGTGGCCGGCGTCCCGAAGAACGCGGTCCGGGGCGCCATCACTCAGGCCGGGAGATGCCGAAGGCGGCCTCGCGCAGCTCGCGCAGGGCGGCCTTCCGCTCCCGCTTGCCGAGGCGTTCGAGAAGCAGCATGCCGTTCAGGTGGTCGAACTCGTGCTGCAGCATGCGACCCATCAGCTCCTCCCCTTCGAGGACCACCGGCTCACCCTCAACGTCCACCCCCTCCAGCCGGGCGAAGCCGGGTCGGGCAATCGGCCAGAATCGCTCAGGCACGGAGAGGCAGCCCTCGTCGAACTCCCACTCCCCCGACGAATCCGTCAGCTCCGGATTGATCAGGTGGCCCGGCCCGTCACCAACGTCGTAGACGAAGAGCCGCTTTGAGATACCGATCTGGGGGGCCGCCAGGCCGACCCCCGGGGCGGCATACATGGTTTCGAGCATGTCGTCGATCAGGCGGCGCAGGGCATCATCGAAGGTCTCAACCGGCTGTGCCGGGGTGTTGAGTACGGGATCACCGAAGACTCTGATCGGAAAAACGGCCATAGCGACGTAGCGTACTCACAGCTCGAGCGGATCCACATCGATGCGGACCCGGGCGCCCGCATCCCGCCAGGTCTGAACCAGCCGGCGCAGACCGATCCGAACCGGACGCAGATCGCGGCCCTGAATCAGCCAGCGTGACCGCCCCGCCCGGTCGGCCGGTCCGAACACGTCGGCCCGCCCCCCGACCAGCTCACGCAACTCAGTGTCGGCATCGGGGGCGGTGTCGACTTCGGCAACAATCACTTCGCCTGCCGGAGGCAATCCGCTAGCCGCCCGGGCGTCGATCTGGGCGGCGAGGTACTCGAGCGGGTCACCGCGCCGGAGCGCGTCGATGACCGGTTCGTCCGGCCGCCCGGTCTGGACCATAGCTCGCCGGCCGGAGCCGGCACCGACTGTCTCGGCAACCCTCGCCAGGAGCGCAAGGGCATCCTCGCCTGCCCGGTAGTTGGGGGCGTGAATCAGGCCGTCGGCGTCGACGACGACGGCAAGATCGACATCGGATACGAGGGGCAAGTCGCGCTCGGTGCCTACCCAGGTAGCGTGAATCGACCCGACCGGCCCAGCCGCCACGAAACCGGCCACCTCCTCGGTGAGGCGCTCCACTCCGGCGCCCAGGGGCTCAAACGACGAGCGGCCGCACCCGGTACAGGGGCCCAGCGTCGAGCCGCATCTCGTGCATTCGGCCGACCTCCCCGCCCGCGCATCACAGGTTTTGCACGTTCGCACGAGGCGGCAGTGGAGGCAGCGAAATGCCGGCGCGTAGCCGCGCCGGTGGGTGAATACGAACACCCGCCCGTCGCGAGCGGCAACCGACTTGATGGCCGTCCGGCTGCGGCCGGCGACAAACCCGCTGCCGGGGGGCTCCTCGTTGCGGTCCACGATCTCCACCAGCGGCCACACCCGGGTACGGCTCCCGTGGGCCAGCGGCGTCCCGGCCGCAACGGTCTCGGAGCTCGGTACCGGCCCAACCAGAACCAGTCCGAAGCGCTCAACCGCCGCCCGGCGTCTCAGCACCTCCCGGGCGTGAATCGTCGGCGAGCTCTTCTCCTTCATCCCCTTGCGGTCCTCCCCAACCATGACGGCCAGCGCCAGGTCGGCGATCGGCCAGAAAGCCGCCTCCCGGGTTCCAACGACAACATGTCCGGCATGGCGGGTGCTCATGCTCCACACCGCGGTCAGCTCGCAGGCATCGGCGCTCGACGTGGCGGACAGGACCCGGCCCGGGAAGTGCTCCTCCAGGGCATCGGCCAGCGCCTGCATCTCGACCACCGTCGGCATCACGACCAGGACGGACCGGCCGGCCGCGAGGGGCTCGGCCATGAGCCCGGCCAGCGGCTCCGCCCAGGGCTTGCGACCGAGCAGAAATCGAGGCCGGTCATGCCCGCCGTCGGCCAGCCGTCCGCTCAGGTCGGGCAGCGGTGACGGGGGTGCTCCCGTCACGGGAGGCAACCGCGGCGGGCGCGGGGTTCCTGGCAGGTTGGGGGGTCCCGTCTTGGCCAGCACGACACTGAGCGGTGCTACGTAATGCACGGCGATCGATCGCAGGGTCTGCAGCAGCCGATCACCGAACACCGGGACCTTGGACGACCGGCGCAGCACGGGCTTGAGGCCGTCGGCCGAACCGTCCCGCACCCCGGTCACGTAGCCGCGCACCCGCCGGCCCCCGAGCGGGACCCGGACGACCGATCCGACGACAAGGTCCATCTCATCCGGAATTGCATAGCTGAAGCCGTCGTCCACCGAGAAGCTGGGGACGGCCGGTACGACCTGAGCTGTGGTGGGGGTCACCCCCGCAGGCCGGGGATCATGTCCCACAGCCGGCTCGCCACTTCCGCCTTGCTCAGGAGCGGCCAGGGTTGGGCCGAGCCGTCCGGCGTGATGATCGTCACCTGATTCGTGACCGTGCCGAACCCGGAGCCGTCGGCGAGCACGTCGTTGGCGACAAGCAGGTCGACGCCCTTCGATTGAGCCTTCTCAATCGCCCGCTCGAGTGACCCGGTCTCCGCCGCGAACCCGACCACGAGGCAATCGCGCCGGCGCTCGACGACCCCGGCGAGAATGTCGGGAGTCGGCTCCAACTCGATCACGGCGGGGGCGCTCCGCCGCGCCAGCTTGGTGTCGTGGGAGGTCGCAGGACGGAAGTCCGCTACCGCGGCCGCCATGACGATGACGTCTTGATCGACCACCCGGCTCCACACGGCTTCGGCCATGTCTGCGGCCGTCTCGACCTGTACGACGTGCTCGATCGTGTCGGGGGCCGGCATGGTGGTTACGAGGGTGACATCGGCGCCCCGGGCATGCGCTTCAAGGGCGATGGCGTTGCCCATCTTTCCCGACGAGCGGTTTCCCACGTACCGAACCGGGTCGATCGGCTCGCGCGTCCCGCCGGCGGTGACGAGCACCGACCAGCCGTTCAGATCAGGCATCGCCGAGCAGTCTCTCCACAGCCGCCAGTATGGCTTCCGGCTCGGACATTCTGCCCGGACCGGCGTCCCCGCCGGCCAACTCACCCGACTCGGGACCGACCATCTCGTGACCGTCGCCTCGCAGCCGCTCGACATTGCGCTGTGTCGCCGGGTGCTCCCACATCTCAGTGTGCATGGCCGGTGCCAGCAGCACCCCGCTCCGGGCCGCCAGGAGCGTATTGGTGAGCAGGTCGGTCGCCAGGCCGTTGGCGAGGTTGCCAAGCAGGTTGGTGGTCGCCGGAGCGACCACGATCAGTTCGGCCCATGCCGCCAGGTCGGTGTGCGGCGACACCGAGCCGCCGTCGAAGAGCTCAGTAGCCACGGGACGACCGGTGATCGCGGCGAATGTCTGACGGCCGACGAACCGATCGGCCGCTTCGGTCATAACCACCTGGACCTCGGCACCGGCTTCGACCAGGCGGCGGGCCAGATACGCCGATTTGTAGGCGGCTATCCCGCCGGTCACGCCGAGCAGGATGCGCCGTCCCGACAGCATCAGTCCTCGGTGACGATGTCGACTTCGACCTTGCCCTCGGAGATCTCCTCCAGGGAGATGGAGAGCGGCTTACGGGACAGCGAGGTGACCTGCGGGGGGGCATACGTGCCGATCCCTTCCCCGAGCTGGTTGAAGTAAGCATTGATTTGGCGGGCTCGCCGGGCGGCGAGCACCACCAGGGTGAAGCGGTTTCCTGCCTTGTCGAGGACGTCCTCAATCGGCGGGGTGATCATGTTGGGAACCTTCCGGATCTGCGAATACCGATAGTAGCCGGGCGGCGGCGTCTTCGAGGACGTCGTTGACGATTCGATGGTCATAATCGGGGGCCAGCGCCAGTTCGCGGCGGGCCCGGGCCAGCCGGGCGGCAACGTCCGAGGTGTCACCGCGGGCCGACAGGCGCCGTTCCAGCGTCTCGAGCGAGGGCGGCTCGATGAAGATGAAAATGGCGTCGGGATCGTTGCGGCGGACCTGACCGGCCCCCTCGACTTCGATTTCGAGCACAACGTCTCGCCCGGCGGTGATCTGATCCTCGACGGCCTGCCGGGGCGTCCCGTAGCGATGGTCGAAGTGCTGATTCCACTCGAGAAACCGATCCTCGGCCAGCCACCGGTCGAACTCGTCATCGGCCAGGAATATGTAGTCGCGACCGTGGATCTCTCCGGGCCGGGGTGGCCGGGTCGTGGCACTCACCGACAGGTAGAACGGCCACCGCCCGATCAGGCGGCGAATCAGTGTGCCCTTGCCGACTCCCGAGGGCCCGGCCACAACGAACAGCCGGCCGGGGCGGTCAGCTGAGGGCGTCGAGGAGGGCTTGTCGTTGGCGGTCACTGAGCCCCCGAATCCGTCGATTGTCGGCGATCCCAATCTCTTGCATGATCCGGCCCGCCTTGACCTTGCCGACACCGGGGACGGAGGCAACCAGTGAATACACCTTCATGCCGGCCACAAGCTCGTCGGCATCGGCCCGCTCGAACAGCTTGGGAAGCGTGAGGGTGCCGGTTTTGAGGAGCTCCTTGAGCTCGGCTCGCAGCCGGCGGGCCGCAGCGGCTTTCGCCAGCGCGGCTTCGCGTTGTTCGGGGGTGGATTTGGGCACAGCCATGGTGAACTCCTCGGCTCAGGACTCTACCGCCTCACTGATGGCCGCCGCAGCCGCCACCGGATCGTCGGCCCGGGTGATGGGGCGGCCGATCACGAGATAGTCGGCGCCGCGCTGCACGGCCTCGGTCGGGCTCATCGTCCGCTCCTGATCTCCGGGGTCGCTACCGGCGGGCCGGATGCCGGGTGTCACCTTCACCAGGCCCGGAGCGACCTGAGCGACGACCCCAAGCTCCCGGGCGGAGCAAATGACCCCTTCACAGGATGCCTCGGCGGCGGCCCGGGTCATCCGGGACGTCAGCTTGCCGGCGGTGCTGCCCGGGGCGATCCGCTCGACGTCGGCCGGGCCGAGGCTGGTGAGTACCGTCACCGCCAGGATGCCGCTCCCGGTGGCGGCGGCGGTAGCGCCGGCGGTGGCTGCCTCCAGCATTGCGACCCCCCCGGCCGCATGGGCCGTTATCCAGCGAGCCCCCAGGGCCGCCAGGCGCCGGGCCGCCCGCTCCACCTGGGACGGAATGTCGTGCAGCTTGGCATCGGCAAAGACCGGCTTGCCAACCTCGGCAACGGCGGCGACGGTGGCCGGTCCGGGGCCGTAGAGAAGCCCGAGGCCGACCTTGAATCCCCCAACATGAGGTGCCAGCTGACGGGCAAGGCGCACCGCGTCTTCGGCGGTTGCCAGGTCGAGCGCCACGAGTATCCGGTCGCTCATCGAGCCGACCCGATCAGTGACGAAAGCGAGTCGACCCCATGGCCGGCACACCACCGGTCGGCCTCAGCAAGGATTCGCCGCCCCGCCCGCGGCTCGGCGAAATGGATACTCCCCATCGCAACGGCCGCCGCACCCGCCATCAGGTACTCGACCACGTCCTCGCCGGTGCGGACTCCGCCGCAGCCGACGATCGGCACGTCGAGGGCACCGGCCACCTCCCACACGCATCGGAGCGCGATGGGCTTGATCGGGACGCCCGAGTAACCGCCGATCTCCCCGGACAGGAGGGGCCGGCGGGTCTCCAGGTCTATGCCCATACCCCACACGGTGTTGGTCAGCACGACGAAGTCGGCACCGGCTTCGACCACGGCTCTTGCCACGGCGACGATGTCCTCACTGTTGGGTGAGAGCTTGGCGCCGATGGGCAGGTCGGTGGCGGCTCGAACGGCCGCGACGACGGCCGCGCTGGCAGCCGGTCGCAACGCAAACATCGTGCCCTCTTCCAGGTTGGGGCACGACAGGTTGATCTCCACGGCGGCGACGCCGGCCGCCGCCAGCCCCTTGGCAACGAGGGCGAACTCGGCGGCGTCACCGCCGACGGCCGAGCCCCACACCGGGACGGGCAGTGATTCCGGGGGCGGCATCGCAGTACGCCACTGGTCGATGCCGGGGTTTTGAATGCCGATCCCGTTGAGCATGCCGGCGCCGGCAGCGGCGATGCGGGGCGGGGGCCGGCCCGGCCACGGCTGGTGGCTCACCGATTTGGCAACCGCGGCGCCGTAGACGCCGAGGGCATCGACATC